>JAFGUP010000303.1 GCA_016938475.1 Sphaerochaetaceae bacterium
TCACAGGGCGCATTCATGAGCCCGCATGGGACGGGCTCTGGCTTCCTTACTTCTCCATCCTTGACCCCTGTGCTATGCTGCATGCTATGAATGACGTGGACACCTGCCCCCTCTGCGGTACTTCGAACGTGCCCCTTGAACAGACCGGCCGCTACCGCTATGGACACTGCTCTCAGTGTCTCGGCATTTTCATGGACAGGCGTTACCTGCTGGATGCACAGGCTGAGAAGAGTCAGTACCTCACTCACAACAACGATGTGAATGACCCGAGATACCGGGCTTTCGTGAGATCCTTCGTCGAGGTGATTGCTGCATCAGAACCTGAAGGTGCTTGCGGACTTGACTACGGTGCAGGTCCCGGCCCTGTAGTTGCCGTGATGCTTGAGGAGCTGGGGTACCGCGTGAGTCTGTGGGATCCCTACTTCCACTCCGATGAGGATGTGCTGCGGGAACGGTATGATTTTCTCTTCGCCTGTGAAGTGATAGAACACTTCTACCATCCCGCAGAGTCCTTCAGACACATGAAAGCCCTCCTCACTGACCGTGGTACGATCTACTGCAGAACACAGCTTATACCCGAGGACAGGCCCTTCAGTTCCTGGGGCTATAGAAACGAAGAGACGCATGTCTTTTTCTACCACGAAACGAGTATCGCCTGGATTGCCCAGCATATCCTGAACTGCAGCTATACGATCCATGATGGAACCATCGTCAGTTTCTCGTATCGCTGAGACCTCATGGAGACACTGTTTCCACTTTCGTTTTTCTCTTCACTTCCAAAAGATTCTCCTGTATAATTTTGAAATGTCAGGAATTCCTTATCGCTACCCTAAGTTCCTTTCACGTCTTGCCGATGTAGCCTACAGATGAACTTGAGAAGGAGACAGATATGCCCAATGTACTAGCATTCATGAACATGAAAGGGGGAGTGGGGAAGACCACCCTCGCAGTGAACGTCGCACACGGAATCGCAAAACTTCACAACAAGAAGACCCTGCTGATCGATCTGGACCCCCAGATGAACGCAACCGAGTACTGCCTCAGTCATGAGGACCTCGTGGATCTGCTCTCAGGGGAGAATATCGGGAGTATCTTCAGTGCACTGGAACGGCGGCGGGGGGTGATTCAGATGACGATGAACCAGCTGTTCAATGCATCGAAGAAAAACCGTAAGGAGACGGTGGAAGGTATCAGAGAAGTTATCGATACCCTGTATCTGCTTCCCTCCCATCTGCGTATGTGGGAACTTGATATAAGAGAGAACAAACAGGTGCTCCTGAAGCTTCTGGAAGATATCGGAGATGAGTACGATTATATCGTTCTTGATGTCCCTCCGACCCTTTCTCCCTATACCCATGCAGCACTTCTTGCCGCCGATTTTTACATCGTTCCTATCAAGCTGGATGTGCTGTCGATCTGGGGCCTTGAGTTCTTCCAGGCCTGGGTCAACAACACGACCCCTCCCAGCGGCACTTCCGTGGCTGAGCTTCTCGGTGTGGCGGCCAACATGGTTCAGGGGCGACGGGTTGCAGAGGAGTACGCAGAGAAGGATCTGATCGGGAGGGGGTATGGAGATGCACTGTTCGAGACAAAGATCAGGAACAAGGCTGATGTCCATAACGCACTCGTGTCAGCTACCGACGGAAAGACTCTCGATTCCCGGTTCCTTCTCAACAGAAAGGATGATCACCTGCCCGCTCAGATAAGTTCACTGACCCGGGAGATCATCGAACGGGTGGAAGCGAGAAACAGGGCGAAGGAGAACGACTGAGATCAACATCATCCTCTCTGTGTGCAACAGGTACTGTGATCGCGGGACCGGGCGAATTGACAAAAGAGGCCCATCCTGCCACGATATGGTATGGTGATACACGATATGCTTCCAGCCGGTTGTCATGTGATGGATGGGACAGACGGAGACCTGGTGTTCATTGACTGCTCAGTGATGGAGTACCGTGAGGCTCTTGCCCTTCAGGAGAGACTTCACGAACATGTCCTTGAAAGTGATGCGCCATCACTCATGCTCTTTGTGGAACACCCTCCGGTTATCACGCTTGGGCTCAATACTCAACATAACAGACTGCTGTATTCTCAGGACATCCTTGGATCACGGGGAATCGATGTGGTCCAGATTCGTCGCGGCGGGGGATCAACCGCCCATAACCCGGGGCAGCTGGTCATCTATCCGATAGTGAGCCTTACCTCCCTACACTTCCGTGTTGCACCCTTTGTCCACTATCTCGAACAGATCGGTATCGACCTTCTCAGTCTCTGCTCAGTCGCAGCGACACGCGTTCCCCGGTATCCGGGGCTGTGGGTGGGGGAGAAGAAGATTGCTTCGGTAGGAGTGCAGCTGTCTCACTCGGTGAGCATGCATGGCATTGCGATCAATATCATGAACGACCTCTCCCTTTTCGATATGATGGTGCCCTGCGGTATCGATGGAGTAGAAATGACGAGCGTGAAACAGGAGGAGGGGAGAGTGCTGGCGATGGATCAGCTGAAAAAAGAGGGAGCGGCTATCGCACAGCGCATCATCACAGATTTTTCCCGTACGCGCAAGGAGGTCTTTCATGGCTGATCACATACCATTTCCCCCATGGATCAGAAAAGGGCTGGCAACCGGGGCTCAATACCACAAGACCGAGCTTCTCCTTGCCTCTCACAAGGTAGATACGATATGCACCGAGGCGAAGTGTCCAAACCAGGGAGAGTGCTGGGCAAAGGGAACAGCAACCGTTCTCATTCTCGGCCATACCTGTACAAGGAACTGTCCATTCTGCTCGGTAGCACACGGTACTCCACTTCCCCCCGATCCCTCGGAGCCGGAGAGAGTGGCCGAGCTCTGCAGAGAACTCGGCATACAGTATCTTGTGCTTACCAGTGTTGACCGGGATGATCTTGATGACGGGGGAGCCGACCAGTTTCGAGATGTGATACACAGCTGCAGGACGATGAACCCCTCCATGAGGTTCGAGATCCTCGTTCCTGATTTCAAAGGTGTGCAGGAGGCAGCCCTCGATATCCTGAATGATGCACGGCCGTTCGTATTCAGTCATAATGTGGAGACGGTTCCTGAGCTGTACAGGACTGCCCGCCCGGGGGGCGAGTTCCAGCGATCATTGCATCTGCTCAGCCTGGCAAAACGGAAGTGGCCCGATACGCAGGTGAAAACCTCGATGATGCTCGGTCTAGGAGAAACAGAGGAGCAGATCAGACAAGTCCTGCATCAGCTGAGAGAAGCAGGGTGTGACCGTCTCTGTCTAGGCCAGTACCTGAAGCCTTCGAAAGAGTCTCTCGACGTGGCACAGTTTGTCCATCCTGACACCTTCATACGCTGGAAAAGAGAGGCCGAGAGCATGGGGTTCTCCTGGGTCATCAGTGAGCCGTTCGCTCGAAGCAGTTATCATGCAGAAACATAGAGTTCAGCGTACTGGTAGGGAGTGTATCGACTCGGCAGCTGATTCCCTCCGTTACCGTATGTCATAACATACGTGGCCGGTTTTTTTATAAATCGTTTCCATGGTTATATATGCACGAAACATATCGTAATATGTGATATTTGTTTGATTTGTCGGCATTTTCCGTTTATCATAATACACGATACTGAAAGGTAGTATAGGGGAACGTGTCGGTCTGTTCAGGGTGGGTGATGGCTGAGGGGATACTGCCTGAGGCATTCAGCCTGATTTGCCTCAATCGACGGTACCCAATTAAGTAAGTGATACACCGGTCTGCCGTATGCCAACGATACGGATAGCTTTGGAGATAGCAATGAAAATTGTACGACAGAATGATGGTTCACAGCGAATACTCCTGCATCGAATCCTTCTTCTTCTTTTTACTGTGGTTCTTCTTCTGACTCTCTACGCCAACTCATTGCTCGGATTTGATCCGTTATCCGAGGGGACGATGACCCCTGTCTCTGATGGATGGGCACTCTCCTACCGGGGTACAGTCATAGAAGAAGATATTGAACTGCCATATAAGATAGAGGGGATGCTCAGCGGGAAGACGTATGTGCTTTCGAGAATTCTCCCTGAAGAACTGCCGAACACCAATGTCAGCCTCGCTTTTGAAACGAGTATGAGGTCTCTGTCGGTCCTGATCGACGGTCGGAACATCTATGAATACGGCCAGGGCGATACCCCCTTTCGAAGACCCGTACTCGGCGGATCGTTCATGCACTACATCAGACTGCCCGACTGGGCTGCAGGTCATGAGCTATCTCTGGTGATGACCTTCCACTCACAGAACCAGTTTGCCGGAATCATCCAGCTGCCGACCCTGGGAACGAAGTCTGACCAGGTGTTCTATCAGTTGAGAGAACTGCCGAACCTGATCTTCGGAATCATCTTCCTGTTTGCTGGAGTGCTTGCTGCCTCCGTTTCGTTCATTCTCACTCCCGGGCGCAAGAGAGAGAGTATGTGGTATTTCGGGTGGATAGAGATCGCTCTCGGGTCGTGGATTTTTGCACATAACTGTACCAAGTTCATCCTGATTCCCAATGCGGTGCTGGCTCTGGATTTTGGATACATGGCACTGTATCTCCTGCCGTACTTCCTGATTCAGTATGTCAGGGTATCGTACTCGATCATAGGGCGTATCATCAGGGTTTTCATGATTGCCGCAGAGTCGTTGATCGGAGCCTATATCATCGTCGGTGTGTTGCAGTTTGCCGGGTTCGTCCAGTATTCGGAAACTCTGCAGTTCGCCGGTCTGTATCTCCTGCTGTTCATCAGCGCACTGTTCATACTCCTCCTCATCGAATTCCTTCATGGGAACAAGGATATTCTTAGCTTCCTGCTCGCGATCGGTGCATTGTTTCTCACGGTGTTTGCCGAGCTTGTTCTCCTGCTGCTCTCAGTCGTTCTGGAGAACGCACTCACGGTGCATATAGGGATGGCGATCAGCGGAGCGATCCTGTTGTACCACAGTATCAGATTCGTCTCTCGCGAACAGGAGAGCGAGGTAAGGGCGAAGGTGCTCCTCGAACTCAGCTATACCGACACTCTTACAGGGGCAGGAAACCGTAAAGGGTATGAGAAGCGTGTGGCCCGCATCATGGAGAAACACAGAGCCTTTGATCCCATCGGACTGCTCATGGTCGATGTCGATTCTCTGAGGTCGATCAATGATACCTTCGGAAGATCCGAGGGTGATAATGTCCTGAAGGACCTGGTGCTTCAGATGAGCAACCTTGTTCCCGGTCGAAGTGATGTGTACCGAGTGGGTTCTGACGAGTTCATGGTACTTATTTCCTCGACGACGTACGAACAGATGTCCCTTCTCTGCACTGATGTTCAGAGGTTTGAATTCCATACCGATGCCTGTGCGTATGACGTGGCATGCGGGTATTCGTTCTATGTGAAGGAGAGTGAGAAAAGTTTTGAAGAAGCCGTCACAGAAGCTGATGCAGCCATGTATGACTGCAAGGCCGGAAAGAGACGTTCCCGGAAGGCGACTCAGACACGGCAGCGCATTGAGGAAACGGAAGGAAGGGACTAAGGTACACTGAGTGTCCGTACAGGAGTGATGTCCCCGGAGTCCACTTTCTGTCTGTTCGTATGTACGTGAGTGCCGATACCAGCAAAAACCCGCCACGGAGGTGTTCTCCTTCAGGCGGGTTATTCGTGTCTTCTAAGCTCAAGGGCGATCGGTATCTGCTTATATGTAGTTCAGTGAAGCTGCGACTGCATCTGCTTTGTCAGCATTGTCGATCAGTTCCTGTAGCGGGTCCCAGTCTCCGCTCATCAGCGCCTGACGGTTTGCTTCACGCATGGCACAAGGCACCTCTCCTGCGCCGTAACGTACAACCATTTTTTCGAGGTCAATGATAATCTCCTGCGCGGGGTCTTCTTCTACTGCCTGAGAGAGCTTCAACCGGTCAGCGTGACTCACATTGACACAGGGAATACCGAGCTGTGTACTGTTGCCGAAGAAGATCTCTGCATACCCTTCAGCAATCACCGCAACGAATCCTGCTTTTGCAATTGCCTGTGGTGCATGCTCTCTTGAACTGCCGCATCCGAAGTTGCTGCCGCTTATGATGATCGAAGCCTCTTTGAACCGTTCATCGTTGAGGTTGTGAGCGGTCTTCTTTCCCGTGTCCGGGTCGAACCGTACATCGTAGAACATGTATTCACCAAGTCCATCGAAGGTCACACATTTCATGAACCGGGCGGGGATGATACGGTCCGTGTCGATATCGTCACCGACAACGGGTACTGCCTTCCCGCTTCTTCTAAGAATTTTTTCCAGTGCCATTGTTTCCTCCTTAGCCTGTGATGGTGAAGACTTTGCGGGCATCACTCACTTTCCCTGTGACCGCTGCCGCGGCTGCCATGACCGGGCTCATCAGGATGGTTCTTCCGGTGGGAGAGCCCTGACGGCCTTTGAAGTTTCTGTTGCTCGTGCTCGCACAGATCTGCCGGCCAACAAGTTTGTCGGGGTTCATCGCAAGACACATCGAACAGCCGGCCTGACGCCACTGGAAACCTGCATCGGTAAAGATCTTATCGAGTCCGAGCCTCTCAGCCTCGAGCGCAACGATCTGCGATCCGGGAACAGCCAGAGCTGTCACTCCCTCTGCCACTTTTCTTCCTTTCACTGCTTCAGCGGCTTCCTGGAGGTCACTGAGGCGCCCATTGGTGCACGAGCCGATGAATACGACATCAATCGGAGTACCTTCGATAGGCTGACCTTCCTGGAAATCCATATACTCCAGCGCTTCGCGTGCACTGCTTTGAAGATCCTCGGGAAGTGTCGACACTGTCGGTATCGTCTCGTTGATCTGTATCCCCTGTCCCGGGTTGATACCCCAGGTGACCGTTGGGGCGATATCTGCTGCATCGAAGTTCACTACATCGTCATAATCTGCATCCGGTGCACTGGCAACAGCCTCCCAGTGTTTGACTGCCGCATCCCACGCTTCTTTTTTTGGAGCATAGGGACGACCTTTGAGGTATGCGAACGTGGTCTCATCTGGATTGATGTAACCGCAACGGGCCCCCCCCTCGATGGACATGTTGCAGATCGTCATGCGCCCTTCCATGGAAAGGTTGTCGATCACTTCCCCGCCATACTCGTAGGCATAGCCGGTTCCTCCGTTCACACCAAGTTCCTTGAGGATGTGGAGAATGACATCCTTTGCCGTGACGCCGGGTGCGAGGGTACCGTTGACATTGATCCTTCTCACTTTGAGCTTTCCCATTTTCATCGTCTGGGTGGCAAGGACGTCACGGACCTGGCTGGTTCCGATGCCGAAGGCGATGGCTCCGAAGGCGCCATGAGTACTGGTATGTGAGTCCCCGCAGACGATCGTCATGCCGGGCTGCGTGATACCCTGCTCGGGGCCGACGATGTGGACAACACCCTGCATACCGGTATTGGTATCGAAGAAGGTGATACCATGTCTTCTGGTGTTTCTCCGGATAGCATCGATCATTTCCTGGGCCAGGGGGTCACTGTATGGTTCCTCAGTCTCATTGGTCGGTACGATATGGTCTACGGTCGCAAATGTACGCTGAGGGTATTTCACCGTGAGGCCTTTTTCTTCGAGCATCCCGAAGGCCTGAGGACTGGTCACTTCATGGATCAGGTGGGCACCGATGAACAGCTGTGTCGAGCCGTCGGAGAGCTCAGCGACTGTGTGAGCGTCCCATACCTTCTCGTATAAATTCTTACTCATAGCATTTCCTTTCCTTTTATGATGCTGACAATATGAAGCAAATGGATAAAACTTTCAAGAATCAGAGGCTTAAAACGAAACAGGACACCGATTCTCTGTAATCAGGTTCCCATGGATTCAGGAGTGTAGGACGTGGTCTCTTTTCTTCTGAACGTTCCCGCCGATGCCTTCAGCCATGAGCGTATACGATATGAGGTGATCTCAGGTAACCAGAGACACGGGGGACAGTCTGTGCAGTTTTATTACAGATTCTGTAGTAGCATTACTGTAAACCTCATAATACCGGAAGGTTTCTGTGGTATCCTGCTATCAAAGGAGAGGCTGTCTTCATATACATGATGCATGATTTTGGTTTTGCTTTAGATATACTGGAATGATTATGTAATTAATGAAAAAATGAGTAGAAAATTATCCGATACATAAATGTTGACTTGTTACAACCCCTGCCGTACAGTAATAGAAAACACTGTCGTAAGGAGACGTATATGAAAAAACATGTATTGGTGTTACTGGTGCTCGCTCTCATGGTTGCCTCTCTTTCTGCTGCTCCTCTAACCATCAAACTCGCTCACCTGAATCCGCAGGAACCTTTTGATGTGCCTTCTGCCGCGATGGCAGCGACCTTCAAGAGTGAAGTCGAGGCGAATAGCAATGGGGATATTCTTGTTGATATCTACCCGAACGGAGTCCTGGGCAAGGAACGGGAGACGATGCTTCAGGTCAAGGCAGGTATCGTGCACTCCTTCATCTCATCAACCGGAGGTCTTTCGACGTTCTACCCTCTGATTGACGTGACAAACCTTCCATTCGCTTTCAGCAGCTATAACGTCGGCTACAAGGTCTATGATGGATCCTTCGGCAAGGAACTCGCTGCTGATATCGAACGTAAAGCCGGTTTCAAGGTGCTCGGTTTCGGTGAGTCAGGTGGTTTCTTCGCGTTTACGAACAGTAAGCGAGAGATTCGCAGTCCTCAGGACATGAAGGGACTTAAGATCAGGACGATGTCGGTCCCCCTTCATCAGGCTGTAGTCAAATCACTCGGCGGTTCTCCCACGGTAGTGGCATGGTCGGAAGTGTATACGTCTTTGCAAACCGGTGTCGTGGATGGCCAGATGAACCCTATTTCGATCATCAACATGGCTAAATTCTATGAGGTGCAGGATTATATCACTCTCTCGAACCATCTGTATGCTCCCTATGTCTGGGTGATGAGTCCACGCTTCTACAACGGTCTCAGCTCGGATCAGAAGAAAATCATCGACGATGCTGCCCGTACCGCCATTCTTGCAGGTCGCGGAGTATCAAGAATCATCGACTCAAGTGATAAGGGTCTTCCCACTCTTATGGCGAAGATGAACGTCTACGTCCCCAATAGCTATGAAATGAAGCAGTTCAGAGATCTTGCTATCCCTGCTGCCCGTGAATTCCTCGAGAATACCTACAAGAGCCAGGGCAAGTACTGGGTTGACCGTTTCCTGAAAGCCATCGAAGATGCAGAAAAGGAACTCGGACTCTGATACGGTTTCTGACTGTATAAATCTGATCCAGGGAACGCCGACTGTACAGTCGGTGTTCCTGTTTAGGAGGAACAATTGATGGACCAACAGGAACCAAAGACGCTTCTCATGATGTCCAATCTTAGTAGATGGCTTAATAATCTGGTCAGCTACCTATGCACGATATCCATAGGGGGAATGACTGCTGTCGTCCTTCTCGGAGTGCTGTTTCGCTATGTTTTCAGGCAGCCGCTGGGGTGGTCAGAAGAGCTGAGCCGCTATCTGATGATATGGTCTGCATCCCTTGCGATAAGTATCGGGATACGGGAGAACGAGCACGTAGGGCTCTCCATGCTTATGGACAGTACGAAGTCCACTCTTATGCGCAGTATTCTCGGTACCCTGATATTTCTTGTCAATGCCACTTTCCTTTTCATTATGTTTTACTACGCCGTGCTGATGGTCAGGGATGCAACGTTCCAGATATCGATGGGACTGGGAATCACCATGGTCCTACCTACGCTCGCGATACCTGTTTCCATGGCTCTTGCCATGCTTCAGCTGGTATTGGGGTACATCAAGGACATTGCAGACGGTTTCAGCAAGCATGTGGCTGAAAAGAAAATTATCGATATTTAAGGGGTCCTGAGTATGTTTGTATCAATTATAGTAGTATTTGCGACACTCCTTATCCTAGGAGTTCCCATCGGTTTCACCATCGGAGTCGCCGGTCTGGTGGGACTGTACATGATGGCTCAGGATGTTGCCATGTTCACGATGGCTCCGCTTCAGTTTTTCAGCGGTCTTGACATGTTCACCCTGATGGCTATGCCCTTTTTCATCCTTGCCGGAGAGATCATGAACAAGACCGGGATCACCGGTCGGCTCGTCAAGTTCTCAAATATCCTCGTGGGGAACGTGCGTGGAGGACTTGCACACGCGAACATCGTCGCCAGTGTCTTCTTTGCCGGTATGACCGGTGCAGCAGTGAGCGATACCGCTGCCATCGGTACCATGCTGATCCCGGCGATGGAAGAGGACGGATATGACCTTGACTTTGCAGCGAGCGTCACTGCCGCATCATCGATCATCGGTCCGACGATTCCCCCATCGAACATGATGGTCATCTACGGGTCTCTGATGAATGTCTCGATAGCAGGACTGTTCGCTGCAGGGTTCCTTCCGGGACTTACCCTTGCTGCAGTCCTGATGGTCATGTCTGCTTTCATCAGTATCAAGCGGGGGTATCCAAAGGGGATGAAAACGACCTTCAAAGAGAAGCTGATCGGACTGAAGGACGCGACACTTCCTCTTCTGATGCCTATCATCATTCTCGGCGGAATTCTCAGTGGAGTGTTCACTCCCACCGAGGCTGCCGCTGTTGCCGTCGCCTATGCCATGGTCGTCGGTTTCTTCATCCTGAAAAGCATCAAACTGAAGGACCTCTCGCCGATGTTCGTCAACACAGCGAAGATCACCGGTGTCGTCTTTCTCATTATCGGTACGGCGAGTATTCTCAGCTGGGTCCTTGCGATCAATCAGGTTCCCGAAATGATAGCCCAGTGGCTCCTTTCCACTACCGAGAATCCCAAGATCATCCTGCTGCTGATCATCCTTCTGATGCTTGTGGTCGGAATGTTCATGGATATTGCAGCTGCACTGATCATTCTCGGACCGATCCTCCACCCGATCGCACTGAGTATCGGCATGAGTGGAATCCATTTCGGTATCGTCATGGTCCTGTCGCTGAACATCGCACTGATGACTCCCCCTGTAGGGGCCTGTCTCTTTGTCGCCTGCAGTATCACGAAACTGAAGTTATCAACCTTATCCCGGGCGATCATCCCCTTCATCATCGTAGAGGTCATTGCGCTGTTCATTATCGCCTATGTTCCTGAAATCTCCACCTTCCTTCCCGGACTCCTCGGGTTCTATTGATCACCTGAGGTCAAGCACCTGTGTGTTCTGCAGTGGTGCTTGACCGCTGATTTTCCGACTAAGCTTCATCTACTAGAAAGCATTCGCACCATTGTGAGGTGACTGTGATGGTACTCTCACCAATCGGCCGATTTTCAGATATCTACGGTTTACTCATTATACCTCAAATGGTAGACTATATCTGTACTAAGGGGAGGCTTTACAGTGGCACGCATCCTTGCTGTCGATGATTCGAATCTGGATCTCACCATGATCAGGAATTTTCTCAATGGTCACACTATCATGACTTCTGTCAACGGTGAAGAAGCTCTGGCAAACATCGCGGTGGAACCGGAGTACGACCTGATCCTTCTGGATCTCATGATGCCTGTCATGAACGGGTTTGAGTTTCTGGACCACCTTCGGGAGATGGGGATTACAACACCGGTCATCATACTGACTAACAGTGAGGATGTGGAGAGTGAGATTCTCGGCCTTGAGAAGGGTGCTGTCGATTACGTGAGGAAACCTCTCAACTTCTTCTCTCTCCAGAAGCGGATAGAGCTGCAGCTCAGGCTTCTGGAGGCAAAGCGGGAGATCATCGAATATTCCCGTCATCTCGAACAGCTCGTGTATAAGCGAACAGTGAAGATACGTAGAGCTCATGACATTACCGTCAGCGCACTTGTGCGTCTTCTTGAGACGCGAAGTATCGAGTCGAAGGACCATTCCCTGAGGACCCGCAGAATGATGTACCTTCTGGGTGAAAAAGTCAGCAGCGACGGCGATGAGCGCTATCGGCTGACAGAACATCAGTTGAAGGAAATGGCTGTGACCGCACCTCTTCACGATATCGGTAAGGTCGGGGTTCCCGATTCCATTCTGCTCAAGCCGGGAAAACTCGATGACCAGGAGCTTCTCATCATGCGTACGCATGTCGAAAAAGGTGTCGAATCACTCGAATATGGTCAGAAGGCGGATGAAGAGCCGATCAGTTTCATTGAGACAGCAAAAACGATCATAGCGACCCATCACGAATGGTATGACGGTACAGGGTACCCTGCAGGGCTCGCCGGGCAGCAGATCCCCCTCGCCGGGCGGCTGATGGCTGTGATAGATGTCTATGACGCACTGACTCATGAGAGAGTCTACAAGGAAGCGATGCCTCATGAAGAAGCTCTCAACGTCATGAGACAGGAATCTGAACGACACTTCGACCCGTTTGTATTCTCCTCTTTCATCGAGATAGCAGATACCCTCCGTGGTGAAATCTGAGTGTGCGGGGTCTGAGAGATGAGAAGCAATGGCCCCTCAATGTTCCTTCTGATCTTTCTTATGGTTCTATCATCTCTCGCTTCGTTAGGAGCACGTTCATCCCTTTCGTTCACCGAGGAAGAGAAGACCTTTATCGAAACTCACACTGAGGTTCGTCTCGGAGTAGACCCGCAGTTCATGCCCTTCGAATTCTTCGACGAAAAGGGAATACACCGTGGAATCGCTGCTGATATCCTCTCGCTCGTTTCAGCACGCAGTGGACTTACCTTCATCAGTGACCCCGCCCTCTCCTGGAGTGATGCTCTCTCAGGTGCCAGAGAGGGCAGAATCGAACTGCTCGCTGCCATCGGCTATACTGCTGGGCGAGCAGAGTTTTTGACCTATCTTGAACCCTACATGAACTTTCAACGCTCTATTGTCATCCAGAACAGCAATACGACAATAAGTTCCTTTGATGATCTGGCCGGAAGACAGGTTGCAGTGCAGAAAGAGAGCAGTCATGAAGGATTTCTTAGGGCCTACCCTGATATCCACCTCAGGACCTACGATACCGTGCAGGATGCACTGCTGGCGGTGAACAGGGGAGAGGAGGTCGCATTTATCGGCAATGAAGCGACCAGTGCCTACCTGTCGCGCACTCTCGGGCTCAGTGAACTGAAGTTCATCACGGTCAATGAAGGAGGCCCTCAATCGCTTCACATGGCGGTGCGAAGTGACCTTCCGCTCCTTGCCTCAATCATACAGAAATCTCTCGACGATATAAGCGAGAATGAGCTTTCTTCCGTTCTCGGTTCCTGGATACGGTACGAACAGACCTACGATTATTCAGAGCTCATCCGCGCTGCTGCAATCATCCTCTCCCTGTTCCTTCTGATTCTCATCATCAGTGCCTTCTGGATAGTGCGTCTACGCAAGGTGGTCAAGGAGAAGGTGGCAGCGCAGATCAGAGCAGAACAGGCTGATGCTCAGAAGGGGATGTTCATGGCACGTGTCTCGCATGAAGTGCGCACTCCCCTCAACGGTATACGAGGGATGAGTTACCTGCTTGAAAAAACGAACCTTGATCCAGTCCAGAAACGCTACCTGACGGCCATAAAAGACTCCAGCGAGACGGCTCAGGTTATCATGGAGGATATCCTCGAGTATTCCCGCCTCGAACAGGGGCGTACGAGGATCGAACATGTTGCGTTCCGCCTTGACGATATTCTTCAGGATACTCTGAGTATCGATTCGTGGATGATCAGGGAAAAAGGGCTTGAGCTGAAGGTTCAGACCGCGCCGGACGTGCCTCCCTTTCTCATCGGAGACCCGACAAGAATCCGGCAGATTCTCACCAACCTTCTGCATAATGCCGTGAAGTTCACTGAGTCGGGCGAGATCACCCTTTCATTATCAGCCCCTGACATACAAGAGACCCGGTGTCTGCTTCTGATAGAAATGAGTGATACCGGAATCGGCATGAGTGAAGAACAGCTCTCTTCCCTGTTCAACCCGTTCAGCCAGGGAGATACCTCTATCAGCCGGCGTTACGGCGGCTCCGGTCTTGGCCTTTCCATCGTTAAAGGACTTCTGGAGGCTATGAACGGTTCGGTAGAAGTTGCGAGCACCGAAGGAAAGGGGAGTACCTTCACAATCAGAATACCCCTTAAGATCGATCAGGAGGGACAGGCGCGTGAGAATCAGTTGAGGAAATCGGTAGACTTTTCACAGCACCGGGCACTTCTTGTCCTTCCCGAGAAAATTCTCTCGCAGCAGATCGAGGACCTTCTTGACCGGTACGGTCTTGCCTACGAGTCTGTCTCTTCGTTTGAGATCCTGTTTCCTCTTCTGTCTCAGCCACATTCCTATGACCTTCTGATCTTAGAACTCGATCATATCGGAAGCCTTCCCGGGGGGTTTTGCGCTGATATCAATGGCTCTCCCTATACAATACCCTCTATCATACTGTTCATCCATGATATCGATCACGAGGGCAGCCAGGAGGAGACGATGAGTGAACGGGACATCATTCTCCCCCTTCCTCTCATCAATTCGGTATTCTTCAATGCGCTGCTGCAGCTCTTCGGCACGGGTGAAGATGCACCGGCTTCTGAAAAAAGACAGGAGGTGACACTCCCTGAGCATCCACTCAAGGTTCTTGTGGTTGAAGATAATGCCACGAACAGGATGATTGTTCATGAACTGCTTGAAAACAGAGGTCATACTGTTCTCGAGGCCGTCAATGGAGAGGAAGCCTACCACCTGTTCCTGGATCAGGGCGACACACTTGATGTGATTCTCATGGACCTTCACATGAGCGGAATGAACGGGTATGAAGCGACACGACTCATCAGAGAGAAGGATCCTGATATCCCGATCCTGATCCTCTCTGCAGACCTGATCTCTTCGGTGGAGGACCAGTTCAATGATCTGCACGTGAACGGCTTTCTGGCCAAACCGTATGACCCCGATGAACTTATCACGAAGACCCTCCAGATTGCCCGCCAGCGTCAGAATCCATCCTCAGGAACACCTGCGATCGATATCTCACTCGGTATATCCCTGATGGGAAAGAATGAACCGCTGTACCGCAGCATACTCTCCTCCTTCATAGAAGAGTTTCCCTCGATACTGCAGGCTTTACAGGATTCGATGGAGCACTCCGACACTGCTTCTGCAGTATCCCATCTTCACAGGTGTAAGGGGAGCTGCGGAGCTATCGGAGCGACAGAAGCGCACCGGCTGTGTGTCGAGTGTGAGAAGATACTCCGCGATTCGCTCAGTATGCCACAGACAGGAACGTTCACAAAGCTCTTCGACGTTCTTGAACAGACACTGTGTGAAGCACGGGAGTATCTCACCCGCACCCGCTCTCAGCTGTGAGATGCTACGGGAAGCGCATCTCTATACCCATGTGCTGGTTCCCGATTCTTTTTATCCGCCGGCAGCGGGGCTGCGAATCTTTGTATGGCAGGTGAAGAACCGTATATGTCTATTCAGGAATTGGATCTACCCAAGTCATCTCTCAGAGTTCTGGCAAACGGAGAACGGGTATGATAGTATTGATAGATAGATGACATATCTGGTGTACGGGGAGGAGTCTACGAGTGGATACCGAGCAGCTTCAACGCGAAATCAACAGTCTCAGAACACAACTCCATGAGCTTTCCCGGACCAATGAGACCCTGAGTGAGGAGCTGAGTGAGCGTAGGAAGGAACTTGCCTTTCATAACGGCCTTACCAGGCTGATTTCGAGTAGGACTTCAACTATCGATTCCCTCTGCCGCTATATAGTTGAACACCTTCCCGATGCTTTCCGCTACCCACAGAATGTCTCTGTCTTTCTCGAAATGAACGAGAGACAGTACACCAGCATGAATGCAGAGCTCACTGGTGCTGCAGTCTCCTATGAGCTTGGTGATGATACGGTCAACCTTGGGATCCTCCGTATATATTGTCGTAATTGCGAGGAAGACAAAGAGGGGAGGGGCTCTGCCTTCCTACCTGAAGAACTTGCCCTGCTGTCCCTTCTTGTACAGCGGGTGCTTCACTATGCGCTGCAGCATCGCGAAGAGATGGAACTGTTCAGCAGCTGGAAACGGTATCTTCCACTGTTCGATTCTCTCAGTGAAGTCCTTTTCGAAATCTCTCTATCTGGCATCTTCACATATTCGAGCAATGCACTGCCCCATGTTCTCGGTTTTCAGCCGCAGGAGGTGCAGGGGACGACAATCTATGACTATCTTCATCCTGCAGTTCATGAGAGTTTCTCCCAGGTTCTCTCCAGTCTCGAAAAGAGATCAATGACCTCGATCTCCTATCGTCTGCGTATGAAAAGCGGCAGGTACAAGTGGTGTAAAGTTTCTCTGATGCCGATTATCGAGGAGGGGAAGGTGCTCGGTGCCCAGGGTATTTTCACAGATATCGATACCCTCATGCATGTGGAAGAGTCGCTCAAAGAGAGTGAGAGTATGCTCAACACCCTGTTCACCCATATGGAGCAGGGAGTTATCTATCATGACAGTCAGGGAAGGGTGCTTGATGCGAATCCTGCTGCTCTCAGACTCCTGGGCCTCACCATAGATCAGCTGAACGACCATTCACGAATACCCTGCCAGTGGCACTTGACCGATGAGTCCGATTGCCGGGTATTCTGGATTGAGTTTGCACCGATGAGAGCCCTGCGAAGCGGAACTCGGATAAGCGATGAAGTGGTGGGAATATATAGAGGGGATGGTTCAAAACGTTCATGGGTCATCGTGAACTCGGAACCTCAGTTCTATGAGAACGACCAGAATCCTTCGCTTGTGTTCACTACACTCACCGATATAACCCGTCAGAAAGAGGTGGAACTCCAGCTCAACGCACAGGTGCGCTATACCAACTCGATCATAGAGTCAATGCCCGATGGTCTTCTCATTCTCAATCATGATGGGTTCATTCTCCAGTTCAAACCTTCTGTGCTCAATCGTTCCTACCTGCCTGTTCAAAAGTACGAAAAACACTATATCACAGACGTATTTCCTGCCATACCTATCGGAAATTACCTGAACAAGGGAAGGGATGTTCTTTTAAACCTTGCACATGCTGTGGAGTTTTTCGAGATGGCGATAGGGGGAAGCCCCCACTATCTGGAAGCCCGCTTCTCTGCTCTCACTGAAGAGAGACTTCTTGTCGTGGTCCGTGATTATACGGTACAGCATCAGATGGAGATAGCCCTTCTGGAATCGAGTCGCAAAGTCAATCTGCTGCTGAATAACCTCAAAGGGGTCGCCTTGAGAGCACTCGCAGACGGCCAGTGGACAATCGATTTCATGAGTGACGGTATCGAGGAACTGACAGGCTATCCTGCCGATGATTTTATCAGGAATGCAAAACGCTCATTTCTGGACCTCATACCATCTGAGGAGCTTGATGCAGTGAGGAGTGCCATTAAAACAGAGTTGGCCGTGAGCGGACGATTCTCCGTGGAACACCATCTCATGCGACGCGATGGGAACTCCCGATGGGTATGGGTCAATGGAAGGGGAGTGTACGAAAGTGGAACACTATCCTTCATCGAAGGATTCATCACCGATGTGACCGAGCGCAGGCAGATGGAGGAAGAGCTCAGGAGAAATGAGGAGAAATACCGCTCGCTCATTGAGAGCCTTGATGTATCGATTATGATTATTGACGAGCAGGGTGTGTACCAGTATATGAATGAGGTCGGAGCCGCCTCTTTCTCTCTGCCCCCTGAAGAGTTCATCGGGAAGTGTGTGAGTGATATCTTCCCTGCCCCGTATTCCCGGGATATCCTGAGTGCTGTTCATCAAGTGCTTCAGGACAATTCAGGACAGGACTTTACCAGCGAATACACGGTCGATTCTCAGGAACGCTGGTTCAAGGTCTCGATGCAGCCGATTCATGATGCTGAAGGAAAGCCGGCAGCCGTGCTGCTTGCGGCAACCGATGTGACGAAGGAGCGGCAGCAGGTAGTTGAGTTCACGAAGCTTAATACCGCGATCGAGCAGAGCCCTGTATCAGTGGTGATCACCGATAGAAACGGAACGATCGAGTATGTGAACCCGAAAACCTGCGAGACTACCGGCTATACCCGTGAGGAACTCCTTGGAAGCAATCCGAGAGTTCTCAGATCGGGAAATGCCGCACCTGAATACTACGAGGATCTCTGGGACTCGATCACCAGCGGTGAAGTGTGGCAGGGGACTTTTCAGAATGTCAAGAAGGATGGCGATATCTATGTAGAGTCCGCGACCATCGCTCCTATCAAGGATGATGATGGAATCATTACCCATTTCATAGCTATCAAAGAGGATATCACCGAGAAACAGCAGCTTCAGAAAGATATCACACTCAATGAGGAACGCTTCCGTCAGGTGGCAGAATACAGCAGGACGGTGATCTGGGAAGCCGATCGGGAGGGGGTCTTCACGTACATCAGTCCGGTTGCCTCCATGGTATACGGATTCTCTCCCGATGCGTGGATCGGAGCTCACTCTGTGTTTGACCTTCGTACCGCAGATTCTGCGGGCCATTTCCATACCTTGTACCGAACTCTCATCGACCGAGGTGAACCGGTCAGCAACTATGACAACTCAATCGTTCAGCAGGATGGAAGCACTCTCTGGGTCTCCTCGAGTGCTGAGGCGCTGTATGATGAGAATACGAATATTATCGGGGCTCGGGGAGTCGACTACGATATCGACCAGAGGAAACAGATTGAGATTGAACTCAGGAAATTCCAGACGGTCAGCGACCAGGCCAACTACGGTAATGCTGTTGCGGATCTCGAGGGGAATCTTCTGTATGTGAACGAATACTTCGCCGCGATGCACGGGTACAGACCGGAAGAGCTCATAGGTAAGCATCTTTCCATATTTCACAGCGAAAAGCAGATGCCTCGGATAGCTAGAAGTCTTGATATCCTGCGGGAAAAAGGTGAGTTCGCAGCTCTCGAGATACCCCACACCCGTCGCGACGGATCGGTATTTCCCTCCCTGATGAACGGGAAACTGATCATGAACGATAACAGGACAGATGGGTATCTGATCGCGAGTGCCGTCGATATCACAGAACTCAAGGAGCAGGAGGAGGCCATCAGACGCCTTGAGATAGCCATCGAGCAGAGCCCGGTAGCCCTCATGATCACTGACCTTCAAGGCATTATCACCTATGTCAGTCCCGCTTTCACCGCAATCACCGACTACACAGGTCGGGAAGCTCTCGGGCAGAAGACTGTGCTGCTCAAATCGGGTATGAATGACCCGATAATCTACAAGGATCTGTGGGAGACGATCACGGCAGGGCATATATGGGAGGGCTCTCTCATCAACCGGAAGAAGAGTGGCGAACTCTATCATGAGAGCATGTCCATCACTCCTATCTACGATATGGAGGGACAGGTGACCAGCTATCTTGCCGTGAAGGAGGACATTACCGACAGGATGCGTATCGAAGAGGAAAGAATCGCCCGTATCGCTGCAGAAGAGGCAAACCGCTCGAAGAGTCTCTTCCTGAGTAACATGAGCCACGAAATCAGGACACCTCTCAATGCAATCATCGGTTTTTCTCAGATCCTGGAAACAGATTCAGCTCTCACGATGCGACAGAAGGAACAGATAAAGACCATAACCCGCAGCGGTCGGCACCTGCTTGAACTTATAAACGATGTCCTCGACCTTTCCAAGATAGAGGCAGGCAAACTGATGAACCAGGTGGAAGTGTTTGCCTTGAGCGATTTCCTCGAAGACCTTGAGGCGATGTTCTCGTTGATAGCAGAGCGGAAGGCTATCACTTTCACCATTGAGCGCGACCCGATGGTTCCCGCTTTCCTTGAAGTGGATGGTGGAAAACTTCGTCAGATATTGATCAACATCCTCGGGAACAGTTTCAAGTTCACTGAGAAAGGAACCATCACTGTCCGTCTTGCCATTGAGACCGTTGATAATCATCATGAGCTGAGTGTAGCGGTCATAGACACAGGTGTCGGCATCAGAAAGGAAGATTTGAAGCATATTTTCGAGGCGTTCAAACAGTCTGAAGCCGGTATGCATACGGGTGGTACAGGACTGGGCCTGGCTATCACGAAACGGCTTATAGAGATCATGGGAGGATCGATCAGTACGGACAGTACCTATGGCAGCGGCTCCACCTTCACGTTCTCTGTCCCTGTGATTCCGTCAAGTTCAGACATGCATTATCAGATGATCCGTCCCGGTCTCAACGCTGTCGGCTTTGATCTGCGTGACGGCACCTATCGTATCCTTATCGTCGATGACCAGAAGGACAACCTCGATCTTCTTTCGGCCCTTCTCACTCCTCTGGGTTTCACTCTTTTTTATGCAGTGAACGGACAGGAGGCGATAGATATGTGTGTTCAGGAAGAGATCGATCTTATCCTGATGGATCTCCGTATGCCGGTGATGGACGGGTACACAGCAACCAGAAAGATAAAAGCGCTTAACCAGGGTGTACAGATCCCCATCATAGCGGTGACAGCGAGTGCTTTCGAAGATGACAGGAAGGCGGTCCTTGCACAAGGTTTTGACGGGTATCTGAAAAAACCGCTTACTCGTGAGGAACTCTTTGCAGAGATCGCAGACATACTTGATCTGGATCTTGTGTATGGGGGTAAGAACGAACAGGGGTCACCAGTGAGTAAGCTTTCCAGTGAAGGATCGGTTGCGCTTCATGCAATTCCCAAGGAGTTTCGAGATACACTGTACGCTTTCATAGAAAACGGAGATGTAATCTCCTTTAAAGAAAAACTTGGAACAGTCGCAGCGTACAGTG
Source organism: Sphaerochaetaceae bacterium (assembly GCA_016938475.1). Classification (GTDB taxonomy): domain Bacteria; phylum Spirochaetota; class Spirochaetia; order Sphaerochaetales; family Sphaerochaetaceae; genus SABI01. The sequence goes on from JAFGUP010000303.1 coordinate 20,653, forward strand.
AAGAGGCCAGTGTCTATCTGAAGAGTCTTGCCGATGTGTATGACTATGATACGCTCTTGAATATTCTGACAGAGGGAGAAGAATGATATGTTGGATGGAGAAGACAGCAACAGCAGGGTCATGATCGTAGATGATACACCGGCAAACCTGCAGGTGCTTGAACAGATCCTTCACCGTGAAGGGTTTGATGTGATGAGTTTCCCAAGCGGTGAGATGGCGCTTCGGGCGCTGAAGAAGGGAAAGCCTGATCTGATTCTCCTTGATATCATGATGCCCGGTATCAGCGGGTATGATGTGTGCAGCAGACTCAAGAAAGAGCGCGAGTATGCTTCCATCCCGGTGATCTTTCTCAGTGCGATGAGTGAGACCGAAGATAAGATACGTGCCTTCAGGGAAGGGGGAGTGGATTATATCACCAAGCCGTTCCACGCGGAGGAGGTGATAGCCCGGGTCGGAACGCATATCAACATGCACCGCATGAGTCTTGCCCTTAAACAGTACAGCGAACATCTGCAGCAGATCATCGACGCCCAGGTGCAGGAGATTCAGGAATCGCATCTTGCGACCCTTTCGGCAATATCATCGCTCGCGGAGTCGCGGGATGGTATCACGGGGCGGCATACCGACCGTACCGGACTTCTCTGCCGTGAGCTCACGCTGGAACTTAAGCGCAGCGAGGTGTATGTCGATGAGATCGACGACCAGTTCGTTACTGACATTTTTCACGCAGCACCTCTGCACGACATCGGCAAGATAGCCATCTCTGACACTATCCTTTTAAAGCCCGGCAGACTCACCAAAGAAGAGTTCGAGACGATGAAGACGCATGCGGCCATAGGAGCACAAACCCTTAAGAAAGTTCAGGAGAAGTATCCGAACAACTCCTTCATCAACCTCGGAGTGGCAATTGCCAGCTCACATCACGAGAAGTGGGACGGAACGGGGTATCCTTCGGGGCTCGAGGGAACGCAGATACCGCTGTGCGGGCGGATCATGGCTCTTGTTGATGTGTATGATGCGGTGAGTTCCCGTCGCCCCTACAAGGAGGCAGCATCTCATGAACAGACCGTCAGTATCATCAAGGAGGGCAGAGGAAGTCATTTCGATCCGCTTATTGTCGATGCCTTTCTTGAGGTTGAATCAGATTTCGCCAGGATCCGATTAGAAAATGGGGATGATCTGTGAACGTCAACACAGCACCTTCCTGCCGGTCACACAGACAGACGGGAAGGTGACCCCGGCCACTCTGACTATCCTTTTGACTGTGGACGCAACCTTTCATGCCATGCATCATAGGCCATCACTTCTTCCAGCGGCTTACGGATGCGGGGTGAGTTCTCACTTTCCAGGTGCTTCTCGTTCAGGTGTGTACTGTCCCCCGGTTTGCCGACCGCCATCAGGACCTCCAGTATATCCTCATCCGCGATGCCCAGAACCTTCTTTGCTCCTGTTACATTGAATCCAGCCATCGGGTGGACATAGAGGCCCTCGCTGACCGCCTGCATCTGGTAGGCCATAGCAGCCATACCCAGTTCAAAAAAAGCATATTCTCTTCCCCCCAGTGTCATCGACCATGCAGGATTGGTAAGGAATGCCGTGATCGCCGGTGCTTTTTTCGCCCAGTAGTTTCCTCCCCCGAGGGTCTCTCTCAATGCGTCGAGCTTCCCGCTGTCCGTGACGGTTATCATGCGCCAGGGCTGGTTGTTCATGCTTGAAGGAGCTGTGTGGGCTGCCATAGCCAATCTGGTAAGAGTATCTCTGTCGAGTATCTCTTCACTGAACGCCCGATAGGCTCTTCTCATCTCGATCGCATCTAGTAGTCTCATCGCTTTTCTCCTATCTCTTTTCTATTTCTGATTCTTCATTCCAATGAACAGACCGTGTTGTTCCTGCAGCGTATCTCAGGTTCTGCTTTCGGCCTGACCTTTCCTCTTTCCGACGAAAAGGTACCACCTTCTTCAAGATCTGAAGATGTCGCTGCAATGAAACGCTCATGCTGTATAGATAGTACTAAAGTGTCGAGTCGTCAAGCTTCTCCTGTCAGGCAGTTCACCTTCTCATCAGGATTCTAGAATCCGAGTTCCTCCGCGACGATGATGACATGAAAGTCCGACTCCTCAGGCTGTTTATGGATGATGCTCGTGATATTACAGTCTCTGCGGGAGTCTCTGCAGTCGACGCAGTACCCGGCCTTGTTGCAGGGCATCTCTTTTTCATACTTGATGTTGTTCATCTGAGCGGCGACATCGTGGATCCTGTCAAGGGCGGCGGGGAGATCCCGTGCGATCTTGTTCGCACCTGCGATGACGATGATCCTGTCTGAGCCGTAGATGCTTCCGGCGATCCGGTTGCCTGCCCCGTCGATGTTGACGATCTGCCCATCGAGCGTCACGGCATTGGCTGAGAGGAGAAACACATCAGCGACGAGATAGCTTCGAAGGATCTCCCGTGTTATCTTCCGGTCCCCCAGGATCGTATACCCCGGGACGTTCTGATCGAATGCGTTGCCGTTCACGGCACAGGTGTGGGGTATCACAGTACAGTTCATCTCGTTCAGTGCATCCTCGGCATTCAGAGCAAAGAGGGTATGGGAATCGCCGCACCCGACAAGGGATGAAGGGGGGATGAGACTCAGAAGAGTCTGCAGGGCGTCCGAGGCGGATTCACAGAAGTGTGCCGAGAAGTCGTTCTTCAGCAGATTCTTCACGGCGATCTGTCCCTGCTGTACCATGTGCTTTTTTCTGATCCCTTCCCGGTCGAACTGTGCGTCCGAAAGGGGGGGGAACGCGATCTCTCTGATATCGAACATACTGGTGACCTCCTGCGATGAGTATACCAGAAAACCGCGGGTTGTCACAGAATATCCCGTGGTGCGAGGAATCAAGGGGCAGTGCAGGTGACAGGGGAGAGCCGTCTCTACCACGAGACGTGTGATTCGATAGGTAAAACCTATTGTTCATCTTCCGTGTGTCCGTGTTATACTGGACAGATGGAAGAGGTGGAGAGCTATGAGTGAAGCATTCATGAAGACAGCATTGTACGACTTGCATCTTGAGCTGGGAGCGAAGATGGTCCCCTTCGCAGGCTACAGTATGCCGGTGAATTATCCGACAGGGATCATACGAGAGCATACCCATACGAGGGAGAGTGCGAGCCTGTTCGATGTCTCTCACATGGGTCAGGTCCGTCTGAGGGGCGAGGGCGCGGGCCGTGCACTCGAACTGCTGATGCCCGTGGATATCCTCGGTCTGGGTGAGATGAGACAGCGATACGGCCTGCTCACCAATACCAGCGGCGGGGTGCTTGACGATCTGATGGTCACCAATGCAGGGGACCACCTCTTCCTGGTGGTCAATGCCTCTCGCAAGGAGCACGATATACTTCATTTGAGGGAGCATATCGGTGATCAGTGCGAGATCGAAGTACTGGAAGATCAGGGCCTTCTTGCCCTGCAGGGTCCGCTCGCAGCGGCAGTCCTTTCGAGGTTCTCCCCGGCCGTCAAGGATATGACGTTCATGAGTGCTGATTGCATCGAGATCGACGGCATACAGTGTTTCGTCACCCGCTCGGGATACACCGGAGAGGACGGGTTCGAGCTCTCGGTTGCGCATGATGATACGGAACATATCGCCCGCACCCTCCTGGCTCAGGAAGAAGTGGAACCGGCCGGGCTCGGTGCACGTGATTCGCTTCGCCTGGAATCCGGTCTGTGCCTGTACGGACATGATCTGGATGAGTCCACGACACCGGTAGAGGCCCGCCTCCTGTGGGCTCTCTCCAAGGCCCGCAGGGCAGACGGAGAGCGTAGCGGAGGGTATGCGGGAGCAGAGGTTATCATGGCCCAGATCAGCGATGGAGTGAGCCGGAAGCGGGTAGGTCTGAGACCGCAGGGAAAGATGCCGGTCAGAGATGGCGCACCGATCATCGACGATCAGGATAGAGAAGTCGGCGTTGTCACCAGCGGCGGCTACGGGCCGAGTGTGGAAGGCCCGGTAGCCATGGGGTACGTAAAAAAGGATTACACAGCAGTAGGGACAGCTTTGTTCGCCCTCGTCAGGAAAAAGAAAGTTCCTGTACAGGTGGTCAAGCTACCCTTTGTTCCTCAGAGATACTATCGGGGATAGTATCCCTGGACGTCTGATCTCTTCAACCTGGTAATTGGAGGCGTTTCATGGAACACAGCAGCGAATCATATGATTTTTCTCGGCGGCATATCGGACCTGATGAAACATCCCGAAAGGAGATGCTTTCATATCTCGACTTCTCATCACTTGATGAAATGATTCAGGAAATCGTTCCTTCCTCCATCAGACGAACAGATAAAATGAACGTCGGAAACGGGATGAGCGAACACGAAGCGCTCGAGCGGCTGCGGGTGATGGCGAAGAAGAATGTCCTTCTCACCAGTTATATCGGTCAGGGGTTTCACAACACGCATCTTCCCCCTGTCATTCAGCGCAATATCCTGGAGAATCCCGCCTGGTATACATCCTATACTCCCTACCAGCCCGAGATATCACAGGGAAGACTGGAGGCGATGTTCAACTTCCAGACGATGATCGCTGATCTGACGGGAATGGAACTGGCCAATGCCTCTCTGCTCGATGAGGCTACCGCCTGTGCAGAAGCTATGATGCTCTGTCAGAGGGTGAGTAAGAGCAAAGGCAATACCTTTTTCGTGGCACAGGACTGTCATCCTCAGAATATCGCTGTGGTGAAGACCCGGGCAGAGGCACTCGGCATTGAAGTGCTCGTGGACGACCCCTACACTGCGGATTTTTCATCGCTTGATCTGTTCGGCCTTCTCCTTCAGTATCCTTCGACTGACGGTGAAGTATATGAGTATCGGGCTCTGTGCGAGAGTGTGCATGAGAAGAATGCAGTGGTTGCCGTTGCTGCCGACCTTCTCAGTCTGACACTCCTCACACCACCGGGCGAATTCGGTGCCGACATCGCCATAGGGAATACCCAGCGTTTCGGTGTCCCCCTCATGTACGGAGGACCGCACGCAGCCTACATGGCGACCCGGGATGCGTTCAAGCGATCGATGCCCGGCCGCCTGATAGGTCTCTCGATCGATAGTGAGGGAAGGGATGCCTACCGTCTGGCTCTCCAGACGCGCGAACAGCACATCCGACGTGAGAAGGCAACAAGTAATATCTGTACCGCTCAGGCCCTTCTTGCAGTGATGGCAGGAATGTATGCCGTCTATCATGGCCCCGAGGGGCTGAAGAGGATAGCACAGAGAGTTCACTATTTCACGAGAGCTCTGGCTGAGGGACTGAAGCAGGGAGGGATCACTGTCATTACTTCCCGTCCCTTCGATACAATCACCCTACACCTTCCAGGGCAGACTGACGAGTATATGAACAAGGCCGTACGTAGCGGATACAACCTTCGTCGTCTGAATGACACCCATATCACCATCGCGCTTGATGAGACGACCAAAGAGGAGGATATCCAGAACCTGCTCACTGTGTTTCTCGGTGAAGGTCATGACTTCAGCCGGGAGGGGGGCAAAGCGGGAGAGGATTCTCTGTGGCCTGAAGAGCTGATACGAACCAGCAGATATCTTACCCACGAAGTATTTAATTCACACCGTAGCGAGACAGAGATGATGCGCTACATGAGAGGCCTCGCAGACAAGGACCTTGCTCTCGACCGGGCGATGATCCCTCTCGGTTCCTGCACGATGAAACTCAATGCCGCATCAGAGATGATGGCGATAAGCTGGCCCGAGTTCACCGAACTGCATCCGTACGTGCCATCCGATCAGGCTCAGGGATATGTGCAACTCATCGGTGAACTCGAACGGCTGCTGTGTGAAACAACCGGCTATGATGCAGTTTCACTGCAGCCGAACAGTGGTGCTCAGGGCGAATATGCCGGTCTCCTGGCAATCCGCGCCTATCACCATAGCAGGGGGGGGGTCCACCGCGATATCTGCCTGATCCCCGCATCCGCTCACGGAACCAATCCTGCGTCGGCACACATGGCGGGAATGAAGGTCGTCGTGGTGGAAACCGATGAGAACGGGAATATCAGCATGGAGGATCTGAAGGCCAAGGTGGAACAGCACGGACAGAATCTGGCAGCGATCATGATCACCTACCCGTCAACCCACGGCGTGTTCGAAAAGAGTGTCGTGGAGGTATGTGACCTCGTGCACCGGGCGGGAGGCCAGGTCTATATCGACGGAGCGAACATGAATGCCATGGTCGGTATCAGCTCTCCGGGTGCCTTCGGGGGAGACGTGTCCCACCTCAACCTCCATAAGACCTTTGCCATACCGCATGGAGGAGGCGGGCCGGGTGTCGGCCCGATCGGGGTGAAGGAACATCTGAGGCCCTTTCTTCCCGGTTGTTCCCATCAGATTCATGATTCGCAGCCAGTCGGCCCTGTATCGGGCACCTCATGGGGAAGTTCCGGCATTCTTTCTGTCAGCTGGGCCTATATCATGATGATGGGAAGTGATGGATTGAAACAGGCTACCGTGACTGCGATTCTGAATGCCAATTATCTTGCTGCCCGACTGAAGGAGTACTATCCTTTTTTGTACACAGATTCCAACGGATGGGTCGCTCATGAATGCATCATCGATCTACGCCAGATCAAGAACGAGACAGGAGTCACTGTCGATGATGTTGCAAAGCGCCTGATCGACTACGGTTTTCATGCACCGACGATGTCCTTTCCGGTTCCCGGTACGCTTATGATCGAACCGACCGAAAGTGAATCCAAGTGGGAGATCGACCGTTTCTGTGATGCCTTGATAGCAATCAGGAAGGAGATAGATGAGCTGGCAGGTGGATTACTCGATAAAGAGGATAACCCCCTGAAGCATGCACCGCATACGGTGGAGAGTGTTACCTCTGATGAGTGGAGTCACAGTTACAGCCGGCAGAAGGCAGCCTATCCGGTTCCATCACTGAACGGTACGAAGTACTGGGCTCCGGTGGGAAGAGTCAATAATGTGTACGGGGACAGAAATCTCGTGTGTACCTGTGCACCGGTGTCGGCATATACAGAAGAGTGAGGAAGAATCAATGAAGAAATCGCTGGTGATAACCCTGATCGGTGACGATCGTCCCGGTATCGTGGAGACAGTCTCCACTATCCTGAACGCCCATCAGGGCGAGTGGGTCGAAAGCCATATGTCTAACCTCGTGGGCAAGTTCGCCGGTATCCTGCACGTCCAGGTCCCCGTTGACCATGTAGAACCGTTCAAACAGGATATCCTCTCTGAGAAAACTTCCTTCCTGAGCATACGGGTGGAAGAGGTGATGGCAGAAATACCCCGCTCTGGCACGAACTACCGTCTGCAGCTTGTGGGTCAGGACCACCCGGGTATCGTCTACCGGATCTCCTCCGCTCTGAAAGACAACGGTGCGACCGTGGAAGATCTTGACACCGAGGTTGTTGAGGCCTCGATGGCCGGCGGTCAGCTGTTCAAGGCGAACATGGTCATCTCGATAGGAAAGGAGAGTAACGTGGAGACTCTGCGCGACGTGCTCGAAGAGCTTGCCAATGAACTGATCGTCGATATCGATTTGGCGTGACGGCACAGAGAGCCTACTGTCCTGTGAAGATCCTCTGGTATCAGCACCTGTGAGAGTTTTTGTGCGGTCTCTGCGTCAGTGAGTCACCTGTATCGTAGGTGCATACTCGAACAGGCGGCAGAAGGTATTCACGAGTCTCATCTGCTGTACGGTGGAGCAGGAGGTTTCCTGAAGACGGGGGTTTGCTACCACGACAGCGAGACATTGCGCACGGGAGAGAGCCACGTTCAGTCTGTTCGGGCTGTAGAGGAACTCGATATCACGCGGCATGTACGCACCGCTCGAGGTAACCATGGAGATCAGAACGACAGGGGCTTCCTGTCCCTGGAACTTATCGACGGTGCCGACCCTGGCCTTCTGTGGGAGGATGGATGTCAGATAATTCACCTGCACGTTATAGGGCGTGACAACGAGAATGTCACGTTCGGTAAGCTCATGAAGATTCTCTTTCTCATCGATGTACTTCTGGCCGATGAGTGAGAGATAGGTCTTTTTGATAATCTCTCCCTCTTCTTCACTCTTCTGAGAACACCCCTCATGTTCTGCCGCAAGGATGGCGATCCCTTCATTCGGAAGGTCTACTCCTCTAAGCTCCAGTCTCCTCCTCATTGTTACCTCATGGGGTATGAGTTTGCCGTCGTAGAAGGTATCTGAAATAAACGTACAGATAGCAGGATTCATACGGTATGTCCTGGGGAGAAAGATCCCCCTGTCCTGTGGTATCGTTGCACGGTCTCCGAGAAGGAATTCGAGTACCGAAAAGCCGGCTTCGCCGGGGTGAACACCCTGAATCGGCTGTCCAAGCTGCATCTGATCACCCACGAGGATGATATTCTTCGCGGCATTCGACATTGCGACTACATTCGCCGTAGAGACCTGACCCGCTTCGTCGATAAACAGATAATCGAGCCTGTCGTGAAAGAGATTGTGAGAGAACGTCCAGGCAGTGCCCGCGAAGAGGTCGTTCGAGAGGTTCATCTCCTGAACAGACA
>JAFGUP010000304.1 GCA_016938475.1 Sphaerochaetaceae bacterium
AAGAGTCTTATTTTATTGCAACAAATACAATTAAATATGGCATGAGCGGGCACTCAAACATCGGGGTTTCTTAAGTTGTGAACATTGGGTAATTGATCAAAAGCTCTTGCCAGAACCTTCATTCTTAGAGGTGCTCAACAGCTTTGCGGCTCTGCTGCAGAAATAGATAAAGATATTGATAGGGAAGAAGTCTGCAGTTCATGCTACGAGGCAATTGCAGAATCCGATACTTCAAGACAAGCATGATCTGAACGCGATACTGGAGAATTTCTCCGTTGCCCGGTATGGAAGGATCACCGACGCAGGGGATGTTCTCTTCTCCTCCAGTCCGAGCAGACGGTATCCACAGACCCGGATCAGAACTGTATGGCCGGCGATACCTATAGTGATATGAAAGATTTTGAAGGTCCGGTTCATCGGGGTTTCCAGGATGCGCTCTCCTTTATCGTGAGGAACCTACCTACTGGATCACCCCAGAGACAGAACTCTCCACTATACCCTGAAGGTGCACTTCGTGAAGCGCTGCTCCTCTTTCGCCTGAATCGATGTTCAAGCTCTTCAAGACAGACGCTGCACACTCCACTGCCGTTGCTCGTGTTCAAAAATGGACTTTTGGGCTCTTGAACTGCAGCTGTTTCGGTGGCAAGGTTGCTATGGTGTTTTTTGGTGGAGAGGAAGTTTCTGCCGGGGCCAACCAACAAAGGGGCTTCCTCTTCACTTCTCCTAGGATTTCAAGAAATCTGATTTCTTGAAATCAGGGATAGAGCCTTTACCTCAGGGACTCTCACTCCCTCTTACTTTGCCTTCCATTACACCACACCTCTACCTGCTCATGGAAATAATCATGTGAGATTACTTGGGGAATGTTCATATACGGATTAGGTGCTGACGCAACGTTCTCGCTTCCAGTCTTTACATACCACTCTTTCTGTAAGATACTGTACGAAAGAGGGGGTTCTTTATGACACGATCTGACATGAACAACCTGAAAGCATGGTTCACACGGGCACACAGAAAGCCTCTGATCCTGCACGGAGCCCGTCAGGTGGGAAAGACCTATCTCGTGAGGGCCTTCGCCCGGGAACAGGGCCTGGAACTGGCTGAGGTTAATCTGGAAAGACATCTTGAACTGAGAAAGGCTTTTGGTACCAAGAATCCTCGTACAATCATTGGTGAAATCGAAGGAATCACCGGAAAGAAGATACAATCAGGACAATCGCTTCTGTTTCTGGATGAGATTCAGGCTATTCCTGAAGCGATAGCAGCTCTACGATACTTCCATGAGGAACTTCCTGACCTGGCTGTCATAGCGGCCGGATCTCTTCTTGAATTCGTCCTTGACTCTCATTCCTTCTCCATGCCGGTCGGCCGTGTATCCTATCTGCATATGGGTCCCCTCACGTTCCTCGAATTCCTTGATGCGGTTGACACCTACAGCGCACAGGAACTTCGGTCCCTTGCAGACCGGTATCAGACGTCCACCACCATGGCTCAGTCACTCCACCAGAGATTGAAGAATCGGCTGAGAGAATATCTGTACATAGGAGGAATGCCTGAAGCTGTAGCAGTATACCTGGAAACACAGGACCTGAAGCAGGTCTCGGACATACATGATTCCATCATTCATACCTACTTCGATGACTTCGCAAGATATGCGGGAAAGGCCGACCCACTGCTTCTGCAGACCATTGTTCGCAGGATGCCTTCTTCTGTAGGCCAGAAGATTCTCTACACCCGTTTCTCTGAAGATCACACCTCAAGGCCGATCAGACATGCACTAGAGCTCCTGATTCAGGCAAAACTCATCACGAAAGTTATGCACAGCGATGCCAATGGTGTTCCTTTGGGAGCAGAAATGGATGAGAGGGTGTTCAAACTTCTCAACCTGGATATAGGACTCATGAACCGAATGGCAGGTGTATCCCCTGCCGATATCAGGGGATTGTCAGAACAGCGTCTGATCAATGAAGGGGCACTTGCAGAGCAGTTCGTCGGGCAGCAGCTGCTCAGGAGCCAAGAATTGAATTCACCACTCCTGCTTCACTACTGGCAGCGATCAGGAAAGAAGGGGAATGCAGAAGTTGATTTCATCATACAGCTCGAATCTGATATCATTCCAGTCGAGGTGAAAGCCGGAACAACAGGCACGCTCAAATCCCTGCATCAGTTCATGGCGGAAAAACATGCTAAGCTCGCAGTTCGTCTTGATCTCAATCCCCCTTCCTTTCAACAGGTTTCCGTATCGCTTCATGACGCATCGCAGGTAACCTATCCGCTCATCTCGCTCCCTCTCTACGCTGTAGAACTACTTCCACGTGTGATCAGGAACGGTACCAGGTAGAATATACACAAACACGCCCTCCGCGCCTTAATACACCCGTTTCTCTCACCGGGGAATCGGCACCAGGTACAAAACACGCATTTATATTCCCACATTCTTTCCTGATGCACATTTCTCATTTTTATCGCAAATTATACAGATTAC
>JAFGUP010000043.1 GCA_016938475.1 Sphaerochaetaceae bacterium
ACTCCCTTCCCGCTGGGCAAGATCAGGGTTTTACGAGAGTATGGGGATGATGTGGCTCTTGTGGCTCACGGCTTCGTGCTCAACCGGGTGCTGAAGGCGGCTGAAGAGCTGAAGGAAAGGGGGGTGATGGCGAAGGTTGTGGAAGCAGCGACCGTCAAACCCCTTGACGAGGAGGGCCTTGCACAGGTCCTGGAGGCAACCGGCTGCGCCGTGACCATCGAAGACCACACGGTAGTGGGAGGCCTTGGCAGTGCAGTGGCCGAACTGATAGCGGACCGGGTGCCGGCACACCTTGTACGTCTCGGTCTTCAGGACACCTACGGAGAGTCGGGATACCCTGAGGAACTCCTGGACACCTACGGAATGTCTGTTTCGGACATCGTCGACGGTGCCCTCAGGGCGATCTGGAAAAAAAAGAAGAAACGGTAACGACTGCGGTCGTATCCAATACAGACATATGAAAAAGGAGAAACGTATGAAAAAAGGAATGATAGTACTACTGGTATTGATCATGGTCGGTTCGTTCGTATTCGCTCAGGGAGCGCAGGAAACGGGACCCACTCCCGAAAAGCCCCTGAAACTGAGATACGCACACATGAATGCAGCAAACAGTCCCAACGGACTGCAGGCCGACTACTTTGCGAAGAGGATCGCAGAAGAGAGTGACGGAGCGATCCAGGTCCAGGTCTTCCCTAGCAGTCAGCTCGGAACGATCACCGAGATGGCTGAGATGGTCTCACAGGGTTCAGTGGCACTTCACCACAACACCTACGGAGGACTTTCCACCCTTCTTCCCGAACTTGGACTCTTTGATACCCCCTATCTCTACCGGGATGTGGATCATCTACTCAAGGCGACCAATCCGGAGACGTCCCCGGCACTCAAGGAACTGAATGAGAAACTGATCGAAAAAAGAAATGTGAGAGTTCTCTACTCGTTCTACTTCGGAACAAGAAACCTCACTACCAACCACGCTGTGTACTCACCTGCAGATCTCAAGGGTCGCAAGATCAGAGCTATCCCATCGGACATCTACATGGCTGCCGTCGAAGGAATGGGCGCTATCGCAGTACCAGTCGACTGGGCTGAAGTCCCTGTCGCCCTTTCTACCGGAGTCGCTGACGGTCAGGAGAACCCGGTCAGTGTCCTTGTCGCCAATAATCTCAACGATGTACAGAAGTACCTGATGCTCACCGGTCATATCATGGGTTCGGAACCTGTGGTCATGAACGAGAACGTATGGCAGAGCCTCTCAGAAGAGCATAAAGCAATCTTCAGACAGGTCGCTTCAGAGACCCGGGACTGGGCATCCGAGTACGTCGTCAACGGCGAAGACAAAGACACCCAGACACTCGCAGACCGTGGCATGACCGTCATCGGGCCGGAGCAGGGACTTGATGTTGATGCCTTCAGAGCTTCAGTGAAGAAGGTCGTAGATGCACGTTTCGGTGAAACCTGGGGCGCGTACTATGATATGATCAGGGCAATCAAATAAGAAGCGGAGCATACAGCGCTTCAACAGCCGTGACCGTAAGCGTGGTTAGACCCGTTTGTGGTCACGGTTCGTATCGAATGGAGGAGACTTTGCCATGAAAGCTATCATACGCACATCAGGCAGGATTCTTGAGGGCCTTGCACTGCTGTTCCTCGTTACCCTGTTCCTCTGTGTATTCACCCAGATCGTGATGAGGAACTTCTTTGACAGCGGCTCGGTCTATATCGAAGAACTTGCCCGCTTCTCACTCGTCTCTCTTGTCTTTCTCATGATACCCGTGCTTCTGATAGACCGGCAGCATATCGTGGTGGACCTCCTCACCAGCAGACTCAGAGGGAAGACACTGCTGGGCACTCAGGTGATCGTAGAAGTGCTGATAATCTTTCTTGCGTTCTTCCTCCTCTATTCTTCTTCCGAGGTCCTTCTCAATAACTGGAGCGTGAGAAGCCCTGCCATGAAGATGCCGAACCTCGTACTCTATATCCCCATCGTACTGGGAATCCTCTTCACTGCACTGGAATCGATCTCCTCTCTCATCTCACTGTTCAGTGCAAAGGAGACCTCCCTATGAGCGGTACCATGATTATCCTTCTGTTCCTGGTGTTCATGATGACAGGTCTCCCCATCGCCATGAGTATGAGTATCCCTGCGGCGATCTATCTGATGGTGAACAACATACCCGTCAGCGTGATGATCCAGAGAATGGTGGCAAGCCTCAATTCATTTCCCCTCCTTGCCGTACCCCTGTTCATCCTTGCCGCAGGCCTGATGAACAACTCGGGTATTACCCACAGGCTTTTCGAGTTCTCGAAGCTGCTGGTGGGACGCCTCAAGGGAGGCCTTGCCCAGGTGAACATCGTTGCTTCCCTGATCTTCGCCGGTATCTCCGGGGCAGCTCTGGCAGATGTGGGCGGTCTGGGAAACATCGAGATCGATGCGATGACCAAACAGAAGTATCCGAAAGAGGATGCTGCAGCTATTACGGCAGCCTCTGCCGTGGTGGGGCCGATCTTCCCGCCGAGTATCCCTCTCATCATCTACGGGGCAGCAGCAGAGACCTCGGCGATGAGACTCCTGATAGCAGGTGTCGTCCCCGCTCTGGTGATCGTCGCCCTCCTGATGCTTCAGGTGAGTTTCTTTGCCCATAGAAAGCACTACCCCCGGGGAGTGGAGGGAAAGTACTCCCGAAGGGAGGTGTTCTCGATCATACGCCGGGGGCTGCCTGCGATGATGATGCCGCTCATGCTGATGGTCGGTATGCTCAGCGGCTACTTCTCGCCCACCGAGGTAGGTGCTATCACGGTGACCTATGCACTGATCCTGAGCGCCTTCTATGGGGAACTCTCCTTCAGCGGACTCCTTCAGGTGCTGAAGGAAACACTGCGCTCTACTGTCAGCGTCCTGTTCATCGTCGCCTCTGCTGCGATATTCGCCTGGACACTCACCGTGGAACAGCTTCCCCAGCAAGTCTCGACGTTGATGCTCACAATCTCCTCCAGCCCGGCTGTTCTCCTTATCGTTGCCAATGTCGTTCTTCTTATAGCCGGCATGTTCATCGAGACGACAGCTGCGATCATGGTACTGACCCCGATCCTGCTTCCTCCTCTGGTCGCGGCTGGGGTCTCCCCGATCCATTTCGGTGTCGTCATGGTTCTCAACCTGATGATCGGGATGATCTCCCCTCCGGTGGGTATGAGCGTCTATATGCTCTCCCCCATCGTGAAACTCTCGGTCGGAAAGATATTCAGGGCGGTGGCTCCCTACTACGTGATCCTCCTGATAGCCCTGATTCTCGTCACCTACATCCCGCAGTTCTCTCTTGCTCTGCCGGGATTGATGTTCAGATAATACCAAGGAGTTTGACACTATGAATTCACCAGGCTACTTCCACCGTGTGAGGAAGAACACTTCCACGAGAGTATGGATCAATAACCCGACTGTTGCAGAGGCGAAGGCCGCCATTGAGGCCGGAGCGGTGGGTTGTACTACAAACCCGGCCTACGTGTCCAAGCTGCTCTCATCACCTGCAGATTGCGCATATGTTGAGCGGACGATAGACCTCCTCTCACCGCATATCAGCGATGAAGCGACACTCGCTTCCCTTGTACAGAGGATCATGGTTTCCCGGCTCAGTGACCTGTTCCTGCCGATGTATCAGGCATCTGAAGGCAGATACGGCTATGTGACGATTCAGAGCGACCCGCACCGGGAAGAGGATGCCTCGTTCATTGTCACCGATGGCCTCGAGAACCGGAAGATCGGTGAGAACATCATGGTGAAGATCCCGGTGACCTCTCCGGGAATCGAAGCGATCAGTACTCTTGTCGAGAAGAACATCCCGACGATGGCAACGGAGATCATGGGAATCTCCCAGGTCATTTCGATTGCTGAGGCCTACCAGAGGGCTTCGGCTAGGACCGGTCATACTCCTCTGTTCTTCTTCACCCATATCACCGGGATACTGGATGACCATTTCAAGCGCATTATCAGCGAGAAGCATCTCGATATCTCTGAGGATGCTGTGAAATGGGCAGGCCTTTCGATCGCGAAGAGGCAGTACCACCTGGTCAAGGAGCGAAGCTACCCCGGGACCATGATAGGAGGTGGAGCAAGGAAACTTGAGGACTTCACCGAACTGGTAGGTGG
>JAFGUP010000305.1 GCA_016938475.1 Sphaerochaetaceae bacterium
ATATCAAGACTGGTGATGGCCGGCGAATGAATCCTGGTGATCATCGTATTGCCTGCACTCACGACGGCAACCTTGGAGGGAACCTGCAGATTGCTCTGCTTCAGGGCCCTCAGGACACCCACGGCTATCGTATCGTTGAACGTAACCACTGCGGTGAAATCGGGAATGGTTCTGATGGTCTTGAGGAAAACACGATACCCTTGTTCCTCCAGCATCGGCACATTGACGATCCAATCGTCGGAGAAGTCCATCCCATTGTCACGGTAGGCCATCATATAGCCCGCTTTCCGTTTCTCACTCTGCGTGTACTCGACAGATCCGTTCATCAGGATGATTTTCCGATGGCCCTTTTTCAGAAGATAATTGACTATGGCGTAATACCCTGCAGTCACATCAGCATCAACATAGAAGGAATCATCGCGCTCCTCGGGTGTACCGATGACAACGTAGGGAATGTTTCGTTGCCTGATATGATCGATATACACGTCATTGATGCGGGGATTCATGATCAACGCCCCATCGATGGGTTGGGTCAGGTTGAGGTCGGGATGATTCCGGGTCTTCTCATTCAGGTAATCCGCATAGAGATGCACCTGGTACTTCTTTTCATGCAGTACATCCAGCACCCCTGCAAGGATGTTATTGAAAAAGTAGTCCTCCCGGATGTTCTGCGTGGGTGATGCGTAGAGGCCTACCGTCCAGGTCTTGTTGCTTGCAAGATTCCTTGCAGTGATGCTGGGCCGGTAATCCAGCTCCTCAACAGCCTTGAGAATCCTGTCAGTCACTTCCTGACTGATCTTCCGTTTCCCCGAAAGTGCATACGAGACGGTTGCAGCAGAAACACCGACCTTTTGTGCAACCGTCTCTATCGTTACTTTTTTCATAAGTTCCTTTCAATAGTTGTTAAACGCTTAAATGAGTGTAAGGTGATAATTTCAATTCGTCAACAGGTCAATTTCCCCGAATTCGTGTGAACATGGAGTTGATGGAAAAAGCATTGCAGCGGCTGTTCCCTACCCAGACAGCATATCCTTCCCTGTTCTGCCAGCATTTTTTCTCTGGAATATGCTTCGGGTATTGGTATCCGGTTCCTTGCACAGGCTCATGATCAGCAGTTCCTCCAGCGCGCTGAGAATGCCTATGATGACCAGCAGGGCAACGAAGAGCCCCGTACCGGTGAGCAGAATCAGGCAGATGGAAACCACCACCATCACCCCGGTCAGCTTGTTGCC
>JAFGUP010000306.1 GCA_016938475.1 Sphaerochaetaceae bacterium
GGTGGCGGGACGTACTCAGGATCGGCCTCTCCCCAGTCAAGCATGACTATGCTGTCCGGACGTTGCATAGTACTTCCCCGGCTTGACATCGACTCCATCAGTGACGCGATGCTTATTCCGTCTGATGGCCCGGACTTGGCCGCCTCGTTTATAATGGCATGTAGCTGGTCTGCAAGTTCCATGTCTCTCAGCCCTTCCCTGCTTCCCTCAGCTCCTTGATACGTCTCTTCCTATCCTTTACCTGTGCCAGCTTCTCTTCAGCCGTTGGCACAACCACAACCCTATCTTTAACGTCTCTCTTGTTCATGTCCATCTCACTCCTACAATCTATCAGAAAACCTCACCATTTGCCCCAGGATCGTTTCTATCCCGTCCCGTGATGCAAAGTACCCCTTCGGGTACGATCCTCGATCCTAGGCCCCTTCTCGTCAATCCTAGCCCTATCCTGATCATACCTTTAGACCCCTTACAGAGACTCCAAGATCTCTTGCATAAATGAGGGCTCATAGATGACCGTCCTTAACCCCGCGTCGTGCGCCATCCTGTCCACGATCTCATCTGCGAACACGGAGACGATCTCTCCCCGTACCGGCATGTGCTTTACCATGTTGAACTCTGGCGTCCTCGGGAATTCCTCGATATAGAGCTGTAACTGACTTATCACGCCTGCCGCTGGTTTGATCTTACCCTCAATGATCACTACCTCCTTTTTGGTAACTACAATTGCGTCCGCCCATCGACGTAGAAAAGCGTACATGTTCCCGAACTTAGAGGGCTTGATGGGACCCACTCTCACGTTTTTCCATTGCAACTCATTAGGATAGGCTGAGGTCGTATATTCATAGACCATCCTTTTTTCGAAGTTCTTCCTTTTCGGCTTCTTTGCTCGAACTGCTATGCCGGGTGTTGTTGCTATTGCCGTAGCGATACGATTGATATCCTCGTCTGTTAGATCCATCGTTTCGACCTCTTTAATCAACCCTACACCCTAGAATGACTATACTTCCATATATAGGATGCTCCTTTAATAAATAGGTACTATCTCGACGTGCTCTATAAATACAACCTGATCTATATACATCCCTAACAAGTATGGAGATACGAACATGGTTAGAATAAAGAGCGCAAGTGAAATCGATAAGAAGTACAAGGGAGCGATCGCTAACGTGCCTGCTGCCTATAAGGACGGCGTGCAGGCTACGACCGGATGGAAGGCTGCTGCCATCGGTGGTCAGGATCTCTACGAGGCCCAGATGCAGAACCGCCAGGTTCTCGCCAGACGTGAGAAGGGTCTGCAGGGCGTCAC
>JAFGUP010000044.1 GCA_016938475.1 Sphaerochaetaceae bacterium
CAGCGATTGTGGAGACCGATGGAGAATCTTCTAAGCGTTACCAGCGCTCTATCCAGCGGAGATCTTGACCGTCGCGCCATCATCGTCCGCAATGATGAAATCGGTTCCATCTCTGAGGGAGTTAACCAGGTAGCTGACAACATGCAATACCTGATAAACAATCTGGAAAGGATTGTTGAGGAAAGGACAGAGACCCTGTATCAGACAAACAAGGAACTTGAAGGGAGCAGAAGAGAACTCAAAACACTTCTCGACTCAACAGCTGAGGGGATATTCGGAATCGACCTTGACGGGAACTGCACGTTCCTCAACAAGGCCGCGCTGAGGCTTCTGGGGTATGAGAGACAGGAACTGTTACTGGGAGAGAATATGCACAGAATGGTTCATCATGACGAACAGGATGATCTTGACTGCACCCCAGAGACCTGCCCTATCATCTCTTCGGTCCGCACAGGAAAGGGCTATGACTCGGACAATGATGTGTTCTACACGGCAGACGGAAACCGTATCGACGTCGCCTTCCATTCATACCCGAGAATCATTGACGGGAAGATCGTGGGAGGCGTGATTACCTTCCTTGATATCACCCAGAAGAAGGAGCGGGAGAACCAGATAGAGTACCTGAGCAGCCATGATACGCTGACCGGGTTATTCAACAGGGGATCACTCGACTTTTTCTATTCGGATCTTTCAACCGAGAGGCATCTTCCCCTGTCTGTCATCTTCGGAGACTTAAACGGTCTGAAGATGACCAACGATGTCTTCGGCCACCTGGCAGGGGACTCGCTCCTTGCCGGAGCTGCGCGGATTCTCACCGACTCCATCCGGAAGGTTGACGTTGCAGCCCGTATCGGAGGGGATGAGTTCCTTATCCTACTTCCCAATACCGGCAAGAAGGAAGTCATGGAAGTTATCCGTCGGATCAAGAGGGGTTTTCAGGGAAAGAAACTGGATGCCGTCAACTACAGCATGGCTCTGGGCGGTGCGACCCGTGAAACCGTGAATGAGTCGATCGAGACCCTCATTGCCATTGCAGAAGAAGAGATGTACAAGGACAAGGCCAGGAGCAAGAAAGAAACTGATGCGGCGACCATCGCCACGATCCTGGAAACGCTGTCACACAAGAAGTACAACAACTGGAACAGGAGTGAACAGGCACAGACACTGTGTGA
>JAFGUP010000307.1 GCA_016938475.1 Sphaerochaetaceae bacterium
CGATGCAACGATTTCATAGAAACTCAGTGCCATAAAGCGCACATCATGGTAGACTGAAACCACATATTCGGGAATACGGTGCAGCACATGGAATACACGATACAGAGCAAGGAACAGCTGAAGGATCTATGGACCGATATCTATAATACAGAGGGGAAACCCGACTGGTCTCATATCCTTCCTTACTATGATGATGACATCTACTTTCGAGACAGTGTCCAGGAGATCCATGGTATTGCCGAGTTCAAAGCCATGACAGAGCGTCTCATCGCCCGCTCCGACAACCTCAGGATGGATGTGAAACATACTGCGCGTGACGGGAATGTTATCTTTCTCGAATGGGAGATGAGGCTCAGCTTCAAGAAGTACCCCGACAGCAGTATCTACGGCTCAAGCCGGATCACCCTCAATGATGAGGGCAGTATCATTGAACAGCGGGACTACTATGACCTGTGGGGAGATATCTTTGACAACATCCCCCGGTTCAACAAGGCCTATCGGAAGTTCATGCATAAGAAATTCGGCTGAAGGGAGTGCTGCAGATGAATCCATACCTGAAAGACTACAGATGGTCTAACATTTTCGCCATGATACGGAACAACAAGGCAACTCCGGAGCAGGAGATTCGCGATATTCCCGGCTCCTTTGTCGTGATCACCGGGGCTACCAGCGGAATAGGCTATGAGACTGCCAGAGTCTATGCATCACATGGAGCCGAGCTCCTCCTGATCAATCGTAACAGGGAAAAATCAGAACAGCTGAAACAGGAGATAGAACGGGAGTATTCGGTTCCCTGTTCGTTCCATATCGCCGACTTCTCCCACCTCGACCAGATCCATGACACTGCACGGATGCTTGCCTCCCTCGAACGCGATATAGACATCCTCATTCACAATGCCGGTGTGTACAACACGAAGAAGCGGTTCACCGATGATGATGTCGAGGAGGTGTTTCAGGTCAACTATCTCTCTTCGTTCATCATCAACCAGTATGTGAAGGAGAAACTGAGAAACCAGAGGCAATCACGCATTCTCTACGTCAACTCGGAAGGCCACCGTTTCGCGATCGCCGGTCTGAAACTAGACGATCTGAGATGGGAAAAACATCATTACACTGGGCTTAAAAGTTACGGTTCGGCAAAGACCGCACAGCTGCTTTCCCTGATTCCTTTTGCCCGCTACTTTCAGGGCAGTGGCGTCACGATCAATGCGATGCACCCGGGAGATGTGAAGACGAACATGGGAGAGAACAATGGAAGGATCTATAAGTTCTTCAAACATCTTCTGATAAATCCCTCTGCCAGAAGCCCGATCCTCTCCGCACAGGCACTCTACTACCTGGGTGTCAGTGAGAAGGTAGCCGGCAGAACAGGCAGATTCTTCAATTTCACCACCGAGGAGATTCCTGCCCCCCATGCACTCGATTCACCCATCGCTGAAAAACTGTGGCAGGAGAGTCTCATCATTGGAGGACTGTGATGGAACACACACGCCGGGAGACACTGATCATCGGGGCCGGTCTGTCCGGTCTCACTGCAGCGGCATACCTTTCGAGGGCGGGACATCCGGTACGACTTCTGGAGAGAACCGGTACCGTCGGGGGACTGGTTACCTCCTTCACCCGGAGCGGGTACCTGTTTGACACCGGGGCCAGATCGATCGAGAACTCGGGTATTATTCGCCCGATGCTGAAGGACCTCGGCATCGAGCTGGAACTGCTTGCCAGCCCTGTGACAATCGGGGTGGAATCACAGATGGTCGATATGGCCTCAGCCGACGGTATCAGAGAGTATCGGAAGGTCCTGGAATCCCTGTATCCCGATCATACAAAAGAGGTGAGAAGAATCTTCAGAACCATCATCAGGGTCTACAGAGAGATGCAGGTCATCTACGGATTTGAGAACCCTGTGTTCAAGAACTACCGCACCGACAGGCACTATCTGTTTACAGAACTTCTGCCGTGGGTGGGACGGTTTCTCCTTGCCGTGTTCCGAATGGAGCGGATGCAGGAGCCGATCGACTCCTTTCTCACGAAGTTCTCTTCACATCAGAGTCTGAATGATATCATCGGCCAGCATTTTTTCAAACGCACTCCGGCCTTCTTCGCTCTTGGATACTTCTATGTCTACGGTGATTATCTGTATCCGAAGGGGGGGACAGGGGAACTCCCTGAAAGCCTTGCACAGAAGGTGCTCGACAATGGCGGGGTGATACAGCGGGAAGTTGATATCATCTCAGTCGATCCCGGGGACAAGACGGTTCGTGACAGCAGGGGAAACAGTTACAGTTACGATACACTCATCTGGTGTGCAGACCAGAAATCACTCTACCGCTGTCTTGATACCTCAGCCCTTGATGAGGATTCCGCTGAGCAGGTGAGGCATCAGACTGATACGGTGATGGCTTCTCGAGGAGGGGATTCGGTGTTCTCCCTTTTTCTGGGCGTCGATATTCCACCCGGGGTTTTCGGTGAGATCACCAATGCTCATCTGTTCTACACACCCACCAGGCAGGGACTGGGAGAGGTCCATCTGACTGAGCTGAAAGAGCTACTCGATCAGGGTAACAGTACAGAGAAGGGTGTACTCTTGGATTGGGTGAGCAGATACTGTGAGTTGACCACCTATGAGGTTTCGATTCCCTCGCTCAGGGATTCCTCTCTTTCTCCCGAAGGAAAGACCGCACTGGTGGTGAGTTTTTTCCTGGAGTACGATCTGTTCCGCCTGGCGCAGAAGAGCGGGTGGGAGGATGAGCTCAGAGTTCATCTCGAGCAGGAGATGATCAGGGTCCTGAACACTTCGGTCTTCAAAGGTCTGCTCGATACGATCGAGCTTCAGTTCTCATCTTCTCCTCTCACCATCGAAAAACGGTTCAACACCAGTGAGGGAGGGATCACGGGGTGGACGTTCGAAAAGCCTGCAGTGGCCGTCAACAGACTGATGAAGATCGCCTCAGCTGTTAAGACGCCCCTGGCTGATGTGTATCAGGCAGGGCAGTGGACCTATACCCCGGCCGGTATACCGACGGCCATACTTACAGGGTGGTATGCAGCCGATACTATACTGCACGAAAGAGCTCAGAGGTGAGCTATCCCTGCTTCTTTGAAAGGTGCTTATGTACCAGATCTGCTGCCATTCTTGCAGTCATGATACAGGTAGGCAGGCCAGCCGGACTGACAGTCCACTGACCGGCCCGATAGATGTCGGGAATCGGAGTGAGGACAGCCTTCTTCATGTTGAGCATGCCGGCGTCCACGGGTATGTCCTGCTCGAAGGACCACCCGACTATGGCTCCCTCTGAACTGCCAGAGTTACTTTCGATCGTGAGCGGACTGGCAGTGAACGAAAAGAGTATGTGCTCCTCAAGCTGCGGATAGATCGAACGGGTGAGAGTGTCGATCATCATGGCACTGATGCGCTCCTCGAACTGTTCATACCAACCCTCCTCGACTATTCTTCTTGTCAGGTCATAACTGAAGAGGAAGCTGACGATAAGTCCGCTTTTTCCTTCGGGAGCTGCCTCACTGTCATTGAGCACAGGAACGGATATCTCATAGGTATTCAACTCGCAGAAGGATGCAAGCCAGGAGTAGAGATCCTCCCGCTTGAGGGTGTCCCACGTGTTAAGGATATCATCCAGCTTTGACAGGTGCAGGTCTTTGAGACCTTCTCTTGAGGGTGTATAGAAAAAGTGGCCTTCAGAAATGTTTCTGAAGTACTCGGGAGGAAGGTCGAGAGCAAGAAACAAGGTGAAGACCGATTCAGCGCCCCGGCCCGACAGGATCCTCTCCTTCTCGCTTCCGATGGCGGACTGCACGGGTTCCGGGTATTCCATAGTCTCGATCATCCGGTACATCCTCTTCAGGTCTGCGCACCAGATAAGACTGTCATAGGTGTACTGGTTACCATCGGCATCGGAAAGGGTCTTCTCCTGCGGATCAAGGTGGATTACTTCCGTTCCTGTCCTGACCTCTGAACCAAGGTCTGTGAGACGTTGTACCAGTGCCTGAGGAATACTTCCCACTCCTCCTTTGGGGTAGTAATAGTCGGGGTAGAGGGAGAAGTAGCTCATGGCAAAGAAGGCAGGTGTCTTTTTGAAAAAGTGCTGTGAGATGATATCTCTCAGGGAATCGTTACGTATCAGACGCCCAAGGAACTCTTCCATAGGCATTCTCATGCGCATGATCGCTGCCCCTGTTGCAAGAAAACGGACAAACCAGAGAGGGAAGGTCTTCAGGTAGTACCTCCAGTCACGGGTGATATCTCTGAAGAAGGGACTGTCACTGCCGAACAGTACTCTCATGTACATATCGAACCTGGCGATCACCCTGATGACCTTGTCCACATCCTCCATGCTTTCGGGATAGAGTTCTTTCAACAGCTTCTCATAGGCGAAAAGACTTTCGCTGCTGTCTGCCTTTATGACCTTGTCCTCAACACCGAGAGAAACGTTGCTCGGTACAAGCTGCAAGTCTATCTGCAGCTCCTCGAGCATAGGCTTTACCATTCCTGCATTCTCCACAGCCCGTATGCCCCCGTCGAAGAGAAACCCCTCCCGTGTGAAGGAGTTCACCAGACCACCGCAGGTCGCCTGCTTTTCCAGTAGCAGGACCTTATGGCCCCTCATAGCCAGAGATGTTGCCGAACTCAGCCCTGCCATCCCTGCTCCGACTACGATAATCCTGTGGTGTTCTTTCATGCTCTTTTTCTCCGTCAGCTTTTTCTGTGTGTAAAGCAGTATAGCATGAAACTGTGGGGAGGTGAGTCATCATCCTGACATTTACTGATGCACCAGAGGGTCAATGAACGTGCATTGTCGGCTCTCCCGGGTTCATATGCTTGACAGATGCTGCTGCAAACCCGAAGAAACAGGTGTTCGCAAAGGGTCCGGATACGGGTAAGAAAAACGGGAAATTTCAATTTGCCACATGCCTGTCTCTGTGGTATTATATGGATAATATTTTATAGGTAAAATTTTATCTATATCGAAATGTACAGTCAAGTAAGGCTTCATGCTGTACCGGCATGCTTCTCTCACGGTTGATAGGGTTCTACCTCACATGCAACGAAGGAGAAGACAATGTGTACAACCCAACCAGTCAGTGCCCGACAACCCGATCTCAGTGAATCCTCCCTGATTCCTGTACTTGATGAGATCATCGATTCCTACTGTGGTACACGGGGAGCACTCATCCCGGTGCTCCAGTCGGTTCAGAACCTTCTGGGTTTTCTTCCGGCCCCTGCACTGCAGTATGTGAGCAGGGAGCTTAACATCCCCTATAGCGAAGTTGCAGGAGTGGTCACGTTCTACTCATTCTTCTCGACGGTACCCCGAGGGACTTATCTCGTGAGAGTCTGCCTCGGCACGGCCTGTTATGTTCGTGGAGGAAAGGAAGTCCTTGAAGCTCTGACAAAGGAGCTCGGCATACGTGTCGGAGAAACGAGCGAGGACAGACTCTTTTCCCTCGAGATCGGCAGATGTTTCGGAGCATGTGGTCTGGCTCCGGTGGTCATGGTCAATAATACGGTGCATCAGCGGGTGAAACCGGCAAAGATTCATGAGCTTATTGAACAGTATCGGAGCGAAGGGATGCAGGAAAGGGAAGTGCAGTGATGGTAAAGAAGATACACACAATAGAACAGTTCATTGAGTATAGCAGGGCTCTGCAGGAAGCAGCGCACCACGCAAGACAGGGCGACGGTATTCTCGTGTGCTCAGGGGGAGGATGCATAGCCTCCGGCTCCATGGAACTTATCCCTCTCATCGAAGAGGAACTGGAGAGAATGGGGCTGTCGATACCGATCACCTGCACCGGCTGTCTCGGACCCTGTTCGAAGGGACCGGTCATCTCCTGCCTTCCTGACGGGGCTGTCTACGAAGAGGTCACACAGAAAAGCATCGAAAAGATTCTCACCTCCCATTTCAAGGACAGGAAACCCTATGAGCCGAAACTGCTCAACAACGGCTCTGATAGTTTCTTCAAAGGGCAGCAGAAGATTGTGCTGCGCAACTGCGGTAAGATCGATCCTCTGAGCATAGAGGATGCTATCGGGATCAAGGGATATCATGGGCTTGTCACACTGCTGAAGGAAAACGAGAGGGATGTGATAGAGATTCTCAAAGCATCCGACCTTCGAGGAAGGGGCGGTGCGGGATTCCCCACCTGGCTGAAGTGGCACTTCACCAAAGATGCTGAGGGGAAAGAGAAGTACGTGCTGTGTAATGCTGATGAGGGAGACCCCGGTGCCTACATGGACCGTAGCGTCCTCGAGGGAGATCCTCACTCACTTATCGAGGGGATGGCTATCGCCGCACTGACTATCGGGGCTCAGCAGGGCTTCGTCTATGTGCGTGCCGAATACCCCCTGGCTGTTACACGCCTTCAGAAAGCGATAGATCAGGCACTGGAGACAGGACTCCTGGGAGACCATATACTAGGAACCGATTTTTCCTTCACCCTTGAGATCAGGATGGGTTCGGGAGCCTTCGTCTGCGGGGAAGAGACTGCACTGATGAATTCCATCGAGGGAAAGCGGGGAGAACCGCGGACGAGACCCCCGTATCCTGCAATCAAGGGATTATGGGGGAAACCTACACTGCTGAACAATGTCGAAACCTATGCGAATATCCCTGCGATCATCACCGAAGGTGCTACCTGGTACTCCTCGTTCGGCTCTGCAGAAAGCCGCGGTACCAAAGTATTCGCACTTGCAGGAGCAGTAAGTATGACAGGGCTTGTGGAGGTGCCGCTCGGCACTCCGCTGGGTGATCTGATCTTCGATATCGGCGGTGGCATTCAGCATAACCGACCGTTCAAGGCAGCACAGATCGGCGGTCCTTCAGGGGGATGTATCCCCGTTAACCATCTCAGTGTACCGCTGGATTATGAACCGTTGAAAAAACTTGGAGCTATCATCGGCTCGGGCGGTCTGATCGTCATGGATGATACGACCTGTATGGTCGATGTCGCCCGCTACTTCCTGGAATTCGTTCAGGAGGAGTCGTGCGGGAGATGCGTTCCCTGCAGGGTCGGCACGAAAAGGATGCTCGAGATTCTCACCCGCATCTGCGAAGGAGAGGGGCGTGAAGGGGATATAGAGGCTCTGGAGAAACTCGGTCATCAGATAAAGGATACTGCGCTGTGCGGTCTTGGGCAGACAGCTCCCAATCCGGTGCTTTCAACCATCAGGCACTTCAGGGGCGAGTATGAAGCCCATATCAGAGATAAGCATTGTGAGGCCGGAGTGTGTGCGGCACTGGTTCGCGCCTCCTGCCAGAGTGCGTGTCCTGCTCATGTCGATATCCCCGGGTTCGTCTGGCTTACCGGGGAGGGACGGTACGCAGAGGCGTTGAAACTCCACAGGGAGAGAAACCCCTTTGCTGCAGTCTGCGCACGGGTGTGCTTTCATACCTGCGAGGATAAATGCCGCCGGATGAGCCTTGATGAACCTGTCTCGATTCGTGGTGTGAAGCGCTTCCTTGCTGACCAGGAGATCACGATGCAGGTTCCCGAGGTTCGGGAAGATACCGCTAATGCGCAGAGAAAGATCGCCATTATCGGGGCAGGTCCTGCCGGCCTCTCCTGTGCCTACTTTCTTGCACGTCTGGGGTACAAGCCTACCGTGTTTGAAGCAGCCTCCCGACCTGGAGGTATGCTGGTACAGACCATTCCCGCCTACCGGCTTCCCCGCGAGACGCTCGCACGTGAGATCCGGATGATTGAGAACCTCGGTGTCGATATCCGCTGTGATATGAGGCTCGGTTCAGATTTCACCTTCGATTCTTTAAAAGATGAGGGGTATGAAAAATTCTTCCTTGCCGTCGGGTCTCCCGAGTCTCTCTCGATGAATCTGCCCGGCGAAACGCTTGGCAATGTCGTCCAGGCTGTACCGTTTCTCCAGCACTATAACCTGCGGGGATCGGTGCAGGTCGGACACAGGGTTGCAGTGATCGGTGGTGGAAATGCAGCCATCGATGCGGCACGTACAGCACTGAGACTCGGTGCAGAGTCGGTCAGGGTCATTTACCGCAGGAGCCGGGACGAGATGCCGGCGTATGCTGAAGAGGTCGAGGAGGCACTTCTCGAAGGGGTGGAAATATCCTGTCTGACCCAACCGGTTGAGATTATTGCCGACAGGGACGGCAATGCCGCAGGAGTCACCTGTCTTGCGATGGATCTTGGAGGGTTCGATGCTTCAGGACGAAGAAGGCCGGTAGCTGATGAACACAAGGGATCCTTTACGGTGAATGCAGACCAGATCATTATCGCTATCGGACAGAGACTCGATACCACGTCACTGTTCAGTTCACACATGATAGACCTGAATGACCGTGGTTTCATCTCGATCGATCCGGTCTCGGCCGTCACCAGCGACCCGGATCTCTTTGCGGGAGGGGATTGTACGGACGGACCTTCTTCAGTGGTGGAAGCCATTGCGGCAGGGGAACGGGCTGCAGTCGGAATCGATATCTCCCTTACCAGAGGCAATCATGCCTTCTGGCGGTATGAGAAGGAGATCAGGACCTCGTTTGATCCGGACGCGGATCCTTCTACAGCTCAGCGGGAACCTATATCCTCTATTCCGATCGAACGGAGAAGGGCGAACTTCGAAGAGGTGGAACTGCCCTGGACAGAACCCACCGCGCATCGGCAGGCCCATCGCTGCCTCCGCTGTGATTACGGGAAACAGATGGAAACAGGTGTTGAAAAACGGGAGGCAATCGGTGTGTAACATTACGATAAACGGAATCGAGGTAGAGGCAAGAGACGGGATCACGATACTCACAGCAGCCCGGGAGGCAGGATTCACGATACCCACCCTCTGTTTCCTGGAAGGAACCATCCCTCAGGGAGCATGCAGAGCATGTGTGGTAGAGGTGGAGGGAGCTCCCTCACTGGCAGCTTCCTGCTGTACCCCTATACGCAACGACATGGTGATCAGGACCAATACAAAACGAGTTCGGGATGCACGAAGAACTGTTGTTGAGCTGCTACTAAGCGAGCATGAAGGAGACTGCCAGACCTGTGTGCGCGGCAGTGACTGTGAACTGCTGCTGTTAGCTCGAAATCTCGGTATTCGTGAAATCCCATTCAATACCGTCAATCCTGTTCAACAGATAGATCGATCCACACCTGCACTTGCCCGTGACCCGGGCAAATGCATCAAATGCAGACGGTGTGAGACTGTCTGTGCCGAGGTTCAGCATGTCGGTGCCATCAGCGCTCAGTACCGTGGATACGATACGGTGATAGGGCCGGCCTTCGCCTCTCCCCTGGCTACCGTCGCCTGTGTTCAGTGCGGACAGTGTGCTGCGGTCTGCCCGACCGGGGCGATCACGGAGATCTCCCATGTCCAGGGTGTCTGGAATGCGCTCGATGATCCGAAGAAGCATGTCGTTGTGCAGACAGCACCGGCGATTCGGGCGGCTCTCGGTGAATGCTTCTCCCTTGAGCCGGGAACCCTGGTGACCGGAAAGATGGTCTCAGCTCTGAGAGAACTCGGGTTCGATGCGGTCTTCGATACCAATTTCACCGCTGACCTAACGATCATCGAAGAGGGAACGGAACTGCTGACACGGTTGAAGAGTGCCCTGGTCGATAAGAAAGAGGTTGCCCTTCCGCAGTATACCAGCTGCTCTCCCGGGTGGATCAAGTATGCCGAGTACTTTCATCCGGAGATCCTACCCAATATCTCCACGTGCAAAAGCCCGCAGCAGATGTTCGGAGCCCTGGCGAAGACCTATTACGCTCAGAAGATCGGGGTGAAACCGGAAGCCATGACGGTTGTTTCCGTCATGCCCTGCACGGCAAAGAAGTTTGAATGCCAGAGGCCTGAGATGGACGATAGCGGGTATCAGGATGTGGACTACGTCCTCACGACCCGGGAACTGGGGGATATGATCAAGATGGCCGGCATCGACTTCATCAACCTGCCCGATGACACGATGGATGCACCCTTCGGCACTTCAACAGGTGCAGCTGATATCTTTGCCAACACCGGTGGGGTGATGGAAGCTGCCCTGAGGACAGTTCATGCACTGGTGACCGGAAGGAACCTTCCTGCCGAAGATCTCCACGTCAGACCTCTTGCCGGTCTTGAAGGGATAAAGAGCGCGGAAGTCACCTTCACCGATACCGTTGAGAACTGGAGGTTCCTCGAAGGTGTGACGGCTCGAGTGGCGGTGGCACATGGACTTGGCAATGCTTCCGACCTCATCACCCATATCCAGGAGACCGGAGAAGTGTTCCACTTCATTGAGGTGATGACCTGTCCCGGTGGATGTATCGGCGGAGGTGGACAGCCCAGGTTCACAACCGATGAGGTCAGAGAAGCACGGATCGCAGCAATATACAAAGAGGATGAGGGGAAAACATACCGTCAGTCACACCTGAACCCTGCAATTACGGAGATGTACGAACAGTTCCTGAAGGAACCTCTCGGGGAGACCTCTCACCATCTGCTGCACACCGGTTACACTGGAAAGGAATTGTTCACGCAGGAGGTGTAGACCACAAGCACCGCTCAGCTTTTCAGACACGGGCACACAGGATCACTGTGAGTCCCGTGTCGATCACTGAGTTGATGACCAAAGCATCGGTCGGAAAGATAACAGTCCCGTTCAATCCTCTTGAAACAGCACAGGAAACCGGCTTTGAACTGTTGGATTGCCGGGGAGAAGATGCGCTTCTCCTTCAAGACACGGGCCTCACCCCATAAGCTCCTCTTCGCATACCGGAAGATTTGGACTTTGATGCCGGAATCAACGAATTCATTGATATGTCAAAGCAACTCTCGTCTCCGGCAGGTATTTCAGTACAGGAAAGAATGAGAACACATGGTATCCAGAGAGGTCAGATAGTGTGGCATTACTTCTGGTTGGATTATATAAGTATGGTCATATAGACTAATACAGACCTGATGGACTATCTACAGAGTGTGAACTATAATGGGGATGGAGGCCCTGCATGATGGTGAATATCTCAGAAGCAAAAGCAAAACTTTCTCAGCTCATTGAACTGGCGTACTATGGTGAAACAGTCGTTATCGCCAAGAATAATCTTCCCCTGGTAGATCTGGTCCCGCACAGGAAAGAAGAGCCGAGAGAACTTGGAATGCTGAAAGGCTCTTTCCATGTTCCTGATGACCTTGATGCACAGAGCGATGAGATTGAGGATATGTTCTATGGAGAGAATCAATGACGATCATCCTTGATACCCATATATTTCTCTGGGCGATTGCTGAGCCGGAAAAACTCTCTTCAGCTCAACGGGCAGCTCTTCAGACACGGGCACACAGGATCTATGTAAGTTCCGTGTCGATCACTGAGTTGATGATCAAAGCATCAATTGGAAAGATGACCGTTCCGTTCAATCCTGTTGAAATAGCACAGGAAACCGGCTTTGAACTGTTGGATTACCGGGGAGAAGATGCTCTTCTTCTAAAGGAACTTCCCCTGCATCATAAGGATCCCTTTGATCGTATGATTATCTCGCAGGGCATTGCTCATGGATATACCATCATGACCTCTGATCCTCTTTTCTCATCATATCCATGCAAGATATTTTGATACTCGACGCTTGAAATACTACCGGAATCTGCAAGCTGCTCGCACGATCCCGGATAGTTAACCTGAAGAGAGACAGGTAGACAGGTATTCGTTTTTAGGTATTACATCAGATCGTCGAGGTATTCAGGAAGGTACTCTATTTCAAACAGAGGGAGAGCAAGGAGGATGCTTCTCAGATCGTGCCCATCTCCTGCCTTCAGAGCTTTGTGGGTGATTTCTCTCACCCGCTCTCTTCGTTCCATCAGATCAAACTTCACCACAAATTCCGGCCCTTGCTGTTCAATATATTTCCATAGAGATTTAATCTTACCTGTCTTTCCTGCTTTCACCTCTATCGGAAGAATAGTGCCGGCATGTGAGTGGATAAAATCTATTTCTGCTGCCCTTTTTCTACGATTATGTAGCCAATAGTAGAGTTCGGGGGATGGGTTCCTTATGTCGATTCCTTTAAGGTGCTGGGCAATGAACTGCTCTGCCATACTTCCTTTTGTCAGCAGATATTCGGAGGGTAGTGAGAAGATGTCACTCCATCGTGTATCATGCATCGCATTCAACAATCCGATATCAAGAAAAAACAATTTCATGGTGGCCGGCTCAGTTCCCGCTGCCAGCGGAAGTCCTTTGCAGGAAGTATGGACGGTCTTGATTATTACGCCTGCCTTTGCCAGCAGATCTATCGAAGATCTCACACGTAATGAATGTGCATGAGAGATATCTGAGAATACAACCTTCTCCCCAATATGTGCGCCAGTATATTCGAATACATCTGACACCCTCGCATACTCTTTTTTCGATGAATATTTGGGGATGTCATCCCGATATGTATGAAGAATTGAATTGTGAATATCACGAACATCTTGTGTATCTCCGCCATGTACCCAGCACTGTACAGCCTCAGGCATACCTCCAACAAAATAATACTCTTTCAGCAACCTGGAGCCATAATCTAGCCATGTCGCATCACTGGCATCACGAATCCCCCGTTTTTCAAGCTGTTCAAGAAAGATGTCTTCCTGTTTCGCTTGAAGGAATTCACTGAAAGTCATGGGACCGAGCTGCAGATACTGTACCCTTCCAACCGGCATAGGAGAATGGAGGGCGTCTAAGGTTACCTCAAGGAGTGATCCTGCAGCAATGACACGTAGATCAGGTCTTTTTTCGTAGAAATACCGCAGTCGATTGATGATTCTCGGTTGCCCCTGAACTTCATCAAAGAACAGGAGCGATCTCTTAGTGATTTTCCGGCCTGAAACAAGTTCGATCTCTTCGAGAACTTTCTCGATCGAGAATGATGTATCATTTTCTATTTCCCTGAGTTTCACAATCTCAAAATCAAGTTCAATGAGATCAATTTCCAGGTTCTGGCAAAACAGACGTACCAGGGTTGATTTTCCGACCTGTCGAGCACCACGAACAATCAACGGTTTTGAAGGGGTTTTGTTGTACCAGCTGTGAAGAGAATGAAGTGCTTTTCTATCCATGCCCTGATAATATGACAGTTTTACCAAAACAGCAACCTGTTTTAGAAATAAAATACCAGATCAGAACCCTGTTTTGGTATTTTTCTATAACCTTACCGAGACATCGTAGCAGCTCAGGTACGCAATCATGACTGCAATGTCTCTGTCTTCTCACCCCGTGATTTCTTTACCAGTTCCCCGTTCAGAAACCTTTTTTCTACTTAAAACGAACGATTATGGTACGACTGGTATTTATGCACGCAATCGGGCAGGGGATGGATCAGAAATACAAAGATAGATATTGTGACGTAGACCACGATATTCGCTATATGGTAGCAGATACAATGTTGTATCAACCCTGTCCTCTTGATAACGAGAACAATTGGAAGTAGTATCCGGGTAGAGATACTCATCTACCCATGGTAGAAGGAGCTGAGGGGCCGGTTAACACCCGGGGCCTTTTTTTCGGGTTTTCATGATGTGCAATCAGGTTGGATGCGGTTATAGAAGCTGACTGTTTGATGCATGAGAGAGCATGTCACCATACGGGATTGAGCTCCGGTCGCCTACGGGCCCGGGGCCGAATTACCAGCCTGTTGCCATAGTACAGGATCTTCATGGCTCATTGCCGAATTCGGCTTGCAAGAAAGTCCGCGATAGAATAGAGTGCCTGTAGTATGGGTACACACGCAAAGTTGATGACAAGTGGATCAATTCACAAGAATCTGATCTATTTTGCCATACCTTTATCCATCGGTACCCTTTCCCAGCAGCTTTACAACACAGCAGACTCCCTAGTGGTGGGTAATTTCGTCGGCAGGGAAGCACTTGCGGCTATCAGTTCCACTGCTTCCCTGGTGTTTCTTACCATCGGGGTCTTCCAGGGACTTTTCGTCGGGGCAGGGGTAAGGATCTCCATCCTGTATGGAGCTCAGGATCATGAAGGGTTGAAAAAGGCGGTGCACACTTCGGTGGCTTTCGCTCTGTTGTGCTCTCTCTTCTTAACTGTCTTCGGTTATATCTTCGCTCCGCTCTTTCTCACATGGATGGGTACTCCCGGGAACGTTTTTGCCGATGCGAATACC
>JAFGUP010000308.1 GCA_016938475.1 Sphaerochaetaceae bacterium
ACCGCTACCCTGGCGGACCTCTCCATGAGCGGGTTCCGGCGCTTTTCGTCGCCTGTTCGTTGACGGGGAGTCGATCCGGGCAGTATGCTCACTCCGGGCAGAAACACAAGTCACAACAAGATTGTACCGGCAGGAGCGGGAGGCGTCTGTATGAGGATGCCGGATCATGAAGCGGTGATATCATCTGCAGGATGGGCACTGCTGTGTGTCCTGCCCTCGATCCCCGCATGCCCGGACCTCGCCGCGCAGGACTTCACCAGGATAATCGAAGGTCCCATGGTCAACGACGACCGATACTCCGAGGGTTCATCCTGGGGGGACATAAACAGTGACAGTTACCTGGACCTCTTCATCCCCCATGCCTATAACGACAGGTCCAATCTGCTCTTCGTCAACAACGGCGACGGCACTTTCTCCCAGGTTACAGCAGGACCCGTTGTCACGGACGTAAGCACTTCCTCGGGCTGCAGCTTCGGCGACTTCGACAACGACGGGGACCTGGACATCTTCGTCCAGAACTGGAACGGAATGAGCAGCCACCTGTACCTGAACCAGGGGACCGGTACGTTCACCAAGGTCACTTCCGGGCAGATCGTGAGCGACGGAGGCTGGTCGTTCAACTCCAGCGTGGTGGACTACGACAACGACGGCAACCTGGACATTTACGTGGACAACGGGGCGTTCACCTCCTTTGTGGAGGACAATTTCCTCTATCACGGCAACGGGGACGGCACATTCGACAAGGTGACCACAGGCGTTCTTGTGAACGATGATCAGCACTGCCTGAGCTCCAGCTGGTGCGATTTCGACAACGATGGGGATCAGGATCTCTTCACTGCCAACAGCGATCCCTTCAACGGAGTCGCCATATGCGATTTCCTCTACAGGAACGATGGCGGAGGCAACTTCACGAGGCTCACGGAGGGGCCTGTCGTGACCGATACCGGCATATCCATCGGAGGAAGCTGGGGCGATTACGACAACGATGGCGACTTCGACCTCTTCGTAGCCAACTGGTACGGAGAGGACAATCATCTTTACACGAACCAGGGCGACGGCACCTTCGTATCCGTGACCACCGGGCAGATAGTCAGCGACGGCGGTAATTCAGTCAGCGGTGCCTGGGGCGACTGCGACAATGACGGCGATCTGGACCTGTACGTGACCAACGACTGGAACGAGGACAATTTCCTCTACAGGAACGAGGGCGACGGTTCGTTCACAAGGATCTTGCATGGAGACATCGTCAGCGACGGAGGAAGGTCCAACGGAGCCACCTGGGCGGATTACGACAGGGACGGATGGCTGGACATGTACGTCCCCAACGGTCAGAACCCGGCTCAGAGCAATTTCCTCTACCGCAATAACGGTTTATCAGGCAACCACTGGGTCGACATCCGCTGCGTGGGCGGCCCGTCGAATGCCTCCGCCATAGGCACCAGGGTCAGAGCCAGGGCCGTCATCGGTGCGGAAGCCGTTTGGCAGACCAGGGAGATAAGCGGCCACCAGGGATTCAACGCCCAGGAGAGTTTCAATGTCGAGTTCGGTCTGGGAGGCGCGATAAGCATCGATTCGCTGATATTCCAGTGGCCCTCCGGTACGGTGGACATCTACACCGATGTTGATGCTGGTCTATTCTACGAGGCAGTGGAGGGGGAAGGCCTCAGTATGGTCCAGACATCCGTGGAAGAGGATTCGGGTACGGGACCTCCTGAGTTGAGTATATCGGGTATCCTCCCCAACCCTTTCAGCTCTACCTGCGGCATTCACTGGCGGCAGGGCCAGCAATCCCCTGTGCTGCTCCGGGTATACGACATATCAGGCAAGCTCGTCGCAATGGTCTCTGACGCGGAGTACAGCGCAGGACCGCATTCATCGGAGTTCGACGCATCGGGTCTGTCCAGCGGCGTTTACCTGGTAAGTCTTTCCGTCGGCTGTGAAACGGTGACAGGGAGGTGTGTGATTGTCAGGTAGGGTCATTTTCTCGAGCGCTCTTTTACTGCTTCTCATTGCCTGCGGACACGGCCCGGAAGACAAATCCGTTGAATCATCGATAGACGCAGGCACCCGCCCCATGAACGCAGCCACCACGCCCAACGGCTTAATTGCCGAGATAACATGCTACTTCGACGACAGGGTCTGCCTGATCGACCTTGCCACCGACACAGTGGTGGGATTCCTGGAGGTGGGGACCAGGCCCAATGGCGTCTGCCTGACATCCTCCGGCGAGTAACCGTTCGTGTCCAACAGCAGTTCCGGCACCGTAAGCTTGTTCGAGTATGACGAGTAATGACAGGGCTGTACTTTTCCTTGGAGGAATGATCATGGAGTTTCTTGCGGTTATGGCTTCACTGTGTCTGCTTGCATCCTGCGGCGGGGATTCCGATCACACCGAGGAACTCAGAGATCCTGAGGCGCCGGTGGATACAACGGGAACTGCGGGAGTAGGTCCGGAGGCGGACATCGAAGAGAGCTCATATTCCACGGTTGAGGATTACGGTCGGATATTGAGCAAGGACCAGCTGGTCGCCGAGTTCGGCGCAGAGAACCTTGTGGACGGGGAATCATGGTACGCCGAAGGCACTGTTAGGTTCGACAATTCCGTATTGACTGATCCTGACAACGGTCAGGTCGTCAAGTACGTATGGGAGGACGACGGGAATACTCTGAATCACATCGAAGTGTGCTACTACATTTTTGATGAGGACTACTCTATCCTGGGGACACAGGTGATCGTCAGCGAATGCGGCGTGAGTACCGGAATGTCATTACAGGCTCTAAGGGATTGGAATGGCTCGGACTTCGATTTCTTCGGTTTCGGCTGGGATTATGAGGGCGGAATACTCGTAGAAGAAGGATCAGAAATCGCGGAATGTCCGGTTCAGATCAAACTCTCCTTCGATCTGGAGGAAGACATTCCCGCGGAACACATGGGAATGTACTCGGACCAGGTGTTCAATACCGCGGATGATATTGCTCAGGGGGTACCGGTACTTGTTGATTTGCTGACGTATCGGCCTGCTGAGGACTGATCGGGCGAAACACACTACGAATGGAGTTCACTGCAGACTCCATTGCTCAACCTCATCATTCGAGTTTGAGCCGGTAGCCGGGGACCCGTTTTCAGGCGGTTTTACCAATGTGCCAATCGTTACGGCTCTTTCCAGGAAACCTGGTGGAGGTATGAAGACCCTCTTCCCGTCGATGACTGTCCTTTAACAGCAAGCCTTCTCGCGCTCGACGATATCCTTTGCTCTTCACCATTCCCTTCCATCCGCTGACCCGTTATATACCAGCCCTGTTGCGACCGATTGTTCACCTGAGATTAAGAATAGGTTTACAGGAGGGGATGATGCAGGTATCAGGAGCTCTTGAGCAGTACGACAGGTTCAGAACAGACGTTTTTCGAAGCAGGGACGGCCTTTCCCTTGAAAGGAAGCTGGCGCTCTCAGTCCTGATGGCGCTGGCCACTGGAATTATGGCCCAGATAAGGTTCCCCCTGCCATGGACTCCGGTCCCGATAACAGGGCAGGTGTTCGCAGTGCTTCTTTCCGGGATCATGCTGGGCGGCCGTTTCGGTGCGTTGAGCCAGGTGTTCTATGTTGCACTGGGAACTGCCGGTGTGCCATGGTTCACCGGGTTCACCGCCGGAATGAATGTGATGAGCGGTCCAACGGGAGGATATCTCATAGGTTTCATCCCGGCCGCCCTCTTCATCGGTCGAATGATCGAGAGATATCCGGCATGGAGGACAATACCCAGGCTCTTCGCAATCATGGCTTTATCAACGGCGCTTTTCATATACATGCCCGGTATACTGCAGCTGGCCTTATGGCAGCGTACCGCCGATGGATATTTTCCAGGAACCGGTCGGCTGCTCATGGTCGGGGTCATACCGTTCCTTCCAGGAGATGTTGTCAAGATAATCCTCGCGGCCTGTTCCGCCCGTATTCTGGGTCCTCCGGCATGCGGAGGCCGCTTCGGAGGATGATGCAGCACAATGGACGATACTGCTGTATCCTACTCTTGATGGACACGATGGTGTAATGAAGCCGGAGTTTCACAAAGATGAAGTCGGGGTCGAGATTGCCCCGCAGGCTTTACCATCTGAAAGATGGTCGCTGGGATGAAATCCATTCAGCGAATCAGCCTGCTTCAAGGCAAAGATGATCTGTTCTTCCGAATACCTCTTCCTGCCCATCCCTACCTCCTTCGGTAAGAATGATCCCTGAACTTGAATGTGTCCAGTTTTCGGGATCAAAAGGTCATTATAGTCTTTGGTTGAGGAAGGCAATCAAGAGAACATCATAATGAGTTTTCGACTATGTGACGGTGATCCTGCTTCTCACTCGAGCACTGTGTAAAGTGTTGTTATGTGAGTCTCCCCTGCAGTCAGATCGATCACATAGACCCCGGAACATGACAGTCCCAGTTCGACCGTATGATTGTCCTGCGTGTAGTATTCAGAACTACTGAAGACCAGTCTTCCTGAGAGATCGTATGCTCTGATGTCGACCGTTTCGGCTTGTGCAAGATGGATTTCGACAGAAGCTCCGTTGCGAGATGGATTGCAGATATCAAACGAGTTCTGATCCGGTTCATGTTGGGAAGCAGAGGAGTATTCCTCCCACTCCAGGTTCAACTCGTGAAGAATCGGCCTGAACCTGATGGACTCTGTTGTCAGAATCGCCTTGTACTGAATGTAATCCTTGCCATCTGGGACAAGACCGGCAATGCTGCCTGGAGCCCAGAGAGTGTCTGACCATACTCCCATATTGTATGGATCGTCAGACGTTCTGAACTGGAATCCGACCTGTGTCCCTTCCGGTGTTATAGAGGAGTAAGAGGAATACAACCAGGACGGATCTTCCGCTACTTCGAGAACTGATGATACGAGAGTGCCGGCATGAGTTGTGTCCGCTATGTTCCACCAGCAGATCTCCATTCCGCTAGATGAAACCCCCACAGCGTCTTGGTTTCCATCACCGTCGATATCGCCCGTTATCACACACACCGGCATTCCATAATCGTCAACGAGGTTGATTTCCTCCCACTGGGTGCCGGTGCCGTCCTGGTTCCTGAACCAGGTTACTCTGCCTGCACCGAGACTGGCTCCGACTATGTCCATGTATCCGTCCGAATTCAAGTCGCCACAGCAAGCAGATTTACTGCTCGCATTGCCGACTTCGTGTCGGGTCCAGAGATCGTCTTCACCAAGAGGGTTCTCGTACCATACTGTACCATTGTTTCCAGAGGTAGCCGTCGCAACAACATCAATTCGACCGTCCTGATTGACGTCACCACAGCACACAGACCAGGCGTATCGGAAATCAACATCTATATCCCGCGACGCAAACGAGCCTGTACCGTCATTCTCATACCATGCTACATTATTGCCAGGGTAATAGTAAACGTCTACGATGTCGAGATCGGAATCCCCGTCTATATCCGCTACTTCAACCGCCTGGGACCCTCTTCCACTGAAGACATGGCAGGACCACTGTGTCCCAGCACCGTCGACGTTCTCAAACCAGCGCAAGTAATTACAGACAACGTCAACATCGCCATCACCATCAAGATCTCCGGAATCAATATGATCAGGCTTCCAGTATGTAGAGATATCGTGTACACTCCAGATATGACCTGTACCGCCGACATTCTCGTACCACTGAACACACTCCCATTTATCGGTGCAGATAACATCTATGTAACCATCTCCATTTATGTCATCAGCATGCACCCATACGGGGTGGGTCTTCCCGCCATCGATAAGGTGCCCTTGCCACAGAGTGCCTAAGCCATCAGCGTTCTCGCAGTAAAAAAGATCGTATGTTGCTGTGCTGCTG
This sequence comes from Sphaerochaetaceae bacterium, assembly GCA_016938475.1. Taxonomy (GTDB): domain Bacteria; phylum Spirochaetota; class Spirochaetia; order Sphaerochaetales; family Sphaerochaetaceae; genus SABI01. Next base: position 5,847 of record JAFGUP010000308.1, read on the forward strand.
GCAACGATATCAAGATCACCATCACCGTCGATATCTGCAGCCACAATATTGAAGACTCCCTGCCTGTTCGCTGAAACAAGATGCTCCGAAACCGTAGAAAGGGTGATCTTGTCGACTGCGCGCCGCCAGAGAACGTAACTGCTCTCGTAGAACTCATCCTCCCAGCCCGTAACAGGTCCCCAGTTGCCTGGTCCGCCTGACCAGTCTGTCTGAGTCTCCGTGAAGGCCTTCAGATTCAAGGGCAGTATCGGAATTACAAAAAGAAAGAAAGAGACTGTTTTCAAAGAAGGACCTCTAGTCCAAAAGGCACTCTCACACCTATCATCTTACAGTATTCCATACTGAAACTTTGAGCAGAATGCAAGCATAAATTATCGGGTTCGGCAGTTACCGAAGCGTGGAAGCCGCTCAAGAGCTGCGTTCCAATTCAGGGCTGTTGGTATCTTTGAGAGATCCTTTATGACCGGAAAACATGTTCCAACTCCGATGCGAGCGACCCGCCATGAAGAATATGTTCCCGCTTACCGGGGCAATTCTATCGTGATGATGATGCTGATTCCGACCTTCAGTCAAAAACCGAGTCTGACCAATGGTCAGCTTGTGCGTTGACCCTAAGCTTGCCGAAGTGAAGCTAGTTGCTCATCTATGAGAGAGCACCTAGAGGAGTTCCGGGTGTTCTGTACACAATCGGTTCCGGACTTCCTCTCAGAAGTTTCCTAGAAAATCCAGGAGTTCCTTTACTCCCCCCTTAGTCGCCCAACCTGCATAGTCGTATTCCAGAGTGTTACTTTTCATTCTGCATGCGTTCAGGTATTCTGCATTGTCTTGCCATTTCCGGCCGAGTATCTCTGCAATGGACATGATGGTTCTGTACAGGGTACATTTTACTTAAAGCGAAGATTCCAATAACTTTCCATATGATAGACATTTGCTGGGACGACCTTCTGGATGAATCAAATCCATGGCTCTCTATTGCTCATTTTCATAGCGTTTGGAATACTGATATGTTTTTCTTGTTGCTTGCATGCAATTTCCTACGATGCTTGGTCTCTGATTCCCAGGAAGGCTTTCAACCCACCAAAGTCAAAGACGTTATGCCTTTGGAAGTGCTGAACACCTCTGAACTTGGTTTGGTAGAGGGGACCGGTTTTGAAGCCGATTTGATACATGTCCCTATTGCTTCTTCACACTGGAAGTACGTGCCAGCAGCGCAGGGTGCTTGGAGGATGGAAAGAATTAAAGCGGTCTCAGTTTGGAGCTGTATTGAAGTCACAGATGTAGTGGGACTTGATCGATGAGACATTATACATCCAGGTTGCTTATCATCTTACATCACCCGAGACGATAGAGAGAGAGGATTCGGCACTTGAATCGATCCGAGACAACTATCCCAAGATGGTCCTTTCAATGGACAGAGAATTCCCATCGAGAAGCGGCATCATACATGCTAATTTACCAGAGTTCTTGGCGAAAGACTGGTAGCAGGGGGGACAGGAAACACAGCCCTTTACCTGGAATGGCAGAACCCGATCGTATGGATACTTCACCTGGAGTATGCTCATATACTCTCAAGCTAAAGAGAGTGGGGACGAGAGATGATTCCTTCGTCCCCATTTCTTCAGCAGGGACAGAATTTGAACCCGATTAGTGAACTATTCCGACAGTATCCGTTCACTGGGTTTTCGAGGGTGTTTAGCAGGGAGCCAAGAAACTGGAACGACCTGGCATAATAGACTGAATCAGGCTAATCTTTGCATTCTCAGAATAGAATTATTTGTGTCATCAGCGCAATGGGAAAATAGAAACAAAATCTTTGATATCCAATCTTTGGCGCGTTAGGTACTTTCCTTGAGGAACAATGAGAGGAGTTTACATCCCCACCTCCAGCACCTCAGGAATTAGTGAGTGAGCCTTGCGCAGACTATGTTCCAGGAAAGATGATGTTCCTGAGATAGAGGTTAGGTTAATGTCAAGCGATCTGAATCCTGCTTCAGAGAAGAAGTGTATCCTGGTGAGGAGCTTCCAGTAAAAACCGGTGTTAACTCGTGATTG
>JAFGUP010000309.1 GCA_016938475.1 Sphaerochaetaceae bacterium
AAAAAAGCTCCTCCCCCCTCACCAACGGTGCCGGGGGGAGAAATTGTATAACGAAAAACATATGTTCTGGAGGAAGATGCCTCCTGGTTAGAGGACAGGAGAGTGCATCACCTCATAACAATCAGAAAGAGAAGCTCAGACCAGTCTGGATATAGTGTTCTGATTCATCATCGCCATCACCAGAGAAGCCGTATTCGACGAAGGTACTGATATCGGCGATGGTATAGGCAGCCCGGACCCATGCACCGACCTCAGCATCATCCAGATCTTCGAATCCGATACCGACCGAGGTGTTGAGAGCTTCTGAGATGGTATATCTGCCGCCGAAGAACAGGTTGCTGACCTCCTGCTCGTTCGTGTATTCAGCGAAGAGGGAAACGGAATCGACACCACCACTCACGGTTGCGAAGTAGTTGTTCTTTGTGTCATCATCGACCGCGAACCAGCCGGATGCTGATACACTGAGATCAAAATCAAGCCCGGCAAGAACTGCGATATCAGCAGCCGCACTTGTGCTGATCCCGACACCCGTGACCTGATAGAGATCAAAGTCCGCTTCATCGACGATGTTGAATGCGACGGAGATACCCTCTACAGGCTTGACAACCGCACTGAGGAACATCCCCTCGTCTATGAGATCGAAACCTGCCTTCACCGTGACGATATCTTCGTACGAGACGCTCGCTCCTAAGGGAAGGTTCACACGCTGGATATCAGCTGACAGGAACGCATAATCCCCTTCTGCTCCACTGGGGTCGGCATATACCGACGAGCCCGCGTACCTCTGGTTTCCGACGAATGCGTTTACGGCAACCGGGAGAGTCACATCTACGGTGTCAAGGATAGCGTTGATCTTCAGTGTGGCAGTCGCATCGACATCACCGATCTTCGAGCCCGCATCAGTCACCGTGCGGATATCGAGGTCCCAGGTCTCTTCAGAAACTCCGAGGAACAACTCAGCAGCACGTGTATCAGCATCCGCACCATTTGCACTTACAGTTCCATCCATCTGCGTAACGTAATCGAAACTGAAGGTACCTGAGAAATTTGCTTCTGCAAAGACACTACCAACAACAAAAGCCAGAACGGCAACAAGAACAATACTTTTTTTCATCAAGATCATCTCCATCTAATAAGTTTTTATGCTTACATGATTGCACCGAGGAGTGTGGTGAAGAGGGAGATTCTCTGTACAGTAGGTGTTTTTCTGTGTGGTTCAGGTGGAGAGATCCGTCATTGAAGAGGGCCATTGTAATGTAAGAGAGACTCGAGGTCCGTCCTGTGAAAGTTCGGCGTGCCCTCCATGTGCCATCATGATCTGACGGATGATGGCAAGCCCCATCCCGGAACCTGATTGAGAGCGTGAATGATCTGCCCTGTACCACGGCTCGAAGAGCTGTTGCGGGTCCTCGGTGCCGAGAGACCCCTCATGAGAGAACTCAATGACGTTCAACCCCTCCCGGAAGGTGATAGACCATCTCAGTTCAGCACCCTGATCCCCATACTTGCACGCATTCTGTATCGCTTCGCGTGCAACGAGCAGAAGCAGTCTGCGGTCACCGATGATGGTTTCCACGTTGACATCCAGTACCAGGGGGTTCCCCTCACTCCTTGCTGAAAGCACCTCATCAACAAAATCGAGGACATCGACCGGTTCCTTTCGTAGGTGGAAATCAGGAGATTCCATCGAGGCAAGAGTTAGCACCGACCCCACTCGATGTTCAAGCTCCTGAACCTCCTTGCGCAGCTTGTCGGTAAAATCCGTATCAAGGGGGATGAGTCCGTCAGATGCTCTGTCGATAGAGAGCTTCAATGCAGTGACCGGTGTATTGAGATCGTGAGCGATACTTCTCAGCCACTGCTGCCTCATCCTCTCATGTCCGGCCAGCTGTTCCTTGAGGGCATCCACCGACTGCCCTATCCGGCTCAGCTCGGAATAACTCGTATGGTATGTAGGTTCACTCCAGGCACCGAGTGCAACAGAACTCACCGAACGGGAGATCTTCTCTGCTCGACTGGAAACTCCTCGGGCAATGCCATGTGCTCCGAGCAATGCGATGACAAGGGCGACCGGTATGGTGATGGTGAACCCCAGCAGCACTTTACGTAGCAGCTGGGCTTTCATCGCATAGACCACGGGACTCAGCACAAGAACGTCCACACTTCCTATCACCTCTGCTCGATCATCATCAGCATACAGCAGAATGGAACCCACTACATTCTGTTCCGGTGTGAATGGACTGGAATCATCGTAATCATCCCACAGTGATGACAGTATTTCCTGATCGATACCAGAGAGGATGCTCTGCGGATCCTCACTTTTGAAACGCTCCCCCTGACCTGGAATCATATCAGGGTTCTCATCGACGATGATCCCCTGAGGAGTCTTTCCGAGTGCGATTACAGCATCATGCTGGGCATCACGGAGAACCAGACCGAGAATTCTGTCATCGGCCGCCATCAGTACAAGCGGTCCGACTGTCTCTATCGTCCATCTTTGCCCGCCTGATAGTTCGAGAAACGCGCTCAGACGCTGTTCATATGATGAAAAGGCCTCATCGGCGAACTGTTTTGACTGGTTGCGAAGCATAGCAACCATCACCACCATCTGAACAATGAGAATGAGTACTGTCACGGCCATGATGGATAGGAACAGACGGAAAAAGAGGCTGTTCTTCCATCTTCCTGATCTCGGTAGTTTCATTGCCGGCATCGCAGGTCTCTTTGGGCGTGCGTTCCCGCAAACTTATATCCGTAGCCCCTCACGGTTTCCACCCAGGCGCTGCTGGAGCTCCCGATCTTTGACCTGATATTCTTGATGTGGGTGTCAACGATCCTGTCGTATGATTCGAAGGTATACGAAAAGCATGATTCCAGTATCTGTGCACGGGATACAACGCTACCCGCATGAGAGATCAGGTGCATGAGAATCCTCCATTCAGCAGCAGTGAGCTCCAGCTCGTACCCATCGAGCGACACAGCATGCCCCACCTCATTGATTTTCAGTGAAGAGGACCCGAGAACCCACACGGACTCACTCGCCTCCTCCTCCTTGCCGACTCCTTCAACCCTCCGGAATATAGCCTCGACCCTGAGTATCAGCTCCTTCGGAGAGAACGGTTTCACGAGGTAATCATCACAGCCCAGTTCGAAGCCCATGATACGGTCACTCTCTGCATTCCTGGCTGTCACGAACACGATCGGGAAGGCGTAACGGGTTCTCAGCTGTTTCACGAAAGAAAATCCGTCGCCGTCGCTCATCATCACATCCTGAATGAGCAGGTCAGGAGTAGTGTGGGCGAAAGCAGTCTGAGCTTCGCTGATGAGGGGAAACAGGGATACCGAGTATCCTGAGAGCTCAAGATACGAGCCGATGCTCTCTCGAATCGAAGTGTGGTCTTCTACCACGAATATGTGTTTCATGTGTATCAATATGTCTGCTGTCAGGCAGGAAGACAACTGATCAGAGTGTGAGGAAGGAAAGAATTTACCGAAACTCCATAATCAACACACAGACAGAGAACACCAGCTCGATGAAAGCTGGTGTGAAGAGCCTGAGAGATCATGATACCGTTCAGTCAGTGGCCACGGAAAAATCTACGTGTTCAGCAACGACAACGTACCGTTCCTTGTCCTCCCCCTCCTCATTCTTCCACCTGTTCTGCTTGAGCCGACCGACTACTCTCACCTTTTTTCCCTTGGAGAGATACGTCCCGCAGGTCTCCGCCAGATTTCCCCAGGATTCTACCGCAAGAAACAGGGTCTCCTGTACCACCTCCTTCTCCTTGTTCCTGTAGAACCTGTTGGTAGCTACCGAGAAATTGCAGACACTTGTCCCGTTCCCGGTCACGTTTACATCCGGGTCATGGGTAAGATTCCCTTCAATAAGGACAGAATTCAAATTATTCATAGATACTCCTTTTCCGGCATCCCATTATGGGTTCCGGTACCCATACTACGGCTGGAGTACTACTTTTGCTTCAAGTATCCCCGAATAGTTCCTCAAGTTTGTGGATCAATTCCCGTATCCGATTGTCTTTGAGCGTATAGATAATCTGCTTGCCTTGCCGTTCTTTGCTGATATACCCGGCAAGTGTCATGATTTTCAGTTGTTGGGAAACATTTGAGCTTCGACTATCACTTACTACCATCAGCTCCGATACAGAAAAAGGAGCCCTCTCCAGAGCACAAAGGATATGGAAACGAACTGGATTGGCCATGATAGATAACATTTTTTCCACCAATGCACATTGGTCCTTATCAAACTTATCCTTCACT
>JAFGUP010000045.1 GCA_016938475.1 Sphaerochaetaceae bacterium
AGTAGGGCACGGCAGGACAATCCCCCTCTGGCTGTTCGGGTTCCTCTACTGAACCATACTCGAGCGGGCATCGAGGGTCGGGATTGCTAGAGCTGAACGTTCGCTGACGATAGATCGGCACACCTGTTCAACTCCTTACTGACAAGCGCATGAGTCGGCAGGAATCGTCGGATCGCACGAAGGACCAGATGACAGCCCTTCCTCTTTCTGTATCGTTTTCCTCTATGTTCTCTGTGCCCCTCAGGTGTTCTGCCCTCCGACCTTCCACAGGAGTGCCGATAGACGGCCCCGCAGGGTTTTTCTTGCAATCGACACCTGATACGAGCGTTTCTCATCGTTGGCCCATATCCGTTTGTATTCGAGAAAACCGCCTCCGAACTCAAGCACGACATCCTGCTGTTCAAATCCTGTACGAAGGATCTCAACCAGATTGGCAGTCCCCGGGGAGCGCTCCTGGTACTCCGGGTCGTATGCCCCGTACAGCATGTAGATATGTCCCTCGAAATTGAGACTCATATCGAAGGCAAGAAGACGGCCGTCGGCATGTAACAGCGCTAGATCAATCTGACCAAGCGGGTAGAATGTGGTGAAAACCCTTGTATAGAAGTCACGGTACAGCGTGAGGGATTCCTTACGTTTCTCCTTCAGCTCTCTGGCCTGCCAGCTTTTCGAGAAGAGAGCATGGATCTCCTCCATGCACTTTTCAGATCCGTATTCGGCAATCTGTCCGGCTGTCCTCAGGCGGGTGAAACGGTAGTCAGGGTAGGCCTCCTTCAGTTTTCGTGTATACCGTCTGATTTTCTTGCGGTGTCCCTGTGTCCGTGCCATCAGGTAGCTCTCCCAGTCGCCAGAGAAGAGGAAACGGGGCTGCAGGTCATATACCGAGAACCGTTTCGCACAGTAGGAATTGCAGGGAATCGAGAGCTCTTCAAACGGGTCGTTCCCCTGTAGGTCCACCTTGAACAGGTCACAGATATCGAACTTGATCTCTTGTGTCGAAAGAAGTGCTTCCACCGCATCAGAGAGACAGGATGCATCCTCAGCCAGGATCGGGATGGTGCGCTGGGAATTAAAGTCGATGCTTCTGAGTTCGTGCAGGGGCCACAGCGAAGCAGATCGGGACTCCCTGAATACAATGTTCCTGAGGATGCAGATTGCACGGGTCGTACCGCTGTGGTCGACGAACCGTATCGGGTAGATCGTTTTGGTTTCCGGTACGTAAGTGTCTATTCCCGCTTCGATCCACTCTAGGGTGGAGAAGGGTGAGATACTGTCCTGTGTTTCGTATATCCGCTTCCAGTCATTCCTGAACCGGTCACTCAACGGATACCCGTCGATTTCGAGGTGCAGAGCGTGTCTGTGTCTCTCTTTTCCCATGTGGATCGGTCTTCTCCTGTATGGTCTACCTCAATGTCCGTTCACAGCAATAGTATTGTAGAAACGAATGAAGCACACAGGAACATTGGAAAGGATTCAATGAGATGGTTCGAGTGTAGTCGTCATCGGCGCTGCAGTCAACGATATTCGTAGTGCACAAAACGTTCCTGAATGATTCGATTCGTGATATGATGATGTGCATATGAAGTTCCTACTGTTTTATCTGGCGCTGATTGTAGGGATCCCGGTGATCGCAGGAGCGACAGCTTTCTCAAAGAAGCTCAAGTACCTCGCTCTGATTGCCATGGTCACCAGCTTTCTCTTTAACTCACAATTCAGTATCAACCTCATGTCCATGGAACACTACAGAGGACCGGTGAGAGGCTTCGAGATCACCATTGCCGACATCATTGCTGTGGGGCTGATCATCGGGATGCTGCTGAGCACCGGAAGCAGGATCGTCTGGAAACCCCGGTTCACGATGCTGCTTTTTGCCTTCTTCGTGTTCTCCATCATCAACGTCTACCGCTCCGAGTACCGGATATACGGGTGGTTCGTCGTCTGGCAGCTGTTCAGGATGGGACTGATGTACTGGTGCATCTCCAACTTCTTCGCCACCGAGGAGTACAGCAGAACCTCGATACGGGTCCTGATGGCCTCCTATTCCATCACTGCCCTGATTCTTACCCTCATCGCTCTCAAGCAGAAGTACCTTGACGGGATATACCGGATATTCGCCTTCTTCGACCATTCCAACACCGTCCCCTCCTTCGCACTCTTCTTCCTGTGTGCGATCATGGTCTGGGTGCTCACTGACACTGAACTGAAACCTGTACCGTTCATTATTGCGCTGACATCGACCCTGGGGATGACCGTAGCGATATTGTCGACCGGTTCCCGCACAGGAATCGTCACGGCGGCGGGCTCTCTTGTTGCATCTCTGATCATCGCGAACTTCCGCAAAAAGAGCACGCGGATCAGATATACAACGATCTTCCTGACACTCTGTATGATAGCAGGAGGCCTGATGGTCATCGATACGGTGATAGACCGCTTCCTCAATGCTCCCGAGGAGAGTGAGGAAGCGAGAAACGAATTCGAGGTCGCGGCTATCATGATGGCAGACGACTACAGCACCGGAGTGGGACTCAATCAGTACTCACAGGTCCTCACGGACAACGAAGACTATCGACAGCATATCTCGGTCATGAAATACGAGGAGCAGGCGGGCGTGGCCCACCACATCTATCTCCTTACTGCAGCGGAGATGGGCTGGTGGGGGATGTATGCCTTCATCTCCATCATCCTCATCTTCATCCTTTCGATGTTCGTGCACGGCATCTTCTGGAAGAGCAATGAACAGCGGCTGCTGCTGGCTCTCGTGGTAGGATTCACTGCCGTGTTCGCCATCGGGATGTATGAATGGGTATTACGGCAGTCTCCCGTTCTCTATCAGCTTACAGTGGCTTCAGCATTCTCTCAGGCATTGATCATGCGTGTGGGGAACGAGAAGAAACAAAGGAAGGACCTATCACATGAGTAATACCACGAGAGTGCGAGTGACAACGATAAACGCGCTGACAAACTATTTCAGGTTCTTTCTGACAATCGTCATTTCGTTCTGGCTGATTCCTTTCATCATCAGGAGCCTCGGACAGGAGATCTACGGTCTGTGGGCTCTCAGTTTCTCGATCATCGGATTTTTCTCCCTGCTCGACTTCGGCTTCGGTCTTGGTGTCGTGAAGTGGACAGGAGAGGCACGGATCAACGGGAAGATAGAGTACCGCAACGCTATCCTGTCAACGGTCCTGTTCATCTACATCATGCTTGCCCTGGCGGGCATGGCGGTTCTTGTGCTCTTCTCCCTTTTCTACGGAAGACTCTTTTCTATCCCGTCCGAACTGGTCCCTGTAGCCGTTACCATCCTGCTCATCCTCGGAGTACGCTCGCTGCTGATCCAGATCCCGATGAGTCTGTTCAAGGGAGTCCTGTTCGGAGAACAGAGAATCTATCTGATCAATATCATCCAGATCCTCAGTACGGTGGTGTATGCATCCTCTGCCTACCTGGCCTTGGAACAGGGTCTCGGTGTGGTGGGGCTTGCCTCGGTGAACTGCCTGGCCTTCTTCGCCGAGAACCTGCTGTATCTCTTCTTCGCTCGCAGAAAGACAGAGAAACTCTCCCTGTCGCTGAAGAAGGTGAAGAAACAGTATGTAAGAGAGGCGCTCTCGTTCAGCATCTACTCCTTTATCACAACCGTCGCAGGTCTCGTCCTGTTTCAGACCGACACGCTGATCGTTCAGCTGGCACTGAACCTCGAACTGGTCGGGATCTATGCAGTGGCACAGAAAATACACGAATATTCCTTCCTCCTCTCAAAGCAACTGGTGAATGTACTTACCCCCCTGATCAGTGAGCTGAAGGAGAAACAGGAACATGGAGCCATCAGATACCTGCTTCTCGACCTCTCCACCTATATCACAGCCACAGGAGCACTGATTACCTTCACCATCTATGCCTTCGGTGAGGAGCTTCTCACCTACTGGGTGGGACCGCAGTTCCTCGATGCCGCAGTTCCGTTGTTTATCCTTATGACTGCCTTCCTGGTAACGATACCGGAACTCATCGCCTCAAACGTCCTCATGATGACCGGAGACCATGCCTTCACCGCAAAGATCTCAATCACCAGCATCATTGTCAATCTGGGTGTTTCCCTGATTCTCGTGAGATTCCTCGGCCTGACGGGGATCGCGCTGGGCACCCTGATCTCAGTGATCATCAACAACGTCATTTTCACCCTGCACAGGGCTTCCCGCCTCTATGACTTCCCCTACCATTACTACCTGACAAAAGTGTATCTGCCGGTCATCATCCCCGGTGTGGTGCTGGCGGGAATCGGCTTTCTTGTGAAATACTACTTTCCTGTGCACAGTCTGTGGGATATGATGGTAAAGAGCATCCCGGGAATAGGTATCTACCTCATACTGTTCTGGATATTCTCGGTGGACAGGGCCATGAAACAGAAAGTGCGGTCGAAACTCGCCTTTCGGAGGAGCAGGAGTTGATAGATGGACAGTGAACCGGCAGCAGCACAGGAAGAATTCAGACTTCCGATTGAATTGAAAACCGTTCTCAAGACTCTGCTGCTTAAGATCTGGTGGCTGATCCTTCTGTTCATTCTCGCCTGCGCCCTCGGTGTGGGAGCAGCTCTCTACTTCGGTTCCCAGATGTACGAGTCGACGACAGTGCTGTTCTTTCAGCCGATCGAGTCATATGTCCCTGATACCTTCAGGATCTATCAGAGTATCGGCGAGGGGACCGAACTCAGCTACGAACAGGGGGCAGGTCAGCGCAGGGTCGAAATCACCGAGAACTCCATCTGGAACAGAGTCAATATGGTGAAGACACAGCCGAACCTCGAGGAACTGAGAAAGAGACTCTCCCTCGAACGTTCGCTGCAGCAGATTGGTTCCTCGATCGATGTGTGGGTCGCCCGTGACACGAACCTCATGTTCATATCCGCCCAGTCCGAGGACCAGACGGAATCCCAGCTCATCGCCAACACGATACGGGACATCTTTCTTGAGACGATCGATGCGCGGATCGCCACAGAGATCCAGGAGCAGTTCGACCTGATACAGAAACAGGCCTCGGCATCGAATCAGGAACTGGCTGAGGCAAAACAGGCTTTCGCCGACTTCATCGAAACCAACGGTATCAAGGATATCGAGACTCAGACGACCTCCTACGCAACCGAGATGGCCGACCTGGAACGCGTCATCCGCGAAGATGAAGACCAGATTGAAATCTATCACCAAAGAATCGCCCGGGTTGAGGCGGAAGTGAAAAGCATAGAACAGGCTGAGCTGCAGACCGAAGAGAATACCATCGAGGACGATACGGTATCGGGAATCACCGCTGATGAGGCAGCTTCAAGGATCAACCAGCTGAGTGAGAAGATAGAAAGCATCAGGGCAGATATCGTGGACCCGATAGAACTGGCCAGGCTGAAGGACCTGCTTACGATTGCCGAGAGTCAGTACGTGAGGGGACTTATCACCCGCAGTGAGTATCTGAGTGCCTACTATGATTACCAATTGAGACAGGCACAGATCACCAAGACCGAAGACATAGAGAAGGTGAAGCAGGAGATGGAGTCGATCAGGGCTCTTCCTACAAAGGGAACTGAAACAAACATCAATGACAATGAATACCTTCAGAAGATCAAGTATACGCTCCTTGAAAACGAGCTTGAACTGCTCAGACTGGAACTGCGGATAAAGGCGAACAAGCTCCGCTATGAGGATCTGACCGAAAACTACATCGACCTTCCGACACTGCGTCAGACCTATGATGCCCTCAACGGTGAGGTGATCTCTCTTCAGGCCGAATCGCGCGGACTTGACAAGATCCTCAACAGCTATAGGATCGTCTCCGAGACCGACCACAGTGAGTTCTCCATTATCAGCGAGGCACCGGTCCCGCTGTATCCTCTGGAATCGAACAAACGGATGATAGCGATAGCAGTCGCCTTCCTCGTCTTCCTGCTCGGATTCATCATCATGCTGGTGCGGATCATCACCGACACGAGTATCAAATCAGGGCCTGATGCGAAACAGAAACTGAACATGGACGTTGCGGCGATCATTCCCTACCTTCGCAGCAGTTCTTCACCATCACTGGTGCCGGGAGAGAACCGTGAATCGGTTCATATCGAGTTGTACAGGATATTCGCCCGACAGCTCAGGCTGCAGCACCCACAGCACGGTACGACGTTCCTCACCACAAGCACTTCGAAAGGTGAAGGTAAAAGCACCTTAGCTATTAACCTGGCAGCCGTCTATGGTCGTCAGGACGAGCACGTGCTCATAATCGATGCCCAGATCAGGGCCACTGAGACACCCTCTCCCTTCCATGCCTACTGTATTCCTGAATCGCTGGAGGAACATCCTGACGGGATCGGTGAATACCTTTCCTACCGGGTCTCTTCTGCCGAAGAGATCATCAATCAGACGGTCCTTCCCGGAGTTGATGTGATTCTGAGAAACGAGAAGGCTGTCATCCCCGACCTGCTCCAGTCAGCCCGCATGGCAGCTCTGATGGAGGAGCTCAAGCAGATGTACTCCATCATCATCATTGAAGGTGCTCCTGTAGAGGAGTGTGTGGATTCAGAGATCCTTTCCACCTATTCGGATGCACTGTTGTTCGTCACTGCCTGCGATATGCTCAGACCGCCGCAGATTCAGAAATCCCTGAAGCGTCTGAAGAAGACACCGACCCCCCTGCACGGAATCATCCTTACGAAAGTCAGGAGCGTGTATCTGGACTAGATGGAGAACCTCATAGCATGAACACACAACGTATCGATCAGATCTGTTACAATATCCTGCTGCCGATCGGGGAGTCCCTCGATCTGAGGAAGATGCTGGGACGGTCTCTGGCTATGTACATAGGAGAACTTGACTGTTCGATGGGTGCGGTTCTCCTCGTTGACCCGATCGATTCATCGACGTTCTCTCTTTCGAACGCTTTCTCCATACCAAGAAATATCGAATCGCAAGCTTCGTTCAAGGCCCTCTATCAGGAACTGCTTCATCACGATTTTTCGGGCGACATCATCACTCACGACTCGAAAGATGAGGAGGGTATCTACTATGTGATGAGCATCTCGGATATCGGAATTCTTGTTCTCCACAAGAGTGAGGGGAAGATAGAGGAGCCTCTTCTTGATGCTCTTCGTCCTATCAACCATAAGCTGGGAACGGCATGTAAGGCATGCCTGCAGAACACTGAACTGAAAAAGAGCAGCAAACAGTTCATGGAGATGGCTAACCTGCTGCCAGGACTGATCCTTGAACTCGATACCCAGTACAGAGTGACCTACTTCAATAAAAGGACTCAGGAGATATTCAAGCAGATAGATTCAGATGAATTCAGACCGAAGTCACTCTTTGATTTCTTTCCCGAGTCCACACGCGAGGATGTCCTGGAACTGCTTCACAAGTGTGAGATGGGCGAGACGATGACCAGTGGTGATTTCTGGATGAGGAACAGTCGAAACCAGACGTTCATGGTCAACCTGACCCTCTCCCCGATCCGAAGCGGCAGCGATTTCACCGGTTTCCGGGGAATCGCCATCGATATCACAGAGCGGGTTAAGCTGGAAAGAAAACTTCAGTTGCGGGACCGCCTGTCCAATGCGATCACCCTTGCGACTCAGGAGCTGATAAAATCCTCCGATTTCTCCCTGTCGCTTCCCAATTCCCTTACCTTGTTCGCACGAGAAACAGGAATCGACCGGGTACATTACTTTCAAGCCATCTATGACAGAGTTGGCACAATCATACGAGTAGAAAGACAGAGTAAGGGATCTGAGAATGAGTTCGATGACTCTGAGGATGAATTCAGCCTTCCTTCTTTAGAAACTACCGTTCTCCTTGATAAGCTGAAAAACAATGAACTGATACAGATGATTACTTCCAACATGGAAAACGGCCCGCTGAAATCCCATCTGGAACAGAAGAACATACAAGCTGTACTGGTCCTTCCCATTTTTGAAAAGCAGAAATTCTGGGGATTTCTCTCCTTCAGCAACTGCACGAGCGAGTATGTGTGGTCACAGGTGGAATGCGACCTGTTCAGGCTGTATGCCATCTCGATCTCTGATAGTATCGAGAGGAAACAGGCGGCGGATGAACTCAGGAAAGTCTATACCGGGATCATGGATGATCTGAAGATCGCGCAGTCAATTCAAACCTATATGCTCCCGCCGTGGCTGCTGATCGATGATATGATCCTGTTTTCCGCCAACTACTCTCCCTGGACCACCATCGGAGGTGATCTGTTCGACTGCGTACGGATCTCGGATGCCCAGTATATCGTCTATGTTGCAGACATATCCGGTCACGGAGTCCAGGCTGCTCTGACGATGACTGCTGTGAAGTCCATCATCAACATGTTCATACACAGTGATCAGATTCCCGACACTCCTGCCCAGATCCTCACCCAGATAAACGCTACTGTGAGCAAGAGACTGTTCAACGACAACTATATGACGATGAACTATTGTCTCGTGGATTTTGAGAGCATGGCACTGAAGAGTTTCAATGCGGGGCATCCTCCTCTTCTTCTGTACAACCTGACGACCAGGGAGGTGAGGTCCCTTGATTCCGCCGGTTCGATTCCCCTCGGATGGGTGGAGGACTTTATCTATCAGGAAGCCGATCTGATCGAGACTTCGTTTTGTGAGGATGAAGTCATATGCCTCCTTACCGACGGGGTCTTTGAATCTTTCAACGAAAGCGGCGACGCTCTGGGGCAGGAAAACCTCGTGAAACTGCTCAGCGAGTCGGTTGAAGTGAACAACTGTCTGATGCTACCTCACCTCCTGTATGACCTGATAGGACAGAAGGGCTACACCGTGAGGGATGATGATTTTTCCTTCATCGCCCTGCAGCGTATCCCCTCAAACAACAGATGCCTCTGTTACTACAGAGAACTCAACTCGATCCTCTCTCAGGTGGACGAGGTGGGAGAGGAGATTCAGTCGTTCCTTGCAGGACTGGGTGCCTCAGAGGAGCTGGGATTCAAGACCCGGCTCGTGGCCACCGAGTTCCTCAACAACATCGTCGAGCATGGACTGCCGAAGCATGATTCGGAGAAGATCGCCCTTGAGGTCATCTACTCAGAAACGGTCACCGTCATCATACGGGACGGGGCAGTTGAATGGGATCCCCCTGAGAAGGAGCCCCTGATGGAGCAGTTCTTCGACGGACTCAACGACAACCTGGATGACCGGGGACGGGGGCTGCAGATCGTCTATGCGATGACCGGCTCGTTCTCTCGACGGAGAATTCATACGATCAATGAGACGATCATGACGATAACGGAAGGTGCTTGACCGGTTCAGGATTCAATTTGCGCTCGATTCTGCCAGAAGCTCTTCCAGATCGGTGACATACCTCTCGAAGGAGAAGTGCTCCTCTGCCGTCTTTCTGCCCCTCTCACAGAGTCCTGCATACAGCTCCTCATCACCGGTAAGCCTCTCAAGTTGCTCACAGAGGCTGACAGGATCATCGGGTGGGAAGGTAAGAGCATTCTCTCCCTCGATCAGGAACTCACCCTGACCTCCGTTCACGGTGCTGATGACCGGCAGGCCGCTGGCCATGGCCTCCAGGTGAGTCAGACCGAAGGGTTCCTCCCAGATTGATGGGAAGATGAAGATATCCATCTGACGGTACATGGCTGGAAGCTCGTCATGGGCGA
The DNA here is from genome assembly GCA_016938475.1 of Sphaerochaetaceae bacterium. Classification (GTDB taxonomy): domain Bacteria; phylum Spirochaetota; class Spirochaetia; order Sphaerochaetales; family Sphaerochaetaceae; genus SABI01. Next base: position 9,643 of record JAFGUP010000045.1, read on the forward strand.
TCAGTCCTGTGAACTCGACATCGAAGGGTGCCCGAAAAGCCTTCTCTTTCAGTGACTGCGTATACTCTTCTGTTCCCTTGCCCACGATCGTCAGTGAGCAGGGGACAGCGTGTTCTCTGTCCGCCATGATCGTGAGAGCTTCAATGATCGTGTGAACTCCCTTGTACGGGTGCAGCTGACCGACATAGAGAATGCGTGCGGGTCTTTTCATCACACCGGGTTCGTCTTTCAGGGGGAAGGTCTCCACCGGGATTCCCTGGTAGATCACTCTGCTGGTATCCACAGGGAGGCCCCTGGCCAGAAGGTTTCTTTTCAGGATGCGGCTGATACAGGTCGTGCGGGAGAAATCGAGACCCCGCAGGGTGGTGAGGGGGAACAGACGGTCGAGAAGGGAATGGACAGCCTGCTTGAGCGATGGGGAGAATCGGTGGTAGCTGAAGCTCATGATATTCTCATCATTGAACGTATATACCGTCGGGAGTCCGAAACGTTGAACCGCATGTGCGCTTGCCGGTGTCAGGCGCAGGAGGCTCCAGATGAACGCCACATCAAACTCACGTTCTCTGAGCAGTTTCATCGTCTCCTTCCAGTTGTGCCTCGCGGTCCGCATCCGTGCTGTACGCATGAAGGAGGCACTCTTTTCAAAATCCTGATACACTTTCAGGCTTCTAGTGACATCTTCCCCGCTCGTGCCATCCCTGAAATCACTGGTAAGCACGTGGACCTCATGCCCGCGGGCAGTAAGGTGGCCGACGACCTGGCCGCAGAGTATCTCATAGCCGCCCAGGACATGCGGTGGATAGAGATTGGATATGATAAGAATTCTCATATCGATACTATACGCTATGGACAGGCTGTTGCCAAGCAAGATACACCTAGGGCGAATCGAAACTCCCATCGTAGAGCACGCCGTAGAGGCACAGGTTCCAGACACTTGTCTCCCAGACGGTAAATTCATTGTTGTTCACCAGTGACCACCCATCCGCCCAGCGGCGTTGAAGCGGCAGCTGCTCCCACTCGGGATACAGCGTGTCGGATATGACTCTCTGATAGTCCGCATTGCTCCGCCCTTCACTGGGCCCATAGATCAGCAGCCCCGGAATGTTCCCCAGTCCCTCCTCTTTTGCCGTGTAGGAGTCGAGATGGAGTGGACTGTTCACCTGGTTCGTTCCCAGCCCCGTCACGTATGACTGCCCGAGGGGATTCAACCCGAGAGCGTAGTCGGCGAGCTGAGAGAGCATCGACAGATAGTCTGAGCGTTTCTGTTCATCCTCACTCAGGCGGTAGGCGAAGGCAATGGGGTCCCCATAGCGACCCTGAGCCGTCGCGGCTCCCCATCCGTAGGCCTTCGTCGCTCCCTGCGGGTAGAAGGGGATTGACAGGTCAAAGCCCATATAGCCTCCCTTCTCAGCCTGCCTGATGACAATCTCACTCAGCTGCTGCCTCAGCTGCTCATCAAAACTCTCCCTCATGAGAAGAAATGAACTGAAGTGAACCGTCTGGATTTTCGCCATGCTGTTGCCGGGCCGATACTGCTGTGGCCAGTAGCCGTCCGAGACAAGAAGGTCGTGTGCAAGGGAGATGAACAGGTCTTCTGATTCCCTGATAGCACTCTCCTTCTCAGGTTCCAGCACCCGTGTGGCGAGAGCCATCTGCAGGGCCGCATACATCACGGCCCCGGTCGGTTTCTCCCTCATGTCATCATAGAAGACCGGCAGGGCCTGCCAGGCCAGCTGCGCTCTCTGATAGAGCTCTATAGACCTCTGGCTGAAACCGTCGAACGTTGAGAGCAGCCGTGCTGCCTGAGCCATCATGCCGCAAGCGAAGGCTGTGACTTCTCCTGTTGCTTCCCATGTCCCGTAGACCATGGCGTCGGTGCCGGAATCGACCTTCCCGTATTCGGGATGTCCTGAGGTCTCGGTTCCGGCCCGCACCGCCCCGTAGTGAGCATCCAAGGGATCGAGTATCTGGAGGTTCTCCCACAGAAGAAGGCCCCACAGGGCCTCGTCAAGAAGGTCGGGGAGGGTATTGCCCGACTCTGCTATGTCATACTGTCCGTCCGAAAAATGGGAGGGGAAGGCCTCATAGTACCCGAGCATGAGGATCGGGATGATGGCGTGAAAGGGGCGTCTGTCAAAGTCCCCCGCATCGTGGTAGCCTCCGGTCACCTCGATCAGAGGCTGTGAGCCTGTCGCCCTGATCTTTCCGCTTGCGCTCCAGGGCTCTCGTGTGTCCCTCACCTGAGTATGGCATGCATCGCGTTCGAATTCACTGTACGGCTGTTGTAGAACCATGCCGCAGCGCTGATGGTAGAGGAACCGGGCGTAGGTTGATGCGATCTCTCCCACCTTTTCGTTCGAGATGAAGAAGGGTGGGGATATGCCCGCTCCCTCGAGATAGACGAGGTACGGTCCCCCTTGCGGGACCTCACTCAGATCCAGTCGATACACGTATTCTCCCGAGCTCACCCGGTCAGGCGAAACGGACGTGTCGTCTCCGCGATATTCGGCGGTACCCGAGTAGACCGGGTGATGATCCGATGCCCTGAGAACCTGATACGGGGGTGGCTCGGAAAACCGTATGGATCCTCCGTCGCCCATGTAGACTCCCAGGTTTGCATACCGTACCCGGGAAGAGGGGAGATAGCTCACCTGATTGACTTTGATCGATTCACAGATCATCTGTTTTGGATTGAAGATGAAACTGACCGACCCGTAGGGGCTCTCGATGAGGTAGTTCTTGCCGGCAACGAGGTCGTGGTCCAGCACCAGATAGATCCAGTACGCCCGCGATACAGGGTATTCACCGTTCGAGTCTTTCGGCTTCTCATCGATACTCCGGCTTCGGTGGTAGACCTGTTCAGGTGCCTTTCCGTTGACGTTCCAGTGGGATGTATCGCTGGTCAGAGGGTCCTGATCGAACATGACAGTGCCGAACTCATCATCGAATGCAACGACAAGGGTATTCCTGGCGGCTGTAGAGAGGGAGATGCGGGTCTCTCCGGACCCCCGGGAGGAACAGCTGGCTCCCCCGAGTATCAGAAGTGAGATGATCAGCAGGGTGTACTTCGATAATGACTTCATTGACTGGCCTCTTTCCTCTATCGTACCTGCGGGAAACCCCTGATGCAATGAGAAAGGTTCATCCGTACCGTTAAATTACCCGAATGAAACTATATTTTTCCCTCTTTCTGGTTTATGATGATGCTGCACATAGTACAAAAATGCTACTGTAGGAGGCGACATGATCATTACAAAGAAACCTGAAGCAACAGTGATAGAAGTGGAAGCAACGACCCTCACTGCCGCGAACGCGAAAGAGTTCAAGGCCTCTCTGGAGAAGTCCATCGAGGATGAAACCAATATCATTCTTGATCTGAACCGAATCACGTTCATCGACAGCAGCGGTCTCGGTGTGTTCCTTTCATGTCTCAAGATTCTGGGCAAAAAGGGTGGAGACATGAAGATCTGTAACATTACCAAGCCGGTGAGAGTTCTGTTCGAGATGGTGCGACTCCATCAGGTGATTGAGGTGTTCAATTCACAGGAAGAAGCTCTGGCTTCATTCGGTTCATGAGGTGAGTACCATCCGGTGCTATGCGGGGTAGGCTTTGAAAAAGGAATCTGTACATCTTTCGATATTTATCGACGCTCTGGGTTGGAAACTGCTGCAAAATCATCATTTTCTGGATGATGAACTTGTTCACAAGCAGGATCTGAGAACGATCTTCGGGTACAGTGCCACCTGCGACCCTACCATTCTGACCGGAGCCCTCCCGCGACGCCATGGCCATTTCTCCTTCTATGCCTATGATCCCGAGCATTCTCCTTTCAAAGGCTCACTGTTCATCCAGTTGATGAGGCTGGTTCCCAAAGCTCTTTCGAGCAGGAACAGGGTTCGCAATATCGCAGGGCGGATCATACGACGCAGGCTCAACTACACAGGCTATTTCAATATCTACAACATGCCCTTCAGGCTCCTTCCGCTGTTCGATTATACCGAGAAGAAGGATCTCTATCAGAAGGGGGGAATAAACAGCGGCCTTCCCACGATCATGGACTATGCACGCGAGAATTCCGTTGACTTCTTCCTCGCCGACTGGAAAGCGGGAGAGGTGGAAAACCTTGAGAACCTCAAGGACGCTCTTGCCGATGAGAAGAGGAATGTCACCTTCGCCTATCTGTATATGGCTTCGATGGACGCGATCCTGCACAAATACGGGACTGTCCATCCTGAGGTTGACAGGAAGAT
>JAFGUP010000310.1 GCA_016938475.1 Sphaerochaetaceae bacterium
CACAATCGAGGAAACCTCGTTGTATCCCATCACACTGTCACTGGCGAGGAATCCCAGGCTATTGCGGGTTGTGGTCCCGCTGTTCTCGTTCTCATCGAGGAAGGCAATCTTGCCCACCTCGAAGATCTTGTGCGGGAAAGGAGCATGAGCACTGACACTCTCACTCTCTAACAAGGAGGGGATTACCGAGGGGCGCACCACCTCATAGTTTTCACTCATTGGATTGGAGATGAAAATGCATTTTTCAGCAGGGAACTGCATGTTGTCCACGTATTCCCGCTTGGAACCAAGATAGTTGTACATCATCTCCTGGAATCCAAGACCCACCATCAAGTCCTTGACCTTTCGGCCCAACTCTTCAGCTGGGCTAAGTCGTCCAACCGTGAAATCCTGAGGCATCTCAGGCTGGAAGTTTTCCAGTCCGTAGCCGATCATGATATCCTCGACCAAGTCGACCGGATGAAGGAAGTCATTTCTCCACTCGGGAACAGTTGCCCAGAGGGTATCCTCATCATAGACTGCGTAAATGCCCATCCGCTTAAGCGCTGCAACTGCATCGTCTCCACTCATCGGCTCACCAAGGGTCTTATGGACCTGGCTGAGCGTGCAGGAGATAGGTTCCTGGAAGTAGTAGGGAACGGTAATTTCCCTTCCAAACTCTGTCTCCTCAGGGAAAGAGACCTTCACAGGAAGAATCTCATATCCCAAGTCGGACATATCACAGGCAAGGATGGAGGCTGCAAGCAAGAGATCGTGGAGGTCTGATCCACTGAGCTCAAGGAACAGGTTCTCGTCCCCTACCTCAACAGCCCCGATATGGGCGCTGTTTATGACAGGTGGGAAGCTGAGCGTTTCGCCCTTGTCATCATGAAGATAGGGAAATACCTTGCTGTCACTTACAATCGGACCATACTCCCTACCCTTGGGATGCTCACTGCAGATCTCCCTCAGGGTGAGTTCCTTATCCATTCCAAGTGGGATGAATTTGGTCGTATCCGGGTCTGCTCCTCGGTAGTGCACCGGGTAGGTGATTAAATCGGAGCGATAGATCCCAATCGCAATCGTCTTACGTTTTCTTCCAAAATTGGAACAGAGCTTTTCCTGACTCTGAATCAAAGCTTCGAGCTCATCCTCACTTACCTTGTGCCCTTTTGCAGCAAAGCCGATCGAGTACGGTCTGACTTCCTTTGCAGAGGCATCTACGATAAGCTCCCTTCCCTCACTCTCGAATGTTTCATCAGCAGTAGAGAAGAAATCATAGAGAGGAGCTTCAACTCCCCAGTATGCTTTGAGCTGACGTGCGATACCTGCGGCAGACCAGAGGTCAGGA
>JAFGUP010000046.1 GCA_016938475.1 Sphaerochaetaceae bacterium
AGAGAAGAATGTTCACATTGCTGATTTATCAAGACATTGCGAGTATCAGTTCAACGCCCAGTTCCTGAGGATGTCCGGGAACAGCTTAACCTTCTGAACTTCCTTCCGGTCCGGGAGGAAAGGAGCCAGATCGGATGCAAGGTAGTGGATGTCGCGTTCGGACAGCTTTCTGTTGATTCTATCTGCCAGTTCCCGCCTGTTATCTGTGCCCTGCTTCTGAAGAAGGTATCGCATGTCCGGTTCGGTTCTGCCAAAGAGGTAGACCGAGTCGTACAGATCCCTGGCCATTACTCTGTTCCTCTCCAGGATCGCATGCAGCTTCTGCGCCAGGACAAGGCTGTCCGGCGCCACCGGAACGGTAGCGGTTATGTCGAAACGGTTGAGTATTCTTATCTCCGGGCTGTAGCTGTAGTACTGCGATTCCGCGTCTATCTTCAGTCTCAGTACCTCATCCCTGTGGGCGGTGAGTTCCCATTCCTGAAGCATTCCCGTGAATCTGACCGTTCCCGTGAACGCGCCGGGCCTCTTTGCCGAAACTTCGCACTCCACACCCTCCAGCCTGAATTCCTTCCCGACGGTGTCCATCAGTTCAGTGAACCGCTGAAAGGAAACATCGATGGAATCGAAATCGAGATCCTCTGAAAACCTTCTGGTGCCGTAGAATATTCGAAGAGCCGTACCGCCAATGAAAACAAGACCCTTCGAGAGGACCGAGCCATAGATGTATCCCAGGATCTTACACTGAAGGTATTCGGTGAGCATTGCTCTCCTGAAACCCTTCGGAATACCGGAAAACGCCGAATAGACAAGTTCAGGATCCAGCATGTTCAACTACCTCCAGCAGCATGTGACACCTCTTAAGCAGCATTCTGTTCTGGAATCTCCCGGCAGTTTCCAGAAGGTCACCGGTTATGGGTCCCAGTCGTTCTTCGTTCAGTCTCAGTTCGATGAAATGCCCCGGTGTCTTCAGATCCCGCCTGAGGTAGAGCAGGTCTGTTATCGCCCTTTCCGGCCGCGCGATCATGAACTTTCCGCTTTGTGTTTCCTCAATGCTGTAGCCGAACCAGCAGGCGGGCTTCACCGTTCTGTAGATGAATTCGCCGATCTCGGAGGAAACTGTCCTTGTCTTCCTGGTGGTTACCGAGGTTACCGCGAGCGGGGTTTCCGGAATGAGTCCATACCATGCCAGGGCCGATTCCAGCGATACAAAAGAAGGGGTGTACAACCTTGAGGCAATTGCGAAAAGGTCCTGTTCTGTCTTGATGGAATCGGCGAGTACATAGAATCCAGGCGCAACCATATTTATGTATCCGCTCTTTCTCCACCTGTAGAGTGTCTCTCTGCGCAGACCGGGCAGGACGGTTTCAAGGTCGGCAAGAGAAACTACCGGCAGTTTCTCCGCAAGCCTTCTGAACTCCTGAAAACGAGCCATATCATTTCCATTCTATTACAAACATGTCATATTATAGAAATAGATAACCATTGGAGCAATAGCGGACTTACCGGGGCCTTCCTTGAAAGTTATCATCCGTACGGAATTCTAGCATCCAGAAGATGATCCGTCCTGGTCGATCCTCTCAGGCCTCAGTTCGTTAATACGTTGATAAGTTGAAGAATTTGCAGACCTGTCATCGGCATAGCGTTCCTGGTATTGTACCTGAGAACCTTTCTCGGGAAGGAGGTTTCTTGGGACGTTTTACGCCGGCTGCTTTACTGATTACGTGGAATTCGGAAGATGATCCCGATCGTCGAACAGGGTGGAAATGATTGTTAGACTTACCGCCGGGCTTGCTGAGAAAATTGATGAACCGCTGGAAGAATCGCTCCCTTTGGATGATAATCCCTTTGCCGATTGGACAGCCCGTCTGTTCAGGGTCAAGCGTGTTCAGCACATTCTGATCACGAACACAGCTTCGCTTTTTTCGACCATGATATACGGCGAGGGTATCAGATCCTGGGATGTTCTATTCAAGCGGTTGCTTCATGCTCTTCGAGAGTTTCTTGCGGATGAGGGGTATCGGACGATCTATGATCGGCTTATCGTGCCTTCGATCAGTGAGATCAGGTTCTGCAAGACGCTCAATAGAAACGTGACCGGTTCCATGAACGACCTGGTGTTCATGGCCGGGCAGTATCTGGCAGACGGGATGATGACCCTGACCGATGCTTCCATCAGGCTCAACGAAATGCCGTTGTCCTATCTGGATCATAGCTCTCCGAAGATGGCGTTCGATCAGATGAGAATCGACTGAAGTCAGTGTTATCCTGTACTTGGAACTGGCTGC
>JAFGUP010000047.1 GCA_016938475.1 Sphaerochaetaceae bacterium
ACCAGGCCATCGATCTGCGCAGCGATGAGGCGCGAGGCTGCCGCTTTCGCGTCCTCCACCTCTATGACCTGTTCCTCGATCGCAATGAGGTCTACCTCTTCAAGTGCTGCAAGATCCTTCAGGATCCCTTTGTAGAGTTCGAGTGCTGCTTCGTAGTCAAAGGTCTTTCGTGCGAGTGCGACCACTCCGAGTGTGATACGTTGTTTCATGATGCTCCCTCTTAATAGTTCTTGTACGGTCCTCTCAGACTGCTCTAACAGACAGTGGACAATGCCTCACTGATATTATATTACTTACTGTATGTAAGTAAAACACACATGGTGCTGTCTGTCAATCATCAACTGCCCTCTTCATGCTCTTCACCTGAGGCGGCAGCATTCAGACAGTCAGGGAGGGGGAAAGGTGATGGTGTACGGATGTCCTTTCGCTCCTTCCCCGATGGTCTTCAGAGTGTGACCGGGACCTGTTCGTTCTTAAGAAATGCTTCAATATCAATGCGTTGACCGGTTGCGATCGACTCCTGAGCGGCAGCACCCACCACAACGGCCCAGAATCCCTCTTCAACTGAAGCAGAGTCATTCTCTATCCCCTTGATGTTCTCAATGAACCTGACATGTTCGAAGAAGGTGGCTCCATGGTGACCGATCTCCTCAATGACCGCAGGGTAGAAGGTCTCGGTGTTCCGGGCGGGCTGTCCGTCGTTGCATGCGATACTGAGACTACTGGTAAGTCCCCGTTTGGCAGAGAAGTCCTGCTTCTCCTGTGCATGAAGGCGCCCGTTGCTTCCACAGAGGGTGAGTTCTTCAAAGAACATAGGAGCGAACATGCAGAGGTTGAAGTTCGCCTTCACTCCGTTTTCATACTCAATGATGACAAAGGCATTGTCGATGATATCAGAGGACTCTCCCTGATAGGAGAAGTCCGAGTAGTTAACCGCCTGCGATCCGACAGCGTAGACAGCCTTCGGCCGTGAGGCAGCGAAGAGGTTGAACAGATCGAAGTAGTGACAGCACTTCTCGACGAGGGTTCCTCCCGAATAGGCGGAGAATTTGTTCCACTGATTTACCTTGTCAAGGAACGGGATCCGTTGTTCGCTGATCGAGATTGTACGAACATCCCCCACTGTTTTTCGTGTCTGAGCCTCGTAGATAGCTTCACGGTAGATCGATTTGTATCGGTACTGAAGGCCGATCTGAAAGACAGCCGGATAGTCTTCTGCTAGCTGTACGATCTCCCAGGCGTCCTTCACTGTCGTCGCCATCGGCTTCTCCAGAAGGATATGCTTCTTGTACTTCACCACCTCCCGGACGACTTCGATATGGGTGTAGTTCGGAGTGGAGATCATGACAGCGTCGATATCGGGATCACTGCACAACTCGGCGATGGAAGCATACCGGTGCAGCTGCTGCCCGTGGGTGTATGCCTCGAACATCCTGATGGCTGCATCGGCACTGGCATCGGCAGTGTCGAAAAAGCCTTTCACTGAAGCATGACCTTCGAATACGAAGTTTCTCAGGTGTTCCTGACCGTTGATGCCGACACCGATGACACCGCAGGTGATCTCCTTTGCTTCCGGTTCTGTCAGGTACCTGTCCTCCGGTTTCAGATAGACGAGGGCTGGATTGGTGGATAAGATTCTGCTGATGAATGATCTGTTTGATCTCATACGTGACTCCTTGTATATGATGTACCGTCTATAGGTATCGTGTGCTTGCTGAAGGGATTGCTCATCCTTTGACTGCCCCCCTGGTGATACCGCTGATGATGAAGCGCTGCATGAAGATGTAGAGGATGATCATCGGAAGCATGCTGAGAAGGAAGCTGGCAAAGGCAAGATTGAAATCAAATGAATACTGGTTCTTGAACTGGAACTGGAAGAGCTGCAGGGTCCACTGCATGCTGTTCTTGTTGAGGACAAGGAGGGGAAGAAGGAAGTCGTTCCAGATCCACAGTCCGTCAATGACGATCATGGTGGCGATCATGGGCTGAAGGAGGGGGAAGACGATCCGGCGGTAGGACTGGGTGATCGTACATCCGTCCATATATGCCGATTCTTCGAGTTCCCGGGGGACTGACTGGAGGAAACCGACGAACAGGAATGCCCCCTTCTTGAACGTGTAGGTGACGTACATCAGGATCAGCCCTGTTATGGACAGGAGATTGGTTCTGCTCAGCAGTTTGATCGTGGGGAGCATCACCGCCTGGAAGGGGACGAAGATGCCGAAGATCGTGAGCAGGTAGATGATGCGGTAGTATTTCTTATTGCTGTTCCGTGACACAGCGTAGGCGAACAGGGGAACGACGATCATCTCACAGGTAAGGGATACCACGGTCACGATGATTGAGTTGAGGAAGTAGGTGAAGTAGTGTGCCTTGGTGACCACACTCGCGAAGTTATCGAGGTACAGTGTCCCGGGAAGGGCGAAGAAGCTTCTTGCCGATTCCTGGGGAGTCTTCAGCGACGTGATGAGGGTGATGTAGAGGGGGAACAGAATGATGAGTACACCCGTTATCAGAACGGCATAGATCGCTATCCGGTATAGACTGTTTTGTGTTCTCATAGCTGTCCCACCTCTTTCTTCTTCAGTGCGTAGATCTGTACGAACGATATGACTGCGATGATCGCCAGAAGGAGGAAGGAGAGAGAGCTTGCCATTCCGAACTGGTACTCCTGGAACCCCTTCTTATAGATGAGGATGCCGATTGACTCGGTGGTCATGCCCGGCCCTCCTCCGGTCATTGCCTTAATGACATCAAACACCATGATCCCCGACTTGACCGTTAGAACAAGGTTCATGCTGAGTACCGGAACGAGGAAGGGGAATATGATCTTTCTCAGTCTGGTGACGTAGGAAGCTCCGTCGAGGACTGCCGCTTCGATGTACTCTACAGGGACGGTCTGTAATCCGGCCAGGATCAGGACGGTCGGTACCGCGGTCTCTCTCCAGATACTCACGAACAGTACCGCCCAGAACACGGTATCTCTGTTGCCCAGCATGTTTGTTTTGAATATCTCGATATCGAAGAACTCACCGAAGCGGGGAAAGACATGATAGAAGATCTGATCGAACACGAGTCCTACGACAACGAGAGAGATGATTGCCGGAAAGAAATACAGGGAACGGAAGGTGTTCTGGAATTTGATCTTGGAATCCATCATGAGTCCCAGAGCGATTGCCAGGAAGTTCACGATGAGAACAAGGGAGACAGCGTATTTGAAACTGAACACGAGACTGTTCACGACCCGTTTGTCGCTGAACAGATTACGATAGTTCTCGAGCCCGATGAAGTTCTGTGCCTGACTGATACCGTTCCAGTCGGTCATGCTGTAGTAGACCCCGAGGATCAGCGGGAATATGAACAGGAGCCCGTACAGGAGCAGGGTCGGTATCGTGTAGAGTACATAGGTCCTGTTTTCAGCCTTCGAATAGGTTCTGGGCATACGTCCCTCCTTTTTCGCATCATCCTTCCGGCCCTGATGCGGGCCGGAAGGACTAGATAACAGATTGCTTATTCGGGTTTTCCGAAGATGTAGTTCAGTTCAGCGAGGAATGCATCAACGTCGGAATCGAGGATCAGCTGCTGGGTGCCCGTGTCAGCTCTTCCGTTGCCGCCGGGAGCATACAGATACCTGATGTTTCTGAACGACTTTGACTGTTGTACCATGTCCACCAGAGGAGCTGAGATGTCCGAGTTGAACTTCACTCCCTGGATGGCCGATGGTGATCCGTCCACGTCAGCATAGCGCTGAGCGACTTCGGTGCTGGTGATGTAGGAGACGAACTTCTTCGCCGCTTCCACCTTGGCTGCATCCTTCTTGTTGCCGATGACCAGCCCCAGATCTACACCATACTCCACTCGGGTTTCACGACCAGCTTTTGCAGGAAGGGGGAACATGCTGTAGGAGAGGTCGGGGTTCGCCTTATTGATAGACGGGATGGCCCAGATACCCTGCCAGAACATGAACGACTTGCCAGTGGCGAATTCGAAGGTTGCCTGCTCGTAGCTGGTTCCCAGTGAGTTCTTCTGACCGAACTGACGGAGGAACAGCAGTTTCTCTGCCATTGCCCTGAGGTCCTGGTTATCACGTGCATCAGCCTTGCCTGCCTTGACATCTCTGATCAGACTATAGCCGTCCAGATCAAGAGCGAGGAGCATCCTGAGCTGTTGAGAGAGGGTCCATGCGGTTCCGTCGGGGAAGATGAGTGGAAGCTTGCCCATCCCCTTGATCTCGCGACACAGAGCGACGAACTCATCCCAGGTCTTGGGAATCTCGAGACCGTATTCCTCGAAGAGTGCTTTATTGTAGAAGATCCCCTGTGTGTTGATCGAAACCGGTACACAGTAGTTCTTTCCGTTCTCCAGTGTGATCGACTCGATGATGTTCTGGATCGCATTTTCAGCGACTGGAGAGTCGGTCAGGTCAAGGAAGTAGCCTTCAAGCGATGCGGTGATATAGTCGGTGTTATTCGGCCAGTGAGTCAGCAGATCGGGAACGTCGTTCGAGGCCAGACGGCTCATCAGAACCTGCCCTGAGTCTGCCACATGTACCTGCTCTACCTTGATACCCGGGTTCTTCGCTTCGAAGTCGGCGATAAGTTCATCGAACAGATCAACCACCTCACGTTTCTGCTGGAAGAACTCGATAGTGACAGTGCCGGAGTCCTCCGCCGTTCCTGCGGCCCATAGTCCTGATGCGAGCATCAGAAACAGACACAAGAGTACTGGAATCTTTCTCATACAATTCTCCTTTTTGTATTTTTTCGAAACAAGTTCGAATAAAAAAGCTGATTTTGATTATACGGCCAGTACTTTCTTACGTCAAGTAAATAATTAAGTGATATCTTCATGTTCAGATAATGGTTGACAGATATCCATATAAAATAAGATAATGCACCACATAGGCGTATATGATTGAGCCTGAGGGAGTGTTTCGTGAGTGCAGCACATAGACGTACCGTGCAGAAGAAAAGGAAGATAGAGGAGATAAAGGCAGCAGCCTGGGACGTTTTTATACGAAACGGATTCGATAACGCGAAGCTGTCAGAGGTAGCCGCCGAGTGCGGCTGTGGTCTCTCTTCCATGTATTACTATTTCAAGGACAAACGGCAGCTGGTCTATATGCTGATGACCGATTTCAAAAACGAGGTGAACAGGCAGCTCATGGATGTGCTGAAAATAGAGGAGGTCACCTACACCGATTTCCTGAAGGCATACATAGAGATCTATCTCAGCGATATGGAGAAGTTCAAGTTCTTCGTCATCGCCGACAGCTATTACAACTATCACATGCAGTATGATCTGAGTGACCCCGTCATAGATCACTATGACAAGCAGACACGTCAGGACGGCCATATGATCATTTCCATCCTTTCGGGAGAGCCGGGAGTGAGCAGTACTCAGCGTTTTGACACGCTCAACGTCTGTTTTGCAATGGTTTTGGGGTATCTGAGACGGCTTGTTCTGCTCCCGCGGTTCGAGTGGCCTGAGGACGAGGAGTTTCGCTCCCGTACGTTCAATAATCTCGAGATGCTTTCGGCTGCGATGATACGCGAGATAGGAATCGATCCCGATGAGGTGATCGGGTTTCCCGGAGGTACCATATAGAACGTATGTTCCCGTGACGGTTATTTGATAACACACATCGATCAGCAGCAGAGTCTGCTGCAGTTCTCTCTCCGTTTCCATTCGGTATACATTGGTGCGGGCCAGGGGAAAATATCAATTTTTTTCCTTGACAACGGCCTGTGTGGGTGGTTAACTAATAGTTACTTAGAGTAAATAATGAAAAGGGAGAACGAACATGAAAAAAGGTATTGTACTGGTACTTCTGGTATTGCTGCTGCCGATAATGGCATTTGCGCAAGGGCAGACGGATGCTGCGGGAGCTGATGACAACTTCTTTGATGAGACAGTAAAGATCATCATCCCCTACGGAGCTGGCGGGACTCATGACGTGGTAGCGAGAAAATTCGCTGAAGTCGGTTCGAAATACACCAAGGCACCGATCGTCTGTGTACAGGAGACCGGAGGCGACGGTCTTGTGGCTGGAATCAACTTCACCAAGAAAAAACCGAATGTCCGCGAGCTGCTCACAACCTCCTATGGTCTGTGGTATCAGAAGATAGTGAAGGGAGACGCGATTCAGCTTGACCTGTCGAAGATCCACCCGGTGGGAACGTTCGACGACCGCTCGTATCTGCTGTATGTCATGGCGGACTCGAAGTACGAGACACTGGAAGATATGATCGCAGAATCGAAGAAACGGGAAGTCGTGCTCTCAGCCGGTGCTGTCGGTGCGGATGCTCACCTCTGTTTCGGCGGACTGATCAATGAAGCCGGCGGAAAGAGCAGGATCGCTTCCTATGAGGGTGGTGCCCAGCAGATTCAGGCTCTCCTCAACGGAGAAGTAGACTGTTTCGTCGGTACCTCACAGGTCGGCAAGCAGTATCTGGAAACCGGCATGGTCCGAGCGATCACCACCTTCAAGGATTTCGATTTCATCGGTTTTGAAGAAGAACTCGGCATTGTCGTTCCCAACGTGGCGGATGCAGGCTATCCGAAGAGTGCTATCACCGGCGGTGGTATGCTGAGCGTGACGGACGGAACGAAAGAAGAGTATATCCAGGACGTGGAAGAGCTGATGAGAAAGGTCTGGGCTGACTCTGAATTCACAGAGTTCACCACGAGTATCGGTCTCAACATCTTCGAGATCTACGGTGACGAGCTTGCCGCACACATCGAGAAAGCTGCAGAGAATGCAACTATCTCTGCCCGCTCACTCGGCCTCATCAACTGATTTCGTCTCTGACGGGTTACAGGGAGGGGGCTCAGTCCCCCTCTCGTCACATACTATTTCGGGAGTTAACATGAAAGTCAGATCAAATCTCACAGGGGGGATCATCTTCGTGGTCTTCGGCACCCTCCTCCTGCTGCTTCTGGAAGTTCAGGTCATCACGTACGGAATGATTCCGTTCCTGCAAAGTGCCAAGGTCCTGCCCTTCATGGCTGAAATTGTCATGATAGCGGGAGGACTCTTCCTCATTCTTCAGAGTCTTGTATTCAAGAAAGAGACTGTCGTTGAGGTCAGGTGGGAAGAGCAGAAGTATGCCCTCATCGTTCTGGGGATATTCGCGGTCTTCGCCGCACTCATCTTC
>JAFGUP010000311.1 GCA_016938475.1 Sphaerochaetaceae bacterium
GTGGACAGCTTCTCCTTCGCTCCTACCGGTCCTGCTGCGAAAAAAACCTATGATATCCTGAAGAACAAAGCCGACATCATCCTCGTAGTCGCCCATGTGGGACTCTACCCCGAGTACGATGAGGAGAGGGGAAGTGACGGGGGGCTGAAGATACTGGAGATGATCCCGGATCTTGATGCCCTCATGCTCGGCCACGCCCACACCGCGATTGCCGAGACGAAGGGAAACACCCTCGTCGGCTCAGCGAGAAACCTCGGACGTGAGGTTGTCCGCTTCGACTTTACGATCAACAGTGACAAGGAGGTCATCAGCTCCTCGGTCGAGCTCGTCGACATGGCTGACTACGAGCCCAGTGAGCTGATACGAGGCCTTGATGAGGTTGCTGAGGCCCATCAGAAGACACGCGACTTCATCACCGGAGGAGGAGCCGGAGGAGACGGCACCAGCGGCGGCGGAATCTTCGGTCGTGCGACCAGGAGCTTCCAGCCGGTCAATGAGATCATGGGAATCCCCGAAGGGAAGCTGAGAGACACGGCGGTCATGGACCTGATCAACACGGTGCAGCTGCTGAACTCGGGTGCCGATGTATCTGCCGCAGCCCTGTTCAAGGACACGAGCAACATTCCCGAGGGGGATATCAACTACGGCAATATCTTCGATATCTACAAGTACGACAACACCCTCTACCGGGTACCGGTCACCGGAAAAGAACTGAAGGCCTACATGGAGTGGTCAGCCTCCTGCTACAACCAGTGGAAACCCGGCGACCTCTCCATCAGCTTCAACCCGGAGAAACCGGGCTACCTGTACGACATGTTCGAGGGAGTCTCCTACGAGATCGACCTCTCTCAGCCGGCAGGACAGCGGATCAGGAACGTCATCTTCAAGGGCAAACCCCTTCGTGACGACCAGGAGCTCACCCTCGCGGTGAACAACTACCGCTACTCCTCTGCCCTGAAGGCGCAGAACCTGGTAGCAGGGAAGAGGGAATGGGAATCACCGAACTCCATCAGAGACATGCTTGTCGAGTATATCAAGGAGCAGGGAGTGATCAGGCCCGAGGTGAACAACAACTGGAAGATCACCGGGGTGAACCTCTCCCATCCAAAGCGTCAGCAGCTGATCGACAAAGTCAACTCAGGAGCACTGGAAGTCCCTTACGCTTCACCACTCACCGTCGACATGATCGACTGAACAGCAGAAGCAGCTCACTCAGTAGACGCAGCACCCGTATCACAGCGGGTGCTGCTTTCATTTCATCGGGAGAACTGTACAGATTCCCCCCGGATATGCCGAAATCTTCAGGCATCGCCAGGGTCAGCCTCTGTTCACCGCGCACCGCTCTACAAAAGCTTGACATATACCCGTTCGGGGATTATTATAATTTATACCTTATAAGGTAAAAATATTTAAAATACCCGTTAGGGTATGAAGTGAGGCGCTGAATGATGTACTACATCGGTCATCTCGGCCAACTTCCCGTGTTGCTGAAAGCCATACGAAAACATAAGGGAATCCGGCAGGCAGACATGAAGAAGACGATGGGAATCCTTCCAAAGACAGTCTCAGCTCTGGAGAATCACCCTGAGCATGTGACGATGGAAAGCTTCTTCAAACTCATATCCGCTCTCAATCTCCAGCTCTGCCTTCAAGAGAAACCCGAAAGTGAGGAAGACTGGTAAATGAGAACCTCAACCTATCCCCGCAAGCTGATCGTATGGACACATGGTATGCAGGTAGGCTCCTGGGAGGTATCACGCACAGGCACCCACACGTTCCGGTACAGTGAGGAATGGCTGCACAGGGAAGATGCTGTTCCCCTATCCTCCTCACTTCCCATCCAGGACCTTGGTACACCCTACACGGGCAAACACGTTGAACACGTTTTCGACAACCTCCTACCCGACAATCCTGATGTGAGGCGGGCTATTCGTGAGCGCTATCACCTGATGAGCACTTCTCCGTTCGACCTGCTCTCTGAAATAGGAAAAGAGTGTATTGGAGCAATACAGCTTCTCAAGGAGGGGGAGACACCCCACGATCCACAGCGGGTCGAGGGTCGTGAACTGACTGAACATGAGATCGCCGATATCCTGAGGAGAGCGGGGAATAACGGCGGGTTTGCGCACGAAGATGATGACTTCAGAATTTCTCTGGCAGGCGCTCAGGAGAAGACGGCTCTTCTGTTTCACGAAGGGGTGTGGAAGACTCCTCTTGGTTCAACGGCAACCACCCATCTGTTCAAACTTCCACTGGGAAGGGTAGGAATCATGAATGCGGACCTCTCCCTGTCGCTGGAGAATGAGTGGCTCTGTTCTCACCTCCTTCGCCAGAGCGGGATGGAAGTCGCCGAGAGTGAACTGCTTCAATTCGAGGAGGTGAAAACGCTCGTTGTAGAGAGGTTTGATAGAGTCTGGAAACATGGTGCTTTATACAGGGTTCCCCAGGAGGACTTCTGCCAGTTCACCGGCACATCGCCAGAGAACAAGTATCAATCAGACGGAGGTCCCGGAATCGAGACGATCATGGAATTACTTCGCGGGTCCTCCCGTGCACACAGGGATAGAGAGATGTTTTTCGCCTCTCAGCTCATGTTCTGGCTGCTTGCAGCTCCCGACGGTCATGCAAAGAACTTCAGTGTCTATCTTGAGAGACAGAACCAGTTTCGCCTTACACCATTGTATGACATCATTTCCGCCTATCCCGTACTCGGTCATGGCCATAATCAAATAGCCGGGCAGAAGTTGAAGCTGGCCATGGCAGTATCAGGGAAGAATACACGATATCGCTGGAAGCAGATCACACCTCGCCACTTTCAGGAGACAGCACTGAGGTGCGGCATAGACTTTGAACCGATCGGACTCAAAGTTCTCACCCGGATGCGAAAGGCCCTTTCCCAAGTTCCTCAAACCCTTCCTTCAGACTTCCCTGACTCTGTCTCAGAGCCCATATTCTCAGGTCTGGAAGCTAGGCTCAACACATTGGCCGGTTTTCTCTCCTGAACTGTAGAGAACACGACATATACATTACAGCGCGAAAACAGGAAGGAGGCACTGAATCCTGTTCGAACATGGGGCTATCGCTCTTTTGGGAGAGAGCACTCTCATATCGCTGTGACCGCAGGTCTGTAGCCCTCCCCTCTCTGAGTCTGCTTCCCTGAACACGAAGCTGACATAGAGGGGGAAGAAAGAAGGGATTACTCAAGTGTGTCAGGGAGTGTGCTGCACCACACCAACAGCTCTCACCAGGTGACTTGGCACAGATCGGATATCCCTGTCCTTGAAAGGGAAAAGCGCTCTTTGTACCGACATCGCAGGATAGCGATTATCTCTTCGTGTCAGGCATACTGCTATCAGCCACGATCAGATACCTGATTATCCGATAGTAGCGGATAGCATGGTTGAATTATCTGTTTATATCTGATATTATAGCATATATCCGTTACTACTGGATAAGGAGGCTGTTATGAGGTATCCATCCGTTGAATCAAAAATCCTGGAATTCAAAGAACGCCTCAATGACTATACCCGATTGCTTGAAACAGTCACGGCCTTCGCGAACACCCAGGGCGGAACAATCATCATCGGGATCAGGGATGTTGACCGTATGATTATTGGTTTGAACGATGAGGAGCTGCGGCGCTACAACCAGGAAATCCCGGAGGCCATCGCGGATGCAATCTCTCCACAGATCGCGATTGACCTATATGAGCAGAACTTTGACGGAAACGTGTGTGTGACAATACGCGTCTTCCCCGGGCCTCAGCAGCCGTACTTCCTGAAAAGAGCCGGCTACCCGAATGGCGTATTCCTCCGCTATGGATCTCACAACAGACAGGCGGACAGCTATGCAATGGAGCAGTTCAACCGCACGAGACAGGGGAGACGGTTTGAGCAGCAGCCATGCCCGCAGATCAGCTGGGAGGATCTTTCCCGGGATCTTCTTGCAGATCTCTTTGTACGAGCGGATCCTTCTGTTCTCATCGGTACAGGATATGCATTACCGGATACCAGCGGGAGAACAATCCCCACCGTAGCCGGCACCCTGCTGTTCTACCATGATCATCAGAACATCATCGCAGAATCGGGTATCACCATCAGTTCATACACTGATGAGAGCAAACGGCAGCTGATACAGAAACAGGAATTTTCCGGCGGTATCATCGGCATGCTCGAGCAGGCGTTCAGCTACCTGCAGACGCTCCTGGCGACAAGGTATGGACGTGACGGGCTCGTGCAAAAGCCGATAGCGTATAGCGTCCCACTCGATGCCGTACGCGAAGCCCTGGTCAATGCAGTGGCACATAGAGCATACGACTACGAAGCACCGACGCGAATCACACTCTTTCCGGACCGCATCGAGTTCCTGAACCCAGGAACGTTCTATGCTCCCATCAATCCCGATAACCTGAGAGAAGGCCTTTCACGCTATCGTAACCCCCTCATCGCCGATGCACTGAGAAAGAAGGGATATATGGAAAAACAGGGAATAGGAATCAACCTGATCATAGCAAGCTGTCGTGAGGCACACCTGAGGGAACCGCAGTTCATCGAGCTTGAACACCACGTAAAACTGGTACTAATCACCTCTCCTGTGCAGAGAACAGAACGTGAGAGTGTGAGCGACCCCTATGACACGGAAGCATTGAGGATCCACTTTTCTGCCCTGGGGCCCTTCACCGCCAGAGAGTTCGCCCACTATATCGGCAGGTCGGTTTCACTTGCAAAGAAGATTCTCTTCACGCTTCAGCAGCAGCGGATTGTCGAGATGATCGGCAGAGGACCGGCAACGAAGTACAGATTTCTACAGGATAGCTATACGGCACTTATCGCTTCAGAGATGACTCCTGAGCGTTAAATGAGCAGATAAAACATGAGTTCTTGTCCAGGCAGAAAGGATTGTCGTACCCGACAGGTGATGCGTGTCAGCAATCCCTGTTCCTTCACTGCCTTACACCCTTCGAGAGTTTTTTTGAGCAGTAACAGACTCTTGGAACAGTGAGATTCAGGTAGTTCTCGGGTGGTATGAAGTCCTTCTGATTTCATTTCTATCCTTCTCAGTCTGTATCAGACACGAGCCTGCATCTCTCGATCCGGCAGATCTGGAATGGTATTGACCTGAACGATGGTACAGTATTTCACTGATAACGACCGTCTCATATTGTGTCCGTATGTATAGGCTTGGCAGAGCCGATATGAGCAGTGATACCGGGACAGGAAAGATGATGTTTGTCACGTCACAATACATGAAACGCAAACTGATTGCATTGGTGCTGAGGGTCGCTCTGGTATCAACCTTCCCCCTCACAGCAGCAGGAGCACAGGAAGAAAAAAGTGTAGAAGAGATAGAACTCACCTTCTTCTATCCGGCGGTCATGCCGATGATCGTTATCGAGAGCCTCTGGATGTTCATCTACATGCCCGATGCAGGATTCCTAGACCAGTTGCTGACAACCTTCGGGTTTCTACCCGCTGAGATCCCCTCCTTCAGGAATACTGTCAAGCCGGCCATGGCGTTCATGTTCGTATGGAGAGAGGCAGGGTTAGCGGGACCTCTGATGAATGCTTGACATACACTGTCACTACCTTGCTCTTAGCATCCCGGTCTATTCCGACAACCTCCCGGGGTAAATTGATATCCAACAGATTCTCATAGAGTCACTGTACTGTTTCACTCATCCGGCAAGCTTAACTGCTTTTGTCACATTCCTCCATCTTCCCACCTTCTCTCCTGAAGCACCTCATGTGAGGTTCCTTTGGGAATGTTCATATACGGGTTAGTGTGGATCAGTGCAAATTTCAAGTAGTAGTTGAAATTTGAACCATCATGGAATACACTGGGGTATGCTCATTCATCGAGACATATCTGAACAGCTGATTACGTCCAGTACACTATTTCCGGTACTAACAATAACCGGACCGAGGCAGTCAGGGAAAACAACACTGGTAAAAATGTGCTTTCCCGAATATACCTATTGTAATCTTGAAAACCCGGAATTACGGCGACTTGCGGCAAGTGATCCAAAGACCTTTTTTCACATTCACCCATGTCCGATTATTATAGACGAAGTACAGCGTGTACCCGAACTCCTCTCATGGATTCAAGTATTATCAGATGAAAACCCTCTTCACGGACAATATATTCTCACAGGAAGTAATCAGCTGGAGTTGAACGAAGCCGTATCTCAATCACTTGCAGGAAGAACAGCTGTGTTCAATCTGCTGCCATTCTCGTTCTCAGAACTGCGTACGTATTATCAGAAGTTGCAGGCGAAAGAAGATATGATAATTCACGGCTTCCTTCCAAGAGGTCACCACGACACTGTTCCCCCGTCCCTCCTCTATTCCAATTATTTCAGGACCTATGTTGAACGGGATGTGCGTATGCTTGCCCATATAAAAAATCTCTCCCAATTCGAGAATTTTATCAGACTCCTTGCAGGAAGAATCGGGCAGGTGATTAATCTATCCAGTCTTTCCAATGATGTCGGAGTTTCCTCAACTACTCTTTCCAGCTGGTTATCAATTTTGGAAGCGTCCTTTATCATCTATCGATTACAGCCATATCATCTGAACACGAGAAAAAGAATCATAAAAACCCCAAAACTCTATTTTGTTGAAACAGGTCTGGCTGCCTGGTTATTGGGTATTGAGACTCCCATGCAGTGTCTTAGGGACCCTCTCTTGGGAAATCTCTTTGAAAACATGATTGTAATGGATACGATAAAACAGCAACTGAACTGTGGACGTGAACCGAATCTCTTCTTCTATCGGGATTCCAAAGGTCACGAAATTGATCTCATCATAGAAAAACAGAGACGGCCTCACCCCATCGAGATAAAATCTGCCATGACATGGCATGATAGATTTGCTCAGGGAATCATCTGGTTCCAGTCAACATATCCGGATTCAGGAAGAGGCGTTGTCGTGTATTCCGGCGATATCGAGTTCGACAGAGAAAGCTATAGCGCACGGCATTTTGGTTCAGAATTTCTCCCTTTTTCTCCGGTTTCCTGACCTGTAAGCATTTCCCTTTGTTGCGTATCGCATACAATCAGAGGAACACCTCTCTGTGGAAATACTCATGTGAGGCTCCTTTGGGAATGTTCATATACGGGTTAGTCACATCCGGCAGGTGTAGCTACAGGAACACTGTGCTTTTGCAAGCTCACACATAAAGGTTTTTGTTGTTGGCGAGGTTGAACATCTTCTTCCTCTGCTATACTGAAGGAAAGAGGACTTCCACTTCTCTTACCGTTGAAGAGTGATGTAAAGTATATGACGGAGAGAGCGCGGGTGCCGCTCAAGGACACCATCAGGAGGAAACCAGCATGAGTGACACAATCCAGATCATCGCCACCGGCGGGACCTTCGATAAGAAGTATGATGAGATCGAAGGAACCCTGACCTTCAAGAGCTCACACCTTCCCGGGATCATGAAGATCGTACGCTGCACCCTGCCCTATGAAATCACCTTCCTCCCGCTCAAGGACAGTCTCTTCATGGAAGACACCGACCGAAACACCATTGTTAAAACCTGCAGGGAAAGTACTGCAAAGCGTATTATCATCATCCATGGTACGGACACGATGACTGAGACAGGCAGATTCATCGGAGCAGCAGCTCTGGACAAGACCATCGTACTCACCGGAGCGATGATTCCCTACAGTGTGTCATCCTCTGACGCCGTATTTAATCTCGGGACAGCTATAGGGTATGTGATGGAGAAGGAATGTGGAACGTACCTCTGCATGAACGGACGCTGTTTCAATTGGGATTCTGTACGTAAAAACAAAAAGAAAGGTGTGTTCGAAGAACTGAACTGAGCTGCACCTCCCCTTATTGCAGGAGAGATCCCGTGACTACCATCAGCCACAACTCAGATGCGACTGAAACACTCACCAATGAACAGCGGCTGTGAGATCACCTCGATTCGCTTGTGTAGAGGAGACCACTCCCTTCCGGGATAGATCACATAGATGCTATCAAGGGCAAGGTCCTCAAGTGCGACATACATCGATTTCGTTGGTCTCGGGGCCTCGAACAGCTTACACTCGATTTCTATCCGCCTTCCGTTCCCATGATCAGCAGATCAATCTCTGCACCGCTGTATGTCGACCAGAAATA
>JAFGUP010000312.1 GCA_016938475.1 Sphaerochaetaceae bacterium
ACAGAGCGAAGCTTCTTCTGTATCGTATCACTTCTTTTCGTGACCTGCGAGAGGTCACTGGTGGCAAGGTCAAGATGTTTCCTCATTTTATCAAGAAGGAGACCGAAGGTCGAGATTTCTCCCTTTACTTTGGAAAGAAGGTGCCATACCTCACTCGAACGTTTCTGTATCGCAAGGGTCCGAAACCCCATCTGGAGAGAGTTCAGAAGTGCGGCAAGAGTAGTCGGTCCGGCGACAGACACCCGATAGAGTCGCTGAACCTCCTGAACGAACACAGCATCCTGAAGCACTTCGGCATACAACCCCTCGGTCGGGAGGAAGAGGACGGCAAAATCGGTGGTCACGGGCACATTGATATACTTTTCACTGATATCCTTTGCTTCTTTCTTCACCCGGGTAAGTATAGCTTTGCGTGCCATCTCTACCTGCAGAGCATCTCCTTTCTCCCGTGCATCGACCAGTCTCTCATAATCTTCCTTGGGGAACTTGGCATCGATAGGAAGAAGGACCGGCTCATCTTCCCCTGCCCCGGGCAGTCGAATCGCGAATTCCACCCGCTCAGCGCTCCCCTTCTTCACAGCTGCATTGGTGATGTACTGTGAGGGTGTCAGCATCTCTTCAAGGATCGCATGCAGCTGGAACTCTCCCCACGTTCCCCTCGATTTCACATTGGTGAGAACACGCTTCAGGTCTCCCACCCCATCGGCAAGCTGACTCATCTCCCCCAGACCTCTGTTCACCGCATTGAGCTGCTCACTGACAACCTTGAACGACTCGCCGAGTCGTTTTTCCAGGGTGTCATGCAGCTGCGTGTCGACCGTCGTGCGGATCTGCTCAAGACGACGTTCCGTACTCTCCTGCATCGAGGCGATCTTCCTGTCGATCGTCTCATTCACCTGGTACAGCTGTGTCTGGGTCAGGGAGGCCATCTGTGTGAGTGTTGCCGCGCTCTTCTCGCTCTGCTGGTCCATCATCTGCTGCAGGAGCCGCTCTCTACGGGCAATACTGCGCATCGTGATAAACACCATACTCACCGAGAGCAGGAGAAAGGCTAGAAATACAAGAGAAATCAAGAGTGTCGAACTCATTACCGTCCTCCCTGCTGATACGTGATATCTGAA
>JAFGUP010000313.1 GCA_016938475.1 Sphaerochaetaceae bacterium
AACACGATCGATCTTGAGCGGAGCGAGCGGGAACATCTCTCAGAGCCCCTGCGCAAGCGCCTTGTCTTCTCAGAGAAGAAGATCTTGGGAGTGTGTCAGGGAATCAGACAGATCGCCTCGATGAACGATCCTCTCGGTAAGGTCCTTGAAAAGCGTCTGCTTGATGAGAACCTTGTCCTCAGTAAGATCCAGGTTCCCATAGGTGTCATCGGGATGATCTTCGAAAGCCGTCCTGACGCTCTTGTCCAGATAGTCTCCCTGGCGCTGAAAAGTTCGAACGCCATCGTTCTGAAGGGGGGCAGGGAAGCACTCGAGACCAATCAGAGTGTTGTAGAGGTCATGAAGGAGGCTTTGAAGGAGATCGACGCTCCCTCTGAGTGGATCGTCCATCTCACCAGCCGGGAGGATGTCAGTGAAATGCTGGGTATGAACGATATGATCGACCTTGTCATACCACGCGGGTCAAATGAATTCGTTCAGTACGTCATGCGCAACTCCCTGATTCCCGTTCTCGGTCATGCGGACGGACTGTGTGCACTGTACATCGATGAGGAAGCTGACATACAGATGGCTCTATCGGTCGCAGTCGATTCGAAGTGTCAGTATCCTTCTGTCTGCAACGCGGTGGAGACGATCCTTGTCCATGAATCTGTTGCTTCCGCTTTCATCCCGTCATTTGCTGAAACGACGCGATCGTATCCGGTGATCATTCACGGTGACGAAAAAACCTGCCGGATCCTCCCCTCAGCGGTACGGGCCACTGAAGAGGACTGGGACACTGAGTACCTCGATTATGAGGTGGCTGTCAAGATCGTCGGTTCGATGGATGAAGCTATCGAGCACATAGATCTTCACGGTTCTAAACACACTGACGCTATCGTCACCGCTAACGCGTCACGGGCCGAGGAATTCCTACGCCGTGTCGACTCTGCCGACGTCTTTCACAACTGTTCCACCCGTTTCGCAGACGGGTTCCGCTACGGTCTTGGGGCCGAAGTGGGAATCAGCACGCAGAAGATCCATGCCCGGGGTCCGGTCGGTATAGAAGGACTGGTGACCAGCAAATGGCTGCTCAGAGGCTCAGGGCAGCTGGTGGCAGATTATGAGGGTTCAAAACAGTTCCTGCATGAGGATCTTCCTCTGGACAATGAGGGCTAAACGATGAGTGAGCGTGATTTCTCGTCAGTGAAACGTGTCGTGGTAAAAGTCGGCACCAACCTCATCAGTCGGTCGGGGGAGATCATCATAGAGCGACTTGAGGCTATCGTCGCCGATCTCGTTAGTTTGAAAAAGTCGGGTTACAGTGTCCTTCTGGTTACCAGCGGAGCTGTGGGTCTTGGTGCCGGCGAGATCTCTCTTGCCGGACGGGTCAAAGGGGTGGTGATGCGTCAGACCTGTGCAGCCATCGGGCAGCCGATTCTGATGGAATATTACCGCGCTGCCTTTGCCCGTCACTCTCAGGTGTGTGCTCAGATCCTTGTCACGACCAATGAACTCAATGACAGGACGACCTACGTCAATCTGATGAACTCGGTCAATTCCCTTCTCGACCATGGAGTCATCCCGGTCTTCAACGAAAATGACACGGTCAGTACCGATGAGGTGGGCACGGCGGTGGGTGATAATGACCGCCTCAGTGCCTATATCGCTAACAAGGTCGATGCTCAACTTCTAATCCTTCTCACTGATATTGAGGGACTGTACACTGAGGACCCGAAACATAATCCTCGTGCAGAGTTTCTTTCGGAGGTGCCTGAAATCACACCCCGAGTCCTTGCAAGTGCCGGCTCTGCCGGCTCGGTCCATTCGACCGGCGGCATGAAGACGAAGCTCATCGCATCGAGGATCGCAAGCTATGGAGGGTGTTCCACCATTATCGCAAGCGGTTATGAGAAGGATATTCTGGTGAGAATCGTCCGGGGGGAGGATGTAGGCACCCATTTCCATCCGCTCAAACGGATGAACCAGAGAACACGATGGATTCTTCATTCAGACACCTCCGCCACGATATGGATAGATGAGGGGGCAGTGAAGGCTCTGAGAAATCATAAGAGTCTTTTACCGAGCGGTATCGTCCGGATAGAGGGCGTATTCCGTGCTGGAGAGGTGGTCATGATCAATGATATTGCAAAGGCAGTGCCGTATTACAACAGTACAGAGATCGTCGTGAGTATCGGCAAGCACAGTTCAGCTATGCGTGCCGAGCTGAATCACAGCAGACCTGATGTGATCTTCAGGCCGGAGGATATTGTATTTCTCGATCATGCAGAATAGTTACCATGTGTATCGAAGCAGACAGGATATCGGCAGCCGCATACGGTACCTCCACAGTGAGGTGAGGCTCTCTATCGCTCTGATAGATATGGGAGGAAAGGATGCTCTCGTCGATGCGATAGAGTACTATCACACACAGCATTCCTGGCCGATCACGGTTTTCCTCAGTGACAGCACTGACATCCTGTCTGAACTGCGGATGCAGTTCCCCCTGGTCACGTTCATCCACTTCCCCCAGCCGGTGTCCACCGGTGCCATGATTAATGTGATGGCGAACGAGTGTTATGCTACCTATTTTCTGGTGACACGCAGTGATCTTCGCATATCTGCACTTGACGAAGAATCGGTGTTCACCCTGTTTGAACGGGAAAAGAACCCTGCAGTTCTCACTCCCCATATACGCGACCGGTTCGATGAGATGATTCCTACTGTAGAGGTTCCTCGAATGGAACACAATCTTGTGGACCCTCTACCTTTCATCCCCTTGGGAGATTTAAACACGACACTGTACCCGTTCATGGGCCTCGGAATCTATGAGAGGGCACTGTTCCAGCGTCTGAGAGGGTTTGACGAGGCGATCTCGGGAGAGTACTGGCAGTTTCTCGATTTTGGGATGAGATGCTGGCTCTACGGGTACTCGATTTTCTCTGTTTCCGTCTTTCAGCTGCGTTTTCCTTATCGGCAGTTTATCATTGAGAACAGAACACCGCAGGGAAGTGTCAACAGGGTGATGACCAAGGCTCTCGCGTTCCGTCAGATCAACGGGAAGAATTCAATCCGCAGGATCGGAAGGAGGACAGACTCACAGTACCTGAAAGAGTCGATGAAGAAACGCCTGGCTCTGTTCAAACTGGATTTCAAAGAGTTGATAGAGAACTGGAGTCCCCCAGAGGATCCACAGGAGGGGCGATGAGACGCATTACGCTTACTGTTCTTCTCATTCTGATCTGTTCTCTTCTCGGCGCTTCGAATGTCTTTGCACTTCCTGTCTCCACGGTCATCCTGGATGCAGGGCACGGAGGATATGACCCGGGGGCGGTATCGTATCTCGGAGACGAACCGCTGCTTGAGAAGGATCTGACGCTCTCCCTTGCATTCAGGGTGGGTGATGTCCTTAAGAAG
The DNA here is from genome assembly GCA_016938475.1 of Sphaerochaetaceae bacterium. Taxonomy (GTDB): domain Bacteria; phylum Spirochaetota; class Spirochaetia; order Sphaerochaetales; family Sphaerochaetaceae; genus SABI01. The sequence goes on from JAFGUP010000313.1 coordinate 3,397, forward strand.
GAGGGCTCTCTGGAGGTCCTGTACACTCGAACGGATGATTCGTTCATCTCTCTTGAACAGAGACTTGAACTGGCCAACTCCGTGTTTCCCGGAAGCAACAGCTCCGCACTCTTCGTCTCTCTTCATTTCAACTCATCCCCGGTGGAGGATCCAAACGGTTTCGAAGTGCTTGTCAAGGAGGGGCCCAGGGTAGTGCCCTTTATCACATCCGATTCCCCCCAGTGGCGGGTCTCCCGATTCGTGAGCTCAAGATTGAAGGTGACGCAGCAGCAGCTGAATCTTGAGAACCTTGAACTTGCCCGTTCCGTGATGGATTCATTCTCTCGAACATTCCCTGATCTGCGAAGCAGGGGAGTCAAGGAGCAGGATATATATGTACTCAACGGTTCACTGTGGCCGTCGATTCTGTTCGAGGGAGGTTTTATATCCAACACGACCGAGTACCGGTTCCTCAGTGATCCCCAGTGGCTGCACAAGGCGGGTCAGGCTATCGCAGAGGGAATACTGGATTACATCGAATAGAGGTTTTGCATATACCTTAGGGATCTTTCAGTTCCCCCGTGACCAGTCACTGCTCCAGTTCCTGCTGTCTGTTCTTTGCCTGAAGTACCAGTGAAGTCTTCAGATCCTTGAGCTCTCTACTGAGCGATACCTTGTATATATGGGGATTGATCATTCGCAGATACGATGAGTGAAAGGTTTCAAGATTCTGTGAGACTCTCTCCTGAATAGCTTTCAGGCTGGAAGGCTCTGTCAGACGTTTCCCCTCTTTCATCGTGAGAGAGAGCAGTGGTCTGATCGTGTGATATTTCTTTCCCCGAAGCATGAAGTAATCGGCATCAGTAACCGGATGATGGAACACGATATCCTCTCCTTCATTAATCGTTTCATGCTCAAGTGTGATGAGGTCTCCAAGGGTCAGCCCCTCTTCATCAAAAAACCTGTAGACCTGTTTTCTTCCCGGGTTTGTGGCCTTTTCGAATGAGTTGCTCAGCTTCATCACAGGTGTGATATTCCCTTCGGCATCGCAGGTTGCTGCGAGTTTGTACACGCCGTTGAGAGAACTCTGAGCTCCTCCGGTGACCAGATGTGTACCTATCCCGTAGATGTCAATGGGGACATTGTCACTGACGAAGGTCTCAATTATCTCTTCGGTAAGGTCATTACTGACCACAATCTTCGCATCCGGGAGTCCGGCAGCATCCAGGCGTTTTCGGATCTCCCTGCTCAGGTAGCTCAGGTCACCACTGTCGATCCGGACCGAAAGCCTCTTCCCTTTCTGTTTCAGTTCGAGACCAACAGTGATCGCGTGCTCGATGCCTGAACCAAGGGTGTCGAAGGTATCTATGAGAAGTACCGCGTTATCAGGATACAGGTCGGCAAAGATTCTGAACGATTCCAGTTCATCCCCGATCGACATGATCCAGGAGTGAGCCATTGTTCCCGAGGCTGGTATATCGAAGACCTTTCCTGCCAGTGTATTACTTGTGGCGACGCAGCCGCCTATGAAGGCAGCTCTGCTTGCACTCACCGCTCCATCCCCTCCCTGTGCCCTTCTGAGTCCGAATTCAAGAATGGGAGAGCCTTTTGCTGCATGGACCATACGGCTTGCCTTGGTGGCTATCAGTGACTGGAAGTTGATCGTGTTGAGTAGCATTCCCTCTATCAGCTGTGTTTCGATAAGAGTCCCTTCGATCCTGATGAGAGGTTCGTTCGGGAATACGATCGAGCCTTCCTCCATTGCATACAGGTCTCCTGAGAATCTGAAGGATTTCAGGTAGCTGAGGAAATCATCATCGAACTTTCCCAGAGTTCTCAGGTATTCTACATCACCTTCGCTGAAGGTGAAAGTCTCGATATGCTTCAACAGGTCTTCGAGGCCTGTAAACACAACGTAGCCGCCGTTGAACGGGTTGGTGCGGTAAAACATGTCGAAGACCACACGGGGATTGATGTTCTTCTTGTAATACCCGTACATCATGGTCAGTTCATAAAAATCTGTTGTGAGTGCCGACAGTGCCATAGTTTCTCCCTAACGGTGTTTTTTCTCGATCCGTGTGATTCCCATGTAGGGAACAAGTGCCTCGGGGACCACGATCGAGCCATCAGCTCTCTGATAGTTCTCCATCACAGCGACAAGGGCTCTGCTGATCGCAATAGCTGTCCCGTTGATCAGGTGAACGAATTCATTCGTTCCGTCTTCCTTCCTGTAACGGACGTTGAGACGACGAGCCTGATAATCTGTACAGTTGCTCGTGCTTGTCACTTCGCCGTACTCACCACTGCTACCTCGTCCGGGCATCCATGCCTCGATATCGAACTTGCGGTATGCAGGTGCGCCGAGGTCTCCGGTGCAGGTATCGACAATCCTGTAGGGAATACCGAGCCCGCGGAAGATCTCCTCTTCGATGGTCAGCAGTTTCTCATGAAGCTGCTCACTCTGTTCAGGTCTGCAGTAGACGAACATTTCAACTTTGCTGAACTGGTGTACACGGTACAGGCCTTTCGAGTACTGTCCCGCACCCCCCGCCTCCCGGCGAAAACAGTGGCTGAGGCCGCTCATGAGAATCGGCAGGTCATCTTCTTTCAGTATCTGACCGGCGTGGTACCCTCCAAGGGTTATCTCAGCGGTGCCGACGAGGCAGGTATCAGTTCCCTCGATCGTATAGATGTTCGATTCCTCTCCACGTGGATTGAAGCCGATGCCCTCCACAACTTCCTGACGTGCAATGTCCGGAGTGATTGTGAGTGTGAACCCGTGAGAGCGAAGAATGTCGAGTGCGTAGCGCTCCAGAGCTAGTTCAAGGAGCACTGCATCGTTCTTCAGATAATAGAACTTCGGGCCGCTTACCCGTGTAGCGGTTTCGAAATCGATTAAATCGAGGTCTTCTCCAAGCTGGACATGGTCTTTCGCTGTGAAGTTGAAGGGGTGAGGAGTCCCCCACCGTTTGATCTCAAGGTTGTCCGTATCTTCCTTTCCGACCGGAACCGCAGGGTGAGCATAATTCGGAATCAGTTTTGCAAGGTTGAAGTACTCGCTCTCGGTCTTTTTAAGCAGCTCTTCGGTCTCACTGATCTTCTCCTTGAGGACCTTTCCTTCCTCAATGAGTACAGTGCGCTGATCGTTGTCCATCCTGCCCTTCATCTTTCTCGCGTTCTCGTTCCTGTTTTTGCGAAGCAGTTCCACTTCGCCAAGCAGGGAGGATCTGCTGGTCTGTAATGAGAGGATCGCATCGAGGTCGATGGTCAGTCCTCGATTGATTATATTCCGGGCTATTTCTTCTTTCCGTTCGGCTAGTTGTCTCAGGTCAATCATTGTTCTGTTCTCTCTTTTTTGCAATTTCTTCAAGTTCTCTGGCTTTCTCTGAAGCTGCTATTACGGCATTCATCACCGCAGCGGCAAATCCTTCTTCCTCCAGTGTCTTCATCGCTTCTATGGTCGTTCCTCCGGGGGAACATACTTTCGTGATGATACTCTGGGGGTGTTCACCGCTGTGGGTCAACATCTTCGCTGCCCCTTCTGCGGTCTGTGATACAATCGATAGGGCTACAGGATAGGGAAGCCCCTGATGGACACCTGCCATAGCCATGTGGTGAAAGGTTGCAAACAGGGAAGCTATCCCCGAGCCGCTGATGCCGATAAAGGCACTCATCAGGTGTTCTTCTATCCGGTAGACGGTTCCGAAGGAGGATGCGATCTGCTGTGCAGTATCCACGAAGGAGTTGGTGCAGTTAGCTCCCACGGCCATGGCAGTCACCGAAGATGCGATAGAGGCCGCCATGTTCGGCATGAAGCGGATCACTTTTTCACTGTTCAGTCCGGCAGAGAGGCTGGACAGTGATACGCCGGCGGCAATGCTGATCCAGTTCATATGTTCAGCCCTGCTCAGACGATGGTAGAGGGTTGGAAGTACCTGAGGTTTCACTGCGATGATCGATATCTGTGCCGCACTGAGGAGGGTCTCGAGGGCCGATGGTGTGAGGGACAGTTCGCCGCACACATCTGTCAGGCGCGAGGAGTCGGCATCATAGAGGTGAAGACGGAACGAAGTCGTATGTGAAAGTTCCTTTGCGATAGCGAAACCCATGTTTCCGCATCCGATGATTCCGATATCAATCATTATTGCACCTCCACCTCTTGTGACGGTACCTGCCAGCTGAGACGATGGAGATCGCCGCTGATGCGCAGGTTCGTGTACTCATGCTGCCGTTCCCACTCGTATGCTGCGACTGCTACAGAGTTCGAGAGGTTGAGCGACCGTGTGTGCGCCAGCATCGGCACCCTCACACACCGCTCAGGATAGTCTACAAGAATCGATTCTTCAATACCTCTGCTCTCCTTTCCGAAGATCAGAAAGGCATCTTCTTCGAATTGTACGTTGCTGAACAGCTGATGCGCCTTGGTCGTAAAGAACCAGAGGTTCCTTTCTGAGTGCATCCTGAGGAAGCTTCTGATGCTTTCATGCTCGTGGATCCTGACATCCTTCCAGTAATCGAGTCCCGCTCTTCTGACCTGTTTCTCACTGATCGAGAAGCCGAGAGGATGAACAAGATGCAGCTCTGCGCCGAGGGCGGCACAGGTCCGTGCAATATTGCCGGTGTTCTGTGGAATTTCTGGTTCGAACAGGACGATATGAAGTGACATGAAGACCTCCGCTCAAGCTGGCCGGGTCGTGATAGGCAGCCGGTATTCACCATGGTATGAGGCGATGCTACCACGATAGTGGAAAAGCACTCAAGAGGGGCCTTCAGGAACGGTTGAATTCGAGAGAGCTCGCTTTCATCACTGTCTGTCCCTTCTCTTTGAGAGCAAGTACCGAGAGCTCGACCGCCCGTCTCTTCTCCTGATCTTCGGTGAACATCTCAAGCTGAGCGTCGTCCAGACCCTTGTGCACATTCATCAGTGAAAGACCGATGAGGCGTACCGCTGAGCCCTCACGGTACCGTTCACTCAGTAGCTTACGTGCCTCACTCACTACCTGATCGGCACTGATCACCGGACGTGAGAGAGTCGTCTGGGAATTCACAGTGGAAAAGTCGTTATACCGAATCTTGATGCCCACAGTCCCTGAGTGCACCTCTTCGCTGTAGGCTCTGAACATCAGTGTATGGGCCATCTCGAGCAGATAGTGTTCCAGTATAGCTTTTGAGGTAATGTCCTCCCAGAACGTCTTTTCCGTGCTGATTGAGTGGCTCTTTCGCTCTCTCGAGTACATGTCAGTCTCTTCACCGCGGACCACCGAGTACAGGTACTGTGCGGTGTTCTTTCCGAACAGGTGTGTCAGTCGTTCGAGAGAGCATGTCCTTACCTGCCTGACGCTCTTCAGTCCCGCATTGTGCAGATGTGAGAACAGGACCTTCCCGATGCCGGGAATCTTTGAAAGTGAGAGAGTGTCTATGAATTCGATCACTTTACTCTCACTGACTCTGCACAGACCGTTGGGTTTATCATAGTCGCTTGCCAGCTTCGCGATCAGCTTGGTCGGCCCGATTCCCACCGAGATGATAAGTCCCGTCTCTTCATGGACAGTTCGCTTGAGCAGTGCGCCGGCCTCTCTTGGGATCCCGAACAGTCGAGCGGTTCCGCTCATGTCGAGGAAGGCCTCATCGATCGAGATCTGATGAATGTCATCAGAGAACCGGGAAAGCACATCGAAAACCGTGCGGCTCATCTCACTGTATCGCTCCATACGGGTTCTCGTGAACACAGCATCGGGGCAGAGTCTTCGTGCCTGGAACATAGGCATTGCCGAGTGGACGCCAAAGGCCCTTGCCTCGTAGGAACAGGCGGACACGACTCCCCTGTTCCCGCCTCCTCCTACGATGACAGGTTTCCCTCTGTATGCTGGAATATCAAGTTGTTCGACTGAGGCATAGAAGGCATCAAGATCGACATGGAATATCACCCGTTCCACAGTGTCCTCTCAATGAGCATCCCCAGGAGGTCTCTCAGAGGATACCCGCTTGATTCGACCATCGTCGGAAAGACACTGCGCCCTGTCATGCCCGGCAAAGTGTTTATCTCGTTGAAGAATATCTCTCCGCTGTTCTTTCCCACAAAGAAATCGATACGTGCAAAATCTTCGACTTCAAGAATCTCAGCAAGGGTGAGGCAGTAGTGCTGCACCTGTGAGGCGATGTGTTCACTGATGACAGCCTCCGGGTTGTCAAGAGACTCTTCCACTTCATATTTCGTGTGGTAGGTGAGGGGTTCTCCCCCCTTGTCGATGATGACCGGAGTGCTTACAAC
>JAFGUP010000314.1 GCA_016938475.1 Sphaerochaetaceae bacterium
CACCTACGCTCCGTCTGACGCAAAGAAAGTGAGACAGGAGGCTGTGAGTGATACTTCTATCCGCCTAGGTGTGCACAGCAGTGAATTCTCTTTGATGGTGACAACTTCAGGTCACAGCACATTCACTGACCGTATATATGTGGAAATCGTGCTCGTCCTTGAAGGAGAAGGGACTTTTATCTACAACGAGCGTGAGCTGAGATGTCGTCAGGGTGACATCATCCTGATACCGGCTTCGATTACCTCGTATGAGGTTGATCTGCAAGGAAGGATCGTGAGTGCCATGGTTGGTGACGGAGCAGATGCATGAGGTATGTGGCCATCGATTTTGAGACAGCGAACAATGAACCCGTCAGTGCCTGCTCGGTCGGTCTTGCGAAGATGGAGAATGGGCGGGTTGTTGACACCTATTATTCCCTGATCAAACCTGCAAGCAGTTATTTCAGTCCGTTTAACATCTCGATTCACGGGATCTATCCTGAGGATGTTGAAGCCTCTCCCCTGTTTCGGGAAATCTGGCCCGACATACTGATGTTCATCGATGATGATCTTCTCATAGCACACAACGCCCCTTTCGATATAGGGATTGTGAAAGCGCTTCTTGCCTACTACGGTCTTGCTGTTCCGCCTCTCCACTATGCCGATACGGTCAGAATCTCCCGGATAGTCTTCCCGTTTCTTGCCAACCATAAACTCACCACGATCTCCCGCCACTTCGGGTTCGACTATACTGCCCATCATGCCCTCGATGATGCAGTCAACTGCGCGAAGGTCTTTCATGCAGCGTGTGATCTGCAGGATGAACAGGAGGTGGTGGACTATTTCCTGTCGCTCGGGATCAGGTTTCACCGCATGACCGGGGGCTATGCTCCTGAGAAGGTCATAAAAAAGACTCAGGGTGCACCCTCTCTCTTTTAGCTGACATGCTGCTCCATGGTAGTTCTGATATGTATTCGTTTCAGATTTCAGGAAGAACAGGTTGCTCTCTTCCCTGTTGAATGCTATCATAAAGCATACCAAAAGACTCGAATATCGGGAGGACCGTATGGATTTGAAAGGTTCAAAGACAGAGAAGAACCTGCACGAAGCGTTTGCAGGGGAATCAATGGCTCGCAATAAATACACCTATTGGGCTGGGCAGGCGAGAAAGGATGGATACGAGCAGATTGCAGGTATCTTCGAAGAGACAGCTGATAATGAAAGGATGCACGCAAAACTGTGGTTCAAGGCTCTGCAGGAGAACGGAGAACTCGGGGACACCGCAAGCAACCTCAAAGATGCTGCTGCCGGTGAACACTACGAATGGACCGATATGTATGCAGGATTCGCCGAGACGGCACGCGAAGAAGGGTTCAAGAAGATCGCCGCTCTGTTTGAAGGGGTTGCGAAGATCGAGAGGGAGCACGAAGCACGGTACCTTGCTCTTCTGAAGAATGTAGAAGATGAAGCAGTCTTCGAGAAAGAGGATGAGCAGGTGTGGAAGTGCCGCAAGTGCGGACATATCTATGTGGGAAAGAAGGCTCCTCAAATCTGTCCCGTCTGTGCACATCCCCAGGCTTATTTTGAACTGGTCTCAAAGAACTACTGATAGACGTTCATGTGAGAAGTATGCTTGTGCGGCATACTGAATATGATTGATGCAAGAACCACGCAGGATCAACCCTGACGTGGTTTTATATTGCCCATGCATGTGATCATAAGTAGATATTTTCCAGCATGGGCAATACCTAGAAGTACCTTCCTGAAAGGCTTTCTTTCCTTCCCTGTCAGGCTAGCTGCGGGGTGGGCTTTCAAGAAGCCTGTACGTGTAGCAAAGGCACCTTTTCTCCAACACTTTTTTCCTGAGGTGCTCCACTGTATCTACTCTTTTTCTGTTTCCCACATGGGAGAGGACTGAGATGTTTTCATTGAATTGGAAAAGTCCTGACTGTCTACAAAAAAGCCATTATTCTCCGATAATGCCTGGTCTACAAACACCTTCACAATCTCCGGGTCAAATTGAGTTCCGGAGCACCGGTTCAATTCTTTGACCGCGTCTTCCTTACTCATTCCCGTCTTATAACTTCGTTCACTGGTCATGGCATCATACGCATCCGCGATACTTATGATTCTCGCCTCGAGAGGAATCGACTCACCGCTGAGCCCGCTTGGATACCCACTGCCATCCCATCTTTCATGATGGTTCAATACGAATTGTGACAACTCGGAAAATTCACTGGTTGAGTTCAGAATCTTCCATCCGATTTCAGGGTGTTTCTCAACTTCATGTCTCTCCTCTTCAGTCAATCGTCCGGGCTTATTAAGGATTTTCTCGTCAACGCCAATTTTCCCGATATCATGAATCAACCCGGCAATTCTCATCTGATGTACAGCATCTGTGTTGAAATCCAACTTGGAAGCAATGGCTTTACATATGTGGCTGACTCTACTGGAGTGCATCGCCTCCCGATTGCTTTTTTCGAACAATGTCCTCATGATCAGGTCTATTGTTCGACTCTTGGCGCTGGCACGCTCGTACAGTTTGTGTTTGTACATAAGATCCTCAGCATTTGACAGGACTTCGATGACATTTTGGGTTTTCGTTGTTTTTGTGTCATGGCCGAAGGATACAGACAAGTCTATGTGTGCTACCTTCACTCGGGTTGTCAGTTCCTTCATCTTGATAGCAGTGTGTGAGGCCTCCACCTTTGATGTTCTAGGAATAATGACAGCAAATTCATCTCCTCCTATCCTGGCAAGAACACATGCTCTACTGCACGCTTTCATAATGGTGTCAGCAGCTTTTCGCAACAACGTATCGCCAACCTCGTGTCCGAATGAATCGTTGATCAGTTTTAAGCCATTCACGTCACACATGATGAGGGAAAGAGGGTAGTTCTCCGGTATATCCAGCCGTTTCAGTTCTTCCTCGAAGTACTTTCTATTGTACAAGCCTGTGAGAGGATCATGGGTGTTGAGATACAGGAGATCTCTTTCATTCTTCTTCCGCTCAGAAATATCCTGCGCAATACCCCAAAGACTGATGACCGTACCAGTTGGATCAGTGACAGCCTCACCTCTCACCCAGACCCATCCGTGTTCTCCATCCGATCCGATAGTTTCCAATTCCAATTCGTAAGGTATTCCTGCGGTTCGTATGAGCTCAAATGCTCTTGATAGTGTTTCCCAGCTCTTCGCGGTGAAGAGCTTATTATGTTCCGAGTAAGGAGGAGGGGAGGACGTGCAATCAAGACCGAAGATTCTGTACAACTCCTCTGACCATACCACTTCATCACTCGCCACATCCATCCGCCAGGTACCTAGATGTGCAATTCTCTGCGATGCCAGCAGGTCCTCCATATTCTGATTGAGCTTGAGCTCGAATTTCTTACGATCCGTGATGTCGAGGAACACCACGATTCCGGCCTTGATATCACCATTCTGGTCCTTGATTGGTGCTGCGTTCGCAAGTACGTACCGATCTTCTGATGTATCTCTTCTGATGATGAACTCTTCACTGCACGTCTCACCATAGAGAATCGCCCTCGCTAAAGGTACTTCAGTCTCGCAGTAAGGGCTGCCATCCAGGTGGAATATATTCCACCTGTCGACGTATCTGTGAATATCGATATCATGTACGATTTCTTCTTCCGGTCTGCCTCTGATGATCAATCCTGCCGTATTAACATACCTAAGTGTGCCTGTGGGTGCGTCCGCAATTGCTATACCGGCCTGACTGTTCTCGAATGCGGCTTTCAATATGGATTGAGATTCCAATAGTTCTTCTTCAATCCGTTTCTGCTCAGTGATATCCAGACCTATTCCGGTGAAATATTTTCTACCGTTCCATTCAAGAGGTACACCACTTGACCGGGTAAGCATCCTACTTCCATCTTTCAATATGAGATGTGCCTCAACTTCTCCATATCCTTTTTCGAACACATCGCGCACAGTAGCCTTGACTCTGATCAGATCTTCCTGATCAAACCATTGGTCGAGTGTCATGTTTGATAGTTCCTCTTGTGTATACCCGGTCATTGTCTCATGTTGCCTGTTCCAGCGGATAATTGTTCCATTTTCATCATATACATACAGATAGCCAGGTATGCTGTCGAAGATTGCCCTGATCAAAGATTGCTCTCGCTTTACTGATTCCAGTAATTGGAGTGCCTTGGAGTTCGAGAGTCTCAATTTTCTGGTTTTTTCCTCAACCATCTCAGTGAGCCGTTTCTTTTCATCTCTTTTTTGGAGATTCGAGGTGCGAATCTTAAGCATAGCCCGAAGCTGCGCCGTCAATTCGACCTCATCAACCGGTTTAGATAAAAACGCTTCAGCCCCGCTCTCCAATGCCTTGATTCTGCTTTCCTTATCGCCTCTCAGGGCAGTAAGAAATACCACAGGGATATCGCGTAGTTCCTGGTCAGCCTTCAGCTTTCTACATACTTCATACCCATCCATACCAGGCATGATTATATCCAAAAAAATCACATCAGGATTCTCTCGTATTGTGAGCTCAAACCCTTTCCTGCCATCCTGTGCGGTAAAGATATGAGCGCTTGGAAACGCTTCGTGTATCAAGGCCCTTAATGTAACGAGATTATCACGATTGTCATCTATAGCTAGGATTTTTATAGTCTTACTTCCCATGGAGTACCTCTTCGACAACAGAATGGAATTCCTCCAAGATAATAGGTTTACCGATGAAAGCATCGAATCCGTGAGAGAGAATGGATTCACGGTCATGTTTCATCATGCTCGCGGTCAATGCAATGACTGGAATATGGTGAGTCTGAGGCATGTCTCGCACCCTTTTGAAAGCTTCAATTCCGCTGAAGTCCGGTAATGCAATATCCATCAGGATAAGATCAGGTACACACTCCCGTGCCATATCCACCCCGTCCTGAGCATTCGTTGCTTCCAATACCGTGTACTCTTCCTGCAGTAACGCTCTCACGGTGATTCTATTGTCGAAATTATCTTCAACTACCAAAACTTTTTGCTTCTCCGGTGGAGTTTGACAGTCTGTATCTGATGAGATTCCGGATTCCTGGACTGCGTCTTTCTGTCGTATCATGGACATGATTGATTGTTGCAGATCAAACCGCCTGACATCACCTTTCTGTATGAGCTGATGCACATTGTTACGCTTCAAGAAGTTCAATTCATCTTTGGTAATATGTTTCGCTGTCAATATCAATACAGGAACATGAGCAGTCACTTCTGCGTTTCGAAGAATCTCAAGGACTTTGAAACCGTCGGTCTCCGGCATCATCAGATCGAGTACCATAGCATCTGGTATGGTGCGGGCGATCAGTGAAAAAGCTTCCTTGGCATTGTGTGCGACCTGTACCTGACATCCCAGTTCTTCGACAAGCTCCTGTATCTGGATGATTGCCGATCCATTATCATCCACTAGTAATACTGTCTTATCAGTCAGGTCACCATCTGGTAATTGCCTGGATGCGATCGAATGTCTGGTGCCTAGGGGAGTGATCGACTGATCGTGCGTGTCGGATGTGTGTCCACACAGTATAGGAAGGGTCAAGGTAAATTCTGAACCTATGCCAGGGGAGCTTTGCACTGTTACATCACCTTCCAGCAGAATGGCATATTTCTTTGCAATCGCAAGTCCCAGTCCAGCCCCTCCAAACCTTCTGAAAGTGCTGCCGTCGGCTTGTCTGAACTCATCAAAGATATACGGAAGGTGTTCTTCAGGGATTCCGATGCCGGTGTCGACGATCGAAATGATCATCTCGTCCTGATGTCTTTTAGACCTGACTGTAACTGTTCCATTTTCAGTGAATTTTACCGCATTTCCAACCAGATTTTGCAGGATATGCCGAATTTTATCCATATCGCTCTGAACAGTAATCGCATCATCAGACGATTCATGGAGCAGTTTTACATTGTGCTCTAGCGCCTGTGGCTGGATCATTGATAAAACTTCTGTAATGACCGTGTCCGCATTGAATGTTGAGATTTCTATCTCTTCCCGTCCAGCTTCGATACGCGAAATGTCAAGTATGTCATTGATCATCATCAGAAGCTGTTTGCCATTTCTCTCAATAATCTCCAAATAGCTGAATTCTTCACTCGGTACCTTTCCCGATAGCTTGCGGCCCAGTACTCCAGAAAGGGCTATCACCGAATTTAATGGAGTTCGCAGTTCATGGCTCATATTCGAGAGGAAATTGGTTTTCAACCGGCTGGCTTCATCCAATTGCCGTTTCTGCATCTCAAGTTCGGTATTCTGCTCAGTGAGTTCATCTGTCTGCATCTCCAGTTCTTTGGCCTGCTGAGACAACTCCACATTCGTTTTTTGCAATTCCTGTGAGAATGAAAGCACCTTCTGCGAAGCCAATACAGCATTCATACTGGCAGTGATTTCATTAACCAAAATCTGTATAAGCTGGATGGAATCTTCCGAATACTTTTTTATGCTGGCCAACGAGATCATAGCAACTACCTCAGTTTCCTCTACAATCGGTATTGTAATGATCTCCTTTACCCTGAGCTCCCCACTGACGGTGGAGAACACCACTTCGATATCCGACGGTATGTCGGTGATGTGTTGCATCTGTTTGGCAGTAAGCGCTGCACCGAATTCACCTTCTTTATCGGTCAGGGAAAAAGAGACGGGACTGTCGTGATTAATACCGATGGATTCGTAGCGTTCGAACCTGCCATTTTTCTGGTTAAGAATATATACTGCGCCTATCTGCGAATCGGTCATTTTCAATAATTGTTGCAGCAACTCCTGGCAGAACGGTTCAAGGGAGCTGTGTTCGAACATGACAGACGAGATGCGGGCAGCCTTTTCCTTATTCCCTATCTCTTTCTGGATTGTAGTAGCCATGGTGTCGAATGCCCGGGATAGTTCACCCAGTTCGTTCGAGGATGTGCTTCTGATTCGCGTACCCAATAGGCCTGAATTCATGGAATTGGCGGCTTCGGTCAACTTGCTCAACGGGGGGAGTATTGTTTTTCTCAGGTATACTCCTATAAGAAACAACAGGAAACATACCGAAATACACAGAACTATCATTTGTCCAACGATCTTGTTGCGCTGGTGATAAGAGTTCTGGAAGAATTCCTCACTCTTGGCCATCGCATAATCGCTAATCTCAGTCAGATATTCCAGAACAAGGTCAGCCTGAGCCCCTCCGAGGCCACTAGTCTTGACCCGTTCTTCTACCACTTCTATCTGGCCTTCTCGATATAGTCGAACTGTCTCATCCCGGATTGATTGCCACCGGGTTAATGCATCTGCTGCGTTTTTGATATCGGACCGGGGACCGAGATACTGTTCGTCTAAGATTTCCATGTGACGATCGATCTCTGCTTCATACAATCTGATAGTATTGAGAATCATCTGGAAATCCTGCTCCTTCTCTTCAAAAGGCAATTGTCTCATATCCCGGTGGATCAACAGGACATCCACCCTGATATCGCTCACTGCCTTGCGCACAGCCAATGGATGATTGTACAAATCGGTGGTGTTCTCCCATAAAGCAGCCATCGATATAAAGGAGTTTGCTGCAAGCAGGGATACAATGGCAAAGACTGCTCCAAAGAAAAGGTTTATCAGTCTGGATATTTTTACATCATAGAGTCTCATTGCACATTCCTCCTCAGTCTGTAAATGGGTGATGGGGGGACCACAGCATATACTTCGGAAAATAGCTCGGTGGATTGCCTTTCTGCCTCCCCGGTAATCAGAAATCCATTGGGATTCATAGAATTGATCAATTTCCTCATGATGCCATGTCGGAATTCTGGTTTGTAGTAGAACAATAGATTGCTGCATACCACAAGATCGAAATTTCCGAAAATACTTTCATGTGGATATGCACTTTCGTTGTCAAGAAGGTCATACGTATGAAACCACACGTGCTGCTTCAGGGTATCACTTACCTCATACATATCACCCTTCCCGGTAAAAAACGTATGTACGTCGTGAAGCCGTAGTCTCTGGACCTCTGATTCACGGTATATTCCTTCCACTGCCTGGGCGAGTGCGGATTCAACGATATCTGTTGCGATGATACGATATCGCAGGTGTTTCGAATTCCGCGCCTGCAGGTTTTCAATCAATATGGCAATCGAGTATGCTTCCTGGCCCGATGAACACCCTGCAGACCAGATGCGAAGCTCGTTTGCCTCCTGCCGCTTTTCAAACAGACTCGGAAGGATCCATTGTTCCAGATGTGCGAATGTGAGAGTGTTTCGAAAGAACTCTGTATGGGTGATGTTCACTGACCGTCTGAGTGTGTCAACCTCATCCTGATTGCCGGAAATATATCGTTGATACTCGAGAAGGTCATGAACGTGGGAAAGCATCATTCTTTTCTCCACAATCTGCTCAAGGAATTGTTCATTATACATGGAGAGGTCCAGGCCATGTTTTTTCGCTAGGACTTGTATTGTTTCATTCAATCCATGTTTCACTCAGACTCCCTTCATCAACTCCTCGTCCCAGAAGACCTGTGTGTGATGGGTACATTGTGAGGTTTCCTCAGCTCTCAAGAGCGTATCATCCTCATATGCATCGATCCTTCCGGTCCGGTCTGTTTAATTGATTTCATGTGCTTCCATGTATAACGTTGTTTCTTGCGAATACCGTGGCGGGTCGGACCCTGCATGTTCTTACCTGATAACTGTAGCGATCTGTTCTATGTACATGCACAGACATTATGCACATTATGGTCCTGTGCATGTTTCGGTATATCTGGTTATTGAGAGAATTTGTTATCTGACAGATATGCATCGTGTTCCTTCCAGCTCTTCGTGACTGCCCGTTCCATCCGTTTTCAAACATTCTTGTCTTTATCCAGGCAGGCTGCAGAATATGCTGGTGAAACATTGGTGAACACATGCTATTAGAGGCACTTGGTGTGTCTAGACTAAAACTCTTACCCCTTGTCGATATACAAAGGATCGATTGCTTGCCGAAGTATCTACGTGAAATGATATCATCATCCTCTTTGCAATTCAATATTAATGGGTCAACATGATGCCCTATTACAGGAACTATTGTAAGAAATCAGGTAAGCGTTCAGCTGTAGCTCCACTTGCTCCAGGCTTTATCTTCCTTATTGAAGCTTGGACAGTCAGAAATACAAAGCTGTGATCTTCAACATCTTTTCGAAAGTTGCAGATATAATTGCTCAGGGCATCTCCTACATCATCGGGCAAGGGCAGCTCTAGTGGCACTCACGTCTTTTTCTGGACAATGCGTATGCTCATGGTTTTCCAGTCACTCTGGAGGGAACCCTCTCGGGAATACAGGTAATTGAAGGGCAGTGGATGTTTCTTTCTAAAATGGTGCTTAGCTCTGCCACATATCCAAAAGAACCTTTGATATAGCTCAGATGATTCGTATTCGTACCCAAGGAGTATCCATTCAAAGCTTTTGTGATACATTGGTTCTTGAACGAAAGGTCTATTTCTGACAGTTCATAGATTCTCAGACCTTCGACATACTGTGAGAAGCCGAAAAGCTCTGGTTGCTCTCTTCAGAAACTCACTTTCCCTCGATGTCCTCAGCTGAATTTCCCTGGAGGACCTGAGTAGCTGCTAAATCAGAATGAATTGAGTTTTGTCACAGAGATCCAGAGGGATGAGAAAGCCCCTCCACCAGGGTTGAAGAGGCTTGATTGACTATAGTGAACCAGTCTGGTTTACATGAAGGAGACCATGGTCATGGTAAGAGGAGCGTAGAAGGTGACCAGGAGAAGGACGATGATCATGGTGGCGTAGAAGGGAAGCAGTGCCTTTGTCGCTTTCTCGATCGATATCCTTCCGATTGCTGATCCGACGAACAGGGCTGAGCCGACCGGCGGGGTGCACAGGCCGATTGCAAGGTTCAGGATCAGCATGATGCCGAACTGTATCGGATCCATTCCCAACTGACCGACGACAACAGGGTAGAGGATGGGAGTGACAATGATAATCAGGGGTGCCATGTCCATGATCGCACCGAGGACGAGGAGCATCAGGTTGATCAGCAGGAGAAGAACGATGGGATTGTCGGAGATGCTGAGCAGGAACATCGTCACAGCCTGTGGTATTCTCAGGAAAGCAAGAAGCCATCCGAACGCGCTTGCTGCGGCAATGAGGCTCATAACCATGGCAAGGGTTCTCAGGGCGCTCATCAGAATCTTCGGGAATTCACGTATCGACACCTCACGATACACAAGAAACGAAATGATGAATGCGTAGACAACTGCCACTGAGGCTGATTCGGTTGCCGTGAAGACCCCGGAGACGACTCCTCCTATGATGATGATGACTGTTAGAAGTCCGAGGAACGCATCCTTGCTCACCTGCAGCGTCCTTTTCAGTGTGTAGCGCTCTTCTTTAGGATAGCCCCGTTTTACCGCGATGATGTAGGAGACGACCATGAGTGCAAGACCGAGAACGATTCCCGGTACAATACCGCCGAGGAAGAGCTTGCCGACCGAGACACCTCCTCCTGCTGCGAGGGAGAATATGATCATGTTGTGACTTGGCGGTATGATGACCCCCTGGCAACTGCTTGTTACTGTGACTGCCACCGAATAGTCATCGTCATATCCTTTATCGACCATCATGGGTATCAGCATTGTTCCGATCGAGGAGACATCGGCGACTGCCGACCCTGAGATGCCTCCGAAGAACATCGATGCGAGGACGTTGACTTCAGCCAGGCCTCCCCGGACGCGACCTACCAGAGCATTGCTGAATTCGACAAGCCTTCTTGATATACCGCCCCGTCCCATGATCTCACCGGCGAGTATGAAGAACGGGATTGCAAGAAGACTGAAGGAGTTCACTCCGCTCACTGTCCTCTGAACGATCGAGAGCAGTGGGATGTTGAGATAGAGGGCTGTGAACACCGAAGAAATGAAGAGGGTGAAGGTGATGGGAAACTTCAGCAGGAGCAGGAGAACGAAGGACCCGGTGAGGATGAACGTTGCTGTTGCAGGATCGCTCATATCATTTCCCCCCTTTAGCGTTGGCGGAGACCTTTTTGAGGTCTATCAGAGCTACGCTCAGATAGTAGGCCGCATAGAGAATGATGAATACTGCAGATACAGGGACAATCACATAGTTCACGGCATTGGTGATTCCTGTGGCAGGAAGTCGGGAGAGAGAAGCGTTCTTCGTGACACCCAGGCCGAAATAGAACAGGATCAGACCGATCGCAATCTCCAGGATGTACTTCAGGACATTGAGGAGGTCATTGAAGAGCCGCGGCAGACTCCTGGGAAGGATCGTTATACTGATGTGGAGGTTCTCTTTGACTCCGAGGGCCATGGCGATGAAGGTGAACCAGATGACGATGATCAGTGCAACTTCCTCCGACCATCTGATACCTGACCTGAAACCATAGCGAAGCACCACATTGGTGAAGACGATTACGACCATCACCACGAGCAGGATCATCGCGAGTGTCAGCGCTACAGCGAACACCTTGTCGAGCACGTTTTTGAATCTGTTCATGCGGTTTTCCTCCTTCCATCCGCGTATAGGGAGAGGGGAGAACCCCGAAAGGAATTCTACCCCTCTCTATTGTCATTCAAGAGATAGGACAAAGCAAGGTTATTTTACTGCCTGTACCTTCTTGACCCATTCTAGACCTTCTGCATCGAGAAGTTTCTCATAGAGACTGCCCATGCGTGCGGAGAACTCTGCCGGATCATTGACATAGTTGATCTGCACACCGGCAGCTCTCACTTTGTCTTCAGATACCTTCTCTTTTGCTGCCCATGCAGCGACCTGGACCGGTGTTGAATCTTTGGCAGCCTGTTTGATCAGATCCTGATCGGCCTTGCTGAGTTTGTCCATGGAAATCTTTGATGCGATGATGATCTCGGGAACACGGGTATGTTCATCGATCGAGTAATATTTCGCCACTTCAAAATGACTTGAGGTGTCATAGGATGGCCAGTTGTTCTCTGCACCTTCGATGACTTTCGTCTGCAGTGCACTGTAGACGTCTCCGTACGGCATCGGGGTGGGCACAGCACCAAGAGCTGAAACCATACCCATCATGAGGGTCGATTCCTGAACGCGGATTTTCATACCCTTGAGATCATCAACGGTATAGATCGGTTTGACCGAATTGTAGAAGTTTCTGGCACCACTGTCCTGCCAAGAAAGGCCGACAAAGCCCGATTCTGTGAGTGAGTTGAGGAAGTGTTCACCGATCTCACCGTTTAGAACCTTCCACATGTGATCACTATTCCTGTAGAGATAGGGCATCTGAAGTGCATTCAGTGCCGGGTTGAAGTTGCTCAGGGGGGAGATCGATACACGAGTGAAGTCGATTCCTCCGAACTGCACCTGTTCGATTGCCGACTTTTCGTCACCGAGCTGTCCTCCGTGATACACTTCGATCCGGATCCTTCCGTTCGATCTCTCTTGTACAAGACGGGCGAACTCGAGGTCGCCGATGACAGTAGGATAGCCTTCCGGCTGGTTATCTGCGAGTCTGAGCACAATAGGCTCATTTGAAGCAGCTGATTCCTGCTGACCCTGTGCGAAGACAGTGCCTGCTATCAGTGCAAGAATCAATACCAGTGTTACAATTTTTTTCATACATTCCTCCTTACGGTTTGTCTACTCTCAGTATAGAAGGGTCCTGTGCAGGGGGTAAGTGAGAAAAATTTGTAAAAGCCGGCTTTTTTTATAAAATACTCCTACTCTCCTGTATCTTGCGGCGATACTCCTTGGGAGAATGTCCGGTGTGCGTGCGAAAGACTCTCGAGAAATAGCTGTAATCTCTATACCCGACCGAGGCCGCTATCGACTGCATCGTGTAATCAAGTGCCATCATTTTTTTTGCCGATTCAATGCGGACCTCTGCAACGTAGGAGACAAAGCTCATCCCCACATAGTCTTTGAACAGCCGGCTGAAATAGGATGGAGTGATACCGGCCCGCTGCGCCATGGCCTCAAGGGTCAGTTCGCTGTGATAGTGCGTCTGGATGTACTGTGTTATCAGGGCGAACTGCTGTGTGTACTTGTCTTTTCTGGTGGTATCTATGCCTCGGCATGTGGAGTCTATGAAATCCATCAGAATCCGCTCCAGTTCAGCCACCGTACTCTTCGGTATTGGAGGATGAGCAGGTATCTGGAGCTGTGCAGTGATGGCTTTCGTGATATAGACGATACTGTCATGAAGGGTGTTCACGAGGGAACTCTGGTCCTCAGCGGGGTACAGGGCTCTGAGGGTATCCAGTACCTCATGTGCTTTTTGACGACTGGCAAGGGTGTCTCCTGCAAGGATCAGCTCCTTCAGCTCGTTTTCCAGTTGACTTTCCTTCGTTGCACTCTCACGCAGAGCCTCCTCAACCTCTGTGTCAAAGCGTACGAGCCGCTGTCCCGTATGCAGTGCCAGTGTGTAGGCAGCTGAAGCCTGAGAGATCGACGAGGGGATTCCTTCAAGTGACAGGAACACGCGGGACAGACCAATATGAAGATCTTCCGATACGGTTTCGTCAATCAGGCTGGCTACCAGGTGATCCACCTTCTCCCGGGAGCGGAAGAATACGATGAGGCTCACCCTGTCAGGAGCCGGGAAGAAGGAGGACTGCAGGTGGTATCGTGTAAGAAGTGTTTCAAGATATCCCAGGAGGTTTTCTCTCTGTGCAGTGTGCAGGACCATGCTGATCCCCTGTTCTCCCTGGATCTGAGTCAGCGACAGATAGGATCTGAGGCCTTCAACTCCCGTTGTCCCATACTTGATTGCGATGAAGATAGAGCGGTTGAACTCGGTGAGTACCTTTTGTATCGCTACCGGGCCATCCTCTCTGCGTTCTTGTGCTATCTCATCGAGTAAGGTGGCAACGAGGTTGGTGAGATCCCGTTTTCCTACCGGTTTTACCAGATAATCATGTGCTCCCGAGCGTATCGCTTTCTGTGCTGCATCGAAACTGCTCAGTGCTGTGAGGAAGACGACTCGGGTCTCCTTGCACAGCTCTTTGATACTTCTGGCAGCAGCAATACCGTCGATGCCGGGCATGTTGATGTCCAGCAGAGCGATGTCCGGTGTTGTGTGCCCGGCCATTTCGATGGCTTCCCGCCCGTTTTTCACTTTCACGATGGTAAGCTCAGTGAAGGCCTCGCGCAGTATGTGTTCTACCGCATCCCTCTCGAGACGCTCATCATCGGCAATCAAGAGGACCACAGACCTTTCACCCATCGATTCTGTCCTCCTTGCGGTAGGGGATCTTCAGAACAACCTCGGTACCCCCTCCCTTTCGATCTCCTATGGTGATACTTCCTTTTCCTCCGTAGTAGAGTTCTATCCTCTTTCTGATATTCGCGATCCCTACATGAGGATGTTCACGAGAAGATCCGCTTTTAAGCGATTCCTCGTACCCGATTCCATCATCACTCACGGTGAAGACCACCTTTCGGGTTAGGTGCTGCACGGTAAGACGTACATGTCCTCCCTCCTCCTTGGGTTCGAGTCCATGGATGATGGCATTTTCCACGAGGGGCTGGATCAGAAGGGGAGGAATCAACACATCCCTGTGGTCATCCAGATGGAGCGAGTAGGATAGACGGTCTGCGAACCGGGCTTTCTGGATCTTCAGATAGCGTGTGATGAACTGAAGCTCTTCGCTGAGGGGGACGGCAGAGCGCTGGTCGAGGATGTAGCGGAACAGAAGAGAAAGATCGCTGACCAGTTCCTGGGTCTCCTCGGCATTTTCAAACAGCGCGGTTCTGCTGATCGTGTTCATGGCATTGAACAGGAAGTGGGGGTTAATCTGAGCCTGCAGTGTAAGCAGCTTCGCCCGGTCCAGTTCCCGCTTCACGTTCATCTGCTGTAGCTCCTGCGCATGTACTTTCTTTTCAAGACGGCGATTCTCCTCAAGGGCAGTGATTCGCTCTGCAAGGGATGCCTTCATGGAATTCAGAGAATCTTCGAGATACCTGAGTTCCTGTGCTCCCGAGAGATTCAGGTCGGGGGTGTCGAGATTCCCCCGTGTTATCTCATGTGCCGTACGTACCATTGCATCGATCGGTTCGGAGAGCTTTCTCACGATGATCAAGATCAGGAGTGTGTACAGGACTGTCAGCGCCAGGGTGACGATCAGTGCAGTGATTCTCAGTCGTGAGATGTCTTCCTGCATCGTGGCTACTTCCTGAGCATCTAGAGTCACTTCCCTGGCAAGATACCGGGAATACACATACTCATAGAGGTATTGATAGGTGATATCGGCAGCATAGAAGTAGGAGAACTCTGTATCGATGAGGGGGAGATGTTCGAGTATCTTGTCTCTGCGATTTTTCACGAAATCCAGGCCGTTCTCTATCCCTCGAAGCAGAAAGAACTGCTGTTCGTCATCTCCGCCGTTCTTTCGCAGTTCCACCAGTGACTCTCTGGCCTCCTGTTCCTTGCGCTCCAGTTCAGCGACGACTGAGGCTCTGTTCTCCTCCCGGTTTTCCAGAACCATCGTTCGCAGGAGGTCCCGTTGAGCAGCAATCGATTCTGCCAGCACTCTGATCGTTGAATACTGGCGTGTCTGCATCTGCAGCATGGTCAGTCGTGAGAAGACAAAAGTAAACAGGATCGAACCGAGAACGATGAGTGAGATGATGATGAGCAGATGGCTCGTCACGAGGACTTGCGAAAAACGAAACTCTCTTCTGTCTTCCTTCATCCTATGCTCCGCCATGCTCCTGAGGAAAGCAGGAAGAGAGAGGACTGGTGTCTGTAAGACACCTGCACGTTACATACCGGTACCATAGCCTGTAGAACATAGCCTCTCCTTGAAGACCGAAGGGCCCTCGGGCCCTTCAGTTATCGTATCATTCTCTTCAATGGAGTATATCATGAGCGTATGGTGAAAAACAGAGGAATCCTAAATGAACAGATTGATGTTGCTTTCGCTTGCAGCTTCCATGTAGGTTGCCACTCCACCGATCTCGACACCTTCAAGCAATTCTTCTCTGGTAATACCCATGATATCCATCGACATCTGACAGGCGACCATTCTCACCCCTGCCATACGTGCCTGAGCATACATGCTCTGCAGCTGATCGACATTCTTCTGCTTCATTCTCGTTCTCATAAGCTTCGGACCCACTCCCATGAAGTTGATCTGTGACAGCCCCAGTTCCTGCATGCCGCTTGGCAACATTGAAGAGAACATCTTTCCCATGAAGTCTTTCTTCACTCTCCCCGGGTGTTTCTTGCGCAGTACCGTAAGACCCCAGAACGTGAAGAAGAGAGTGACATCCTTACCCGATGCGGCAGCTCCGTTTGCCAGGACGAAGGAGGCGAGCACCCGGTCCATATCGTTGCTGAACACGACCATGGTCGAACCGCTGAGCACTTGTCTCTGGTTCGCAGCCCCCTTCACCGGTGCATTGGCATCTCCTTTCTCGATCATTGCCTCTATCTTTCCGTCATGCATCTCGAGAGACATCAGATGGTTGCCGGTCATTTTCACCCACGACTGTACATCACGGTTGAAGCCCGGGTCAGTCGCCACAATGCGCAGTACATCCCCGGTGGAGAGGCTATCCATCGACTTTTTAAGCGAGAGGATGGGGCCGGGGCACTGCAGACCGCAGGCATCGACCAGTGCGATTTCCTCTGTCTGCCTGTGACGGGGAGAACCGTCCTCATCGAAGGCATCCATACTTGCGTGGAATACAGGAGCCTGGGCAGGATTCCTGAGGGCTTCCTGCTCGAACAGCACCGCGTGATAGGTGTTGAAGCCTCCGGTGAGGTTGAAGACCTCGGTATATCCATTGAGGCGGAGCATCCTCTCAGCGAGATAGCCGCGCAGGCCGATGGCACAGTTGACGATGACAGGCCTGTCCCGGGGAATCTCACTGAGTCGGTTGCGGATCTCAGTGTGAGGGATGTTGATTGCACCCTCGATCGCTCCAAGACCGAACTCTTCTTCACTTCTTACATCAAGGAAGAATGCGTGTTTACCTCTCATCTCTTCAATCTGTCTCCAGGTGATGAGTCTGCTGAAACCGTCTTCAATGTTCTGTGCAATGAATCCTATCATATTCAGAGGATCCTTTGCACTGCTGAAAGGAGGAGCATATGCCTGTTCGAACTCAGCGAGGTCATGAACGGTTCCTTCCTTCATGATATAAGCTGCAAGTACGTCGATTCTCTTGTCAACTCCGTCATAGCCTACGGCCTGTCCTCCCAGGATTTTTCCACTCTTCTCATCGTATAGCACTTTCACTGCCAGCTGGAGTGCTCCGGGATAGTACCCCGCGTGACTTCCAGCATGAGTGACGATCTCCTTGTAGGGGATCTCGGCCATCGCAAGCTGTTTTCCCGTCATGCCTGTCGAGCCGGCTGTCAGCTGGAATATCTTTGCGATACTAGTGGCGATGGTCCCTCGGTAGGGTCTGCACGAGCCCGTTACGATCGACTGTGCACACAGGCGTGCCTGTTTGTTCGCAGGGCCGGCAAGGGGAATGGTGACTCCAGTGCGTGTGAAGGGGGAGGGGAATTCAATCGCGTCTCCCACTGCCTTGATACAGGGGTCGCTGGTGTTGAACTGTTCGTCCACGATTATCGCCCCATTCTTTCCGAGGGTCAGTCCTGCATCATGGGCGATCTTCGTGTCGGGTCGTACTCCGATCGAAAGGATGACGATGTCTGTGGTGATCACGGTCCCGCTCGAAAGGGTTACCTTGAGTTCCCCTTTCTCCCGTTCGAAGCTCTTCACTCCATCTTTGAGGAACAGGTGGATTCCCATGTCCCTCATATGCTGCTGAACGAGGGATGCCATATCGTAATCGATCACGTTCATCACCTGTTCGAGTGCTTCGACCAGGGTGACCTGAAGACCCCGCTCTTTCATGTTCTCCGCCATCTCAAGACCGATGAAACCGCCACCGACGACAACTGCGCGCTGAGTCTTTACACTTTCGAGTTTTGCGACGATTGCATCGATATCACTTACCGACCTGAGTGAGAAGATCAAAGGGTCCTCGATACCGGGGATACGTGGTCTGATCGGAGCTGCTCCGGGTGAGAGCACAAGGGTATCGTAATATTCAGAGAACTCTTCGTTGCTGGTGAGGTTTCTAACTGTCACATACTTCTCTTCTCTGTTGATGGATACCACCTCATGACGGGTTTTCACATCGACGTTGAACACTTCTCTGAACTTCTCTGGTGTGACGACGAAGAGACGTGAACGTTCGGTGATGACACCTCCTGCGTAGTAGGGAAGACCGCAGTTCGCGTAGCTGATGTGCTCTCCCCGTTCAAACATGATAATCCTGGCTTCCTCATCGAGGCGCCTTAATTTTGCTGCGGTACCGGCTCCGCCGGCTACTCCGCCTACAATGACATAGGTCTTCATAGGGTAACTCCTGTCGCTGTTTCCAGCTGTTGTATTGCTGTACGTAGATACGTGGGGATCTCGAGTGATATCGAATGGAGCGTCTCGGTCATCCTGCTTCCCTGTGCTGTGACCCTCACACTGACCGATCTGCGGTCCTGCTCTGAAGGCAGCCTTTCAATATAGCCTTTGGCCGACAGAGAATCGAGAATCCTCGTCATGCGTGAGGGACTGAGCCCCATCTCCTTTGCAAGCGAGGAAGGATCGCTGTTTCCCTTGTCGTGCTGACAGAGACACAAAGCCTCGTTCAGTGACAGACTGGTCTGTCCTCTCACTGCCTCTTCGATGTCCTTCAGATCGGTTATGATTCTCCTGATACTGCACAGGTCAATGTCCACACTCAACTCCTTCATGTAGTTGCCTCAAGCAACTTTTGACAGAAGCAACTATACGGAAAAGAAGAAGTCGAGTCAAGATTATCGATTAAAATTTATCTGAATACTTGAAACCCTCCCGAAGGGGGACTTTCTCACCTGCGGTATGACAGTGATTGCGATCCAATTCTCTCTGTCATCATCGCGACACCTGCAGATCCTTCTTTGCTTTTCTCCCGAGATTGTGTATATTTGAACTAGTTTAAAAAAAGGTGAAAGTGAGGGTTACTATGTTACACGATTCAGTAGTGAATTTATTAAATGAGCAGGTGAACAAAGAGTTCTACTCTGCCTATCTCTACCTCGATATGGCAAACTTCTATGCGAAGGAAGGTCTTGACGGGTTCGAGAACTGGTTTATCATCCAGGCTCAGGAAGAGCGTGACCATGCGATGCTGTTCAGACAGTATATTCTGAACAACGGGTATGAAGTGAAGATGGGTGCTATTGCAGATCCTTATGTTGCGTACATGAATTACAAGGAGCCCCTTGAAGCTGCACTGAAGCACGAACAGTACGTGACTGCGTCAATCAATGCAATCTATGCAGAGGCTCAGAAAGTGAACGACTATCGAACGATTCAGTTTCTGGAGTGGTTCGTGAAAGAGCAGGGTGAAGAAGAGATGAATGCTGAGGACAATGTGCGCAAGTTCGAACTCTTCGGTGAAGGGAAGGGCCTGTACATGCTTGACCAGAAGCTTCTCGGACGTGCCTATACGCCACCGTCACTCGTACTTGACTGATTTTAGCCGTTGAGGTGTGATAAAGGGTGTCTGAGGATCCTTGGAATGATAGATGAAAAAAAAGCTGCAGGCATTACGCTTGCAGCTTTTTTGTACATGAAAGGGTCTGTTATACTTCGGCCTTCCACAGTCCATGAAGGTTGCAGTATTCATAGACTTCCTTGACGCCTTCCGCTTCAAACGTTGCCTGAGGCTTGTCGCTTGGAGTCAGGTTGACCCGGTATACACCGTTTTCTGTAACAGCTACGATGAACTGGATATAGTGTTCTTCGGTCATGGGATGTGCCACTGACCCTACGGTCACGACAACCTTGTTTCCGTCCTTCTCCACGACAGGTACATGTTTCTCGGTTGCTGCATCAGTCGTGTTGGCAACGAGTTGCTTCATGGGTTCACCACAGCACACTACCTGCACACCGCTGTCCTTGATAAGTTCAACTATATTGCCGCAATGCGCACAACGATAAAACTTCACACTCATTCTGTTACCTCCTGGTACGAGTTCTATACAGACAGTGTATCCTAAAGTCTGTGCAGAGTGAAGTGCTTTTCTTGTATGAGTACAAATCTCGCACCTGAATATAGCCAATGAAAAGAAAACTGAAACTTGTGATAAAATATCTTGACATCAAGATAAATTGTTGGTATCTACTAAGTATCTTGAAATCAAGATAAAAGGAATGAATCATGGCGAAAGAAGATCTGAAACTTGTTATTGCCCTCAGTAGAGCCCACCGATCACTCGTTGTCAGCATAGAGAAGTGGTTGAGACCGTTTGAATTATCGATCAGTGAGTTCGGTGTGTTGGAGTTTCTCTTACACAAGGGGAACAAAAGTGTTCAGGAGATAGCGAAAAGGATTCTTGTAACCAGTGGAACTATCACCTACGTAATTGACAAGCTGGTGAGTAAAAGCCTGGTGCAGAGAACCCGCTGCCCTGAGGATAACCGCAGGTATACTGTCGAACTGACATCAGAAGGAGCAGACCTTATTCGAAGGATCTTCCCTCTTCATGAGAAATTTCTCAATCAGATATTTTCAGATGTTTCCATGCAGGAGCAGAATCAGCTCATTGAGAGTCTGTTTCGGCTTGATACCATGATTGTACACACAGATACAAAGGAGCAATACCATGACACATCAATTGTATGATGCGATGAAGAAAAGACGAACCGTGTATGCGCTTGACAATAGTTCTCCTATACCGGATGAGGAGATCAGGAAGATTGTGGAGTACTCACTCGTTCACACCCCGTCAGCTTTTAATTCTCAGACAGGACGGATAGTCCTCCTCCTCGGTAATCAGCATGATGAGCTGTGGGATATCACAGAAGAGGCCCTGAGAAAAGTTGTTGCAGAAGATCAGTTCGCATCCACAAAGGAGAAGATCAACGCTTTCCGTGCTGCATACGGAACCCTGCTGTTCTTTGAGGATTTCGAGGTGATCAGGCAGTTGCAGACAGCGTATCCCGCTTTCAGTGACAACTTCCCCATCTGGGCTCTTCAGTCTTCGGGAATGCTTCAGAACACTATCTGGTCAGCATTCGCCGTTGAGGGGTTGGGGGCATCGATCCAGCATTATAATGAACTTATCGATGATCAGGTGAAAAAAAGATGGAACATCCCCTCCGAGTGGAGGATGATGACACAGATGCCCTTCGGTACTCCTATGGCCAGTCCCGGTGAGAAAGATGTGATGGATGTGTCCAAGAGGTTCTTCTCCTTCGAGTAGAGACACCCGCTACTAGACTGTGCCGTGCCCTAGATGGTGCGGTGCAGTATACTATATACACATAACAGAGGAGAAAGAAGAATGAAAACACGCACAGTAACGAAGATGACTCAGGGGCAACCGGCGGTTGATGGTGCAGGAGTTCACCTGATTCGGGTATTCGGACACACACAGGTTCCTTCCTATGATCCGTTTCTTCTTCTTGATGTGTTTGATTCGACAGATAAAGAGACGTATATCAAGGGTTTCCCGTTCCACCCTCACCGGGGAATACAGACTGTCACCTACCTGATAGAAGGAAATATCGAACACAAGGATACACTTGGAAACGGGGGTATGATTTCTGATGGGGACTGTCAGTGGATGGTTGCCGGTAAAGGGATTGTTCATCAGGAGATGCCACTGGAGTCAAAGCGTATCTATGGCTGTCAGCTGTGGATTAATCTGCCTCGTGATAATAAGATGATGAGGCCTGCATATCAGGATATTCCCTCGTCAACGATACCTGAAGTAGAGGATGCAGACTGTCGGGTCAGAATCATAGCAGGAACCTACCGGGATGTGACATCCCCGTTCAACTCTCAAGAGGTTCCAACACGCTATCTGGATGTGTCCTTGAAGAGCGACAGGGCCTGGACTCTCGATGTGGACCTTTCACACACAGCAGTGGTCTATATTCTTGAAGGGGAAGCTCAATTTGACCAGACGAATACCCGATATACGTACAAAGAGGCCTTCAAACTTGAAAGTGGGGATACGATTCAGGTGAACACTGGTGAGGAACCTGTCAGGTTCCTGTTGTTTGAGGCGAAACCGCTCGGCGAACCGGTAGCCTGGGGAGGTCCGATCGTTATGAACTCACGTGATGAGCTACATCAGGCATTCAGGGAACTGGAAGAGGGAACATTCCTGAGTTGATGACACAAAAAAAGGTTGCATATCTCATCTCCCCCGATTTGAAATATGCAACCACAGAACAAATGACCCAGATAAAAATAATCCAGATACAAGCAGTGTACCCAAGAAAACACCACCGGTCAAGGGCATCAGTCGGGCTCTGGGGTAAATATCTGAGTCGGAAATAAAAATTCCCCAAGTAATCTCAAATGATTATTTCCTCAGTGAGAAAGAAGTATGGTTTAATGAATAGAAAA
>JAFGUP010000315.1 GCA_016938475.1 Sphaerochaetaceae bacterium
ACAGTATAGCAACAGTACCATCTAAGCGGCTTCAGTTCAAGAGACCAAATATCCATCCTTGAACACGGACAACGGCAGAGGGGTGTGGACCAAAATTCCTGGTCACTGCCTCTGTTGCTCTGCCTTGCACAATCCCGGATTATGTTTCCCTCACACCCTTAACCCTGCTTCGAGGACTAAGGATGCCTATATTCACATCACCGGTGTCAGATCATCAGGCGATGATCACGTTCACTCCAAGATCTGTGATGCGTTGTCGGAAGGTGTCCGGTATACCCTCGTCAGTGATGAGGTAGTTGATTTGAGAGAGAGTGCCGAGAGATGCAATGCTCGTTTTTCCGAATTTGCTTGAATCGACGAGAAGAAAGGTCTCTCGGGCAGAGTGTATCATAGCCTTTTTTACGGTGATGTCATTGAAAGAGGGGTAGGTGAGGTCCAGCGTGTTCGCGATTCCCCCGGTTGCAAGGAACAGCTTGTCCACGAAAGCACTTTCAAAAAAGGCAGCAGCCTTCACGCCTGTAAGAGAAAGGGTCGGGGGCTTGAACTCACCTCCTGTCACCATCAGTTCAAAACCTGGATTGGAGCCGACAAGAAGAGCAATGTTAAGGGCATTGGTAAGGATGGTGAGTGTTCGTTTCTGTTTGACAAGTACTGCAAGTTCGGTGATGGTTGATCCCGAATCCAGAATAATACTTTCCTCATCCTGAATGAACTCTAGTGCTTTTACAGCGATTTTCCTTTTTTCCTCGAGGTGGTCGGTATGTTGAAGTGTCAGCGTGCTCACCTGCTGACTCATCGTCTTGAGATACGCTCCGCCATGTTCTCGTACGATATGACCTTCAGCTTCCAGCTTTTCAAGATCCTGTCTGATCGTAGGTTCCGTTACAGAGAACATATCACTCAGGGTTCTTACCCGGGCACTTCCATCCTCCTGGATGAACTCAAGGATTTTCATTCGTCGTTCTGTTGCAAGCATTGTTTTTATTTCTCTTTATTTTCTTTCTTATGCATTATACTAGTCTTGTTTGTTCGGTTTGAAAAGGGTAAGTGAAAAAAAACGTAGAATTGTCACCTTCTTCCTGATGGATTTTTACTGAGACCTTCGAGTTCGAGGAGTGCCTGTTTCATAGCGATGCCTCCGGCAAACCCGGTGAGCGATCCATCGCTCCCGATGATCCGGTGACATGGAACGACTATCAGATGGGGATTGTTATGTACGGCCTGACCGACTGCGCGAAAAGCTTTGGGCGAACCGACTCGTTCAGCGATCTGCCTGTAGGAAGCCACTTTCCCGAAGGGGACCTCAAGCAGAGCATGGTAGACACGTCGTTGAAACTCAGTGCCACGCAGATACAACGGGGTGGAGAAGGGTTCTGCACTCCCTTCGAAGTATCTTGTGAGCTCTTCTTTCATGCGGGTGATAACGGACGTTTCTGTACGTATGCTGTCTGAGACCTCAGTGGAGTCCTCTCCGGTAGCGTACACATCGGTAATGAAGCCGTTACACTCGATGATGGTGATCGAGAAGCGGTCAATCCTGAAGGTCTGGTAGTATTTCATGCACCAGAGTATAGCACGGATAAATGGCATGTACATACGTGTGGTTTTCCCCGGCATACCGCTCAGTGGTCGGCACACTCTTGAGGTGGACCGTGTTGCAGGGGAGTACAGGATCGCAAAAACGGGTCCGGGTTCGCTCGGAAACTGTGTATGCTGGTGCAGACAAAGAGAAAGAGCACCGTCCGGTGCTCTCCTATCTCACTCTTCGGTGTGTGATTATCTCTTGAGGGCAGAGTCAATCGCCGCTCTGTCAAAGCCTACGATCACCTTCCCATTCACATCAATGACAGGAACACCCATCTGCCCTGACTTTCTTACCATTTCCTGAGCTTTTTCGGCATTCACCGCTACATTGTACTCGGTGAAAGGAATCTTGTTATTCTGGAAATAACTCTTAGCCATCTTACAAAACCCGCAGGTCGGTGTGCTATACATAATTACAGCCATATGCTGCCTCCTCTATGATATCTTGTGTATGTCGGTATGTTACATCGATAACATAGCAATACATCCTGCTCAGGTCAATGAAGGTGTTGGTGACCTTGTCACAGAGAGAGGGAAGTACTATCTTCTTGTAACGGGGAGTGCTTCCCTATATGCTTATAAGGTATCGGAGGGGCAGGATGATTCTCACAATAGATATCGGGACAACAAGCTGTAAGGCGGCCATATATTCTCGCCGGGGGCTCTGTGTCCATCATGATAGGATCCTCTTCGACCCCCATGCTTTCACCGATGATTCTCAAATGGTCGAGACCTTTGCCATCAGTCAGGCTCTTATGACCCTGATGAACCATATAGCCTCTCCCGGTTCCATCGAGACAATCATCGTCACCGGGAGCGGTCCTTCCCTCGTTCCGGTACTTGAAGAGCCGATGTACGTCGATGGGGTCCTACACGCTCCCAGCGGACTAACACGGCTGTATCTGGACAGAAAGGCAGTGACAGAAGCACAGGAGGTGTCAGAGCTCTCAGGTGCGTTTGTTGATGCCAGTTTTTTTCTTCCAAAGGCTCTGCGGATTGCTCGTCAGGAGAAGGCTCTGTACGAAAGAACCAGGGTGTTTCTCAGTACGTATGATTACATAAACTATCTTCTGACCGGGGAAGTGAAGGCTGTCAAGCATGCACGGGATGCCGGAAGGTGGTACTATAATCAAGAACTTCTTGCTTCTCTGTCTCTTGATGAGCGAAAGTTCGCTCCTTTCATCTATCCCGGTGAAGTCATCGGCACGGTATCGCGACAGGCCTGCACTGTCTTCGCCCTTCGCGAGGGGGTGAAAGTTGTTGCAGGCGGGCCGGACTTTATTATATCGATTCTCGGAAGCGGCGCGGTCACACCTTCCCTTGTATGTGACCGAAGCGGTACGAGTGAAGGGATCAATGTCTGTTCACTCACACCGATCGATGATGACCGTCTCATGTCTTTCCTTCATCCCGTGGAACCGCTGTACAATATTAGCGGGATCATCAACACATCAGGAAAGGCGGTCTCCTGGGTCAAAGACCTGCTTCAACTCAAAGACTACTCCTTTCAGGAACTGTATGAGAAGATCTCCTCTCTTCCCGACTCCTCTCCACGTCCGGTGTTTCTTCCCTACCTTGCAGGAGAGCGGGCACCTGTGTGGGATCCGGATGCCAGAGGTGTGTTCAGCGGGCTGACCCTATCCAGTGATCCCGTTGTTCTGGTCAGAAGCGTGGTGGAAGGGACGCTGTTCGCTGTCCGGGATGTCATCGAGACGATCGAGTCCTGCGGGATCCCGGTGGGCAGTCTCAGGACGATAGGGGGAGGGAGTGAGTACGGTGTCCTTCAGCAGATGAAGGCCGACATAACAGGTCGGTCGGTCGGTGTCCCTGCCGCTCAGGATGCTGAGATGTCGGGTGCGATGATACTTGCTCAGGTTGCAGACGGGTACTATCAGAGCCGTGAGGAGGCCTCTCTTGACCTTGTAGCCTTTTCTGCGTGGTATGAGCCTGATGACGCGAACAGGGACAGATATGCTGAACTGTTCGCACACTACCGGTACCTCTATGCTGCACTGAAGGGAAGATGGGTCGTATGATCCGTATGTGTATGGAGTCTTTTTTTCAGGTGTGATATCCTCTGGTGCACACACAGACCTTAATCCAATGGGGGGGAAAGCTATGAATATCCGTAAAAGAGCCATCCTGATACATATTCTGATCACGATATCAGTTCTTCTTGTACCGTTAGGTGCCACGGGGGTGAAAGAAGCCGCTTCTGATGAAGAAGTGTCTGTTCTGGTGTTCATCACAGGAGTGACAGACGGTTCCCCTCCCTATGAGACGATGGTTGAGGGTGCTGAAGAATTCGCCTCCACCCATGAACAGGTGACTGTGAAGGTGTTTGAAGCCGGGTTCAACCAGGCTCAGTGGGAGGAACAGCTTACATCTCTGGTAGCCACCGGAGCATATGATGTGGTCCTGGGTACGAACCCCTCGTTCCCTGAGATATGCGAGCGGGTGGGGAGGAAATTCCCAGAACAGAAGTTCATCATCACGGATGCCTACTGGGAGGGAAACCCCCAGATACGGACGTATCTGTTCAATCAGTATGAGCAGTCACTGTTTCTCGGGTATCTGGCGGGCCTTGTTACCACCAGCGACATGGCTGGAGCGAACGAGAATCTGAAGATAGGCTTCATTACAGCGCAGGAGTTTCCTCTTCTTAATAAGCACATGGTGCCCGGCTTTCTCAGTGGCGCACAGATGGTCAACGAGGATATCACTCTTGATTACCGGGTGATCGGCAACTGGTATGATGCGAACAAGACTGCAGAGTTGGCTCAGTCCATGGTGGACAATGGAGTGGATGTATTTGCAGTCATTGCAGGCGGAGCTGCTCAGGGGCTGTTCAAGGTCGCCAGGGATCGTGGTGTCTAGGTAGTCCACCATAACACCAAT
>JAFGUP010000048.1 GCA_016938475.1 Sphaerochaetaceae bacterium
GCAGATCATTACCGTTACCGGTAAGAAAGTGATTAGACTCTTTTAACACCTTGGAGTATACTAAAAGACACATCATGCTTGACATCGCGGAAGGAAGTTTCTTTTCGCACAGGAGAATTTCGTGCCTTCCTCCACTATCAGACCACCGGAACCGGGATATTATACAGATACATTCAAGACCAGCTGGAATATGGTTATGCTGGTGGGTATAACCATGGTCATAGCCGGTCCCTTCTTTCTGTATCATGACATGCTTCAGTTCAGAGAGGGAGGACATCCGTTTTTGATCTACGGGCTGCCGGCAGCACATGCAGCCCAGGTCATCTTTTCGCTCTTTTTCATCGTTGTGACGGTACGTCGGTCCGGTCAGGCAGAGGCCCCAGCCGCACGGATCTACCTGCTGCGTTTCAGCATGTTCATCTTTCTTGGTGCCCCTACCCTGATCGCGATGGCCAACCAGTGCGACACAGGCTCCGTGACTCTCTACATCCTCGGTGTCGTCGCTGTCATCCCCCTGTACATCCAACCGATCCCCACGATCATCATGACCTTTATCCTCTCGGGCTCAGCGGTCATTGCGGCGATGATAGCCCTTCGCGGTGTAAACGCTTCTCTGCAGGACATCATCACCATCATCATCCTGATCGCAGGGGCTTCATTCGTGTATGTGGCATGGGAAAAGTACCGAAGGGATGTCTATGCACAGAAGAGAGAGCTCATGAATCTCATCACGCTCAAGAATGTTGTCCTGAAAGCATCCGGTCATGATCTCAAGTCTCCCCTCCTCCATCTCACTACACTCGTCGATAAACTTAAATCGCCTGATGATATATTCATGAAAGAACGGCAGGAGATACAGAAGGAGATGAAGCATGTGCTGTATCAGGCGACCCTGATCATGGAGAACATCTCTGCGTTCGGACGTGGAGAACAGCAGATGATGAACCAGCAGATCATCTCCGATATGGAACTGCTTGAGACAGTCATGGAATTCTTCAAACCTGACCTGCAGCGAAAAGGTATCAACCTGCAGCTCAGTCAAGACGAGGAGACTATCGTTGTCGGTGACGTGAGACTCATCCGTACGGTACTGAACAATCTGGTGCACAACGCACTCAAGTACAGTTCACCCGGCCAGGTGATTACGATCGGTTCCAGGGTCGACGCCGCACACGTGATCCTGTTCGTTCAGGATGAAGGCCCCGGAATTGACAGGAAACAGCTGAAACGTGTGGAACAGGGAGAGCAGATCTCAAGTACACCCGGCACGGCCGGGGAACTGGGATCGGGAATCGGGCTCTCTGTATGCAGAAGCATTGTGAAAGCACATAAGAGCACCCTTCATATCATACCGGGTGAAGTGAAGGGACTGGAAGTCCACTTCTCCCTCCCCCGCTACACAGGAGGTCGTTAGATGATACGGGTAACCATTGTTGATGACCATATACTGGTTCGCGAAGGGATCAGGACAATCTGTTCAAAGACTCAGGATATCAGGGTCATGCACGATTTTTCCGGGTGGGATACCCTCTCCGAGCACCTGACGGTCCTGGATACAACCGATGTGCTCATTCTCGACATCTCTCTGGCACGGATCGATGGAATACAGATACTTAATGAGCTGAAAGAACAGAGAAAGAATCATCCTCCCGTGCTCTTCCTGACGCTTCACAGTGAAAAGGATTTTGCACAGAGCGCATTCCGGGCAGGAGCGAAAGGATATGTGACGAAGGATGCTGAGTCCTCACTGATCATCGAAGCCATCAGGATCGTTTCCGCAGGAGGGTATTATATCTCTGACGAAGGATCACGCCATGTCATCGGCGATGGGGACTCCATGCTCCCGGCACAGGATGATCTCTCCATCCTCTCGGCCCAGGAGCATGAAGTACTCAACATGATCTGCAAAGGAATGACCGGGAAGGAGATCGCTTTCGAGCTGAACATCAACGAGAAGACTGTATGGACCTACAAAGGACGAATCATGAAAAAACTCGGGTTCGAAACCACTGTAGAACTGATCAGGTTCGGTCTGAGGAATGGATTGTAACTCCCTGACAGAAGGGAAACGCATTGTGTCTCCTGTCCCATAGGTTCTGATTGATTCAACCCTTTCCAGCCGTCTCATTCAGTACACACGTGAGTTTCTATACTTATTCCCTTACATGTGATGTAAGAGTTTCCTTACATTTCCTGTACTATTTTTACATTGTACCAGAAGGAACTCTTACACCAAACAGAACAGCAGAAATGATAGCCTGAAACAAATAACCTTTGGAGGATATCATTATGCAGAACGTGAACTCGAAACAGTGGATAAAAAGCATACTCTTCGGCTTTTTTCTGGCGGTTCTCACTTTAGGATTCATCGGCTGTGCAGACCCGATGGCCGATGACCCCGATAATTGGAATGAAACAGTTGTTATGCAGATAACAGCAGATATAGATGAGGATGAGGTTGAAACACGTACTGTTCTGCCTTCTGACCCATCTTCCGATATAGCTTCCTATATATTGACAGGAAAGACGACCGATGAGACTGTCTACGCAACCCTCGGAACCTTCTCCACTCTTACCGGCGCCTCGGTAACGATCGAAACCGGAAGCTGGGATTTCAAGCTTCAGGCTCTTGATGACAGCAGCACCGTTCTCCTCGAGGCGAGCAAGACGAATGTGACCGTGGCAGCAGGAGCATCAGTGAATTTCACTCTAAAACCGTTAAGCAGTGGTAGCGGTTCGTTTGAGATTACGCTCACTCTCCCCAGTGGACATCCCGTGTCCTCGGTTGAAACAAAACTGGACACTACGGTGGTGACTCCGGCACTCTCACTCTCCAATGATACATTGACATTCTCGAAATCAGGTGTGACAGCAGGGGAATACCTGGTATCGTTCAAATTTTTTGACAGCAGTTCCGATCAGGTAGGATCGACCTACACACAGATTATTCGTGTGGCTCCGAACCTGAAGAGCACACTGAGCGAAACCCTCAGTTCCACCTACTTCGATACCTCCTCAGGAGGGAGCACCAGTGCTTCGATATCAGCTACCATTGATGTGGGTTCTGAACTCAGCATCAATTTTTCCCCCTCCAGCACGACAGTGGCAAAAGGTGACGACCTTACCGTGACCGCAACGGAGATTGACGGAGCTTCCTACAAGTGGTATCTGGAGGGAAGTGAGTTGAGCGGAGAGACCTCCCGCAGCGTCACTGTGGCAACCTCGAGTCTGGACTACCGGAACTATGAACTGGTCCTTGCGGCCAGCAAGGATGGAGTGACCACCTCGAAACGGATGACGTTCATGGTGAATGATGGCACGACAA
>JAFGUP010000316.1 GCA_016938475.1 Sphaerochaetaceae bacterium
ATACGGAATTATATTCCACTCAGATAGAACTTGACTTTAACCAATGATAGATACCCCGTCCCTTGGGGCGGGGAGCTTCATTAATTCGTTGCGATACGAAATGTTTACACGTATAATCAGGAGAAGAATATGTATGCAGTTGAGCGAAAACGGATTATCAGAGAATATCTCAAGGAACACAATCAGGCACAGGTCCAGGAACTTGGCAAGCTGCTGAATGTTTCGGAAGTAACCGTCAGACGCGATCTTGAACGTCTAGAGAGTGAAGGCCTACTCACCCGGACCCATGGAGGAGCTGTTCTGAAAAAAGAGGATGCTGATGATCCTCTTCTCGAGATTATCGAGCGTTCGGGGGCAAAGGATGAGTATGACAGGATCGCTTCGGTCGCACTTCGTCTGGTCTCTGACGGGGATGTCGTCATGCTATCGAACGGCCCTGTCAACACCCGCATCGCTGCCGCACTCGCAAAAAGAAGCGGCCTTACCGTTCTCACAAACGATATGTCTGTAGCACTGAGAGTTTCTGTTCAGGAACACAATCAGGTGGTCCTTCTTGGGGGAGAACTGGACAAGAGTGAACTTGCCCTCTTCGGTTCGATGGCCCTTTCAAATCTCAACAAATTCTATGTGAATCATCTGTTCATTGAAGTTGATGGAATCAACGAGGATCTCCATGTGACCGTTAACTCTCAGGGAAAGGCTGACCTCATCCACGGAGCTCTGGAGGTCGCGAAGGAGACAACCCTCATCTGTCCCGTAGAGAACTTCGACCACAGCGCCTTTTTTCGACTCGGTCACATTCATCTGTTCAAAAGGATTATCTCAAATCACACGATTCGGGATTACTATAAGGAAAAGATCTTTCAGCATGACATAGCCCTGTTTACGACAGTAGAGGCCTATGAGGGTAGGGAATGAGTAACGATCCTGTTCTGACCATCCAGAACCTCACAAAACGGTTCGGGGATTTTTTTCTCGATATTGATTCTCTTTCACTCGAGTCTGGGAAGGTTCATGTGATCGTCGGTGAAAACGGATCGGGGAAATCGACACTCATGAAACTTCTCAGCGGATGGTTCGCTCCTGATAGCGGAAGGTTACGCTTACGCGGCGAAGAGGTTGTTTTCGCATCAATACCACATGCACACAAGAGCGGAGTCCTTTACCTGAACCAGGATGTGCAATCCTTTGACAACCTGACGGTAGCGGAGAACGTCTATTTCGGTATGCTCGAGACGGTCGGCACCCATCGGCACCTCGTTAACCGCTGGGAGCTTCAGGCAATGTGCTCTCAACTGTTCCGGGAGATCGGTATCAGGATTGATCCCCGTATCAGGCTCGAACAGCTCGGCTATGCGGAGCGGCAGCTTGTTGCCGCGGTACAGGGGTATATCAGCAGTGCTGATCTGATTATTTTTGATGAACCTTCTTCCGCTATGAGTGAGCCTGACCGGAATCTTCTGTTTTCCATCATCAAGGAGCTTAAAGAGAAGAATAAGGCGATTTTTTACATTTCTCATAGAATGGATGAAATACAACAGGTAGGGGATGTTGTCTCAGTGATGAGTCAGGGACGTATCACACACACCTGCTCTTGTGAGCATCTTTCCCATGAGAACCTTGTCATGATGATGAGTGGTGATCAGGACAGGCATAACGACCGGTACCCGAAGATATCCCGCCGCTACGGAAAAACAATTCTGGAGGTACAGGATCTGGAAGTCTCCCCTATCCTGAAGGGTGTCTCTTTTTCCCTCCGAAAGGGGGAGGTCCTCGGGATTACCGGGCTGATGGGCTCAGGGCGAACGCTTCTTGCAAACTGTCTGTTCGGGATTGTTCAGCCGCATAAGGGAATTATTCGGGTAGACGGAAAAGAGGTGATGTTTTCCTCTCCCGTGGATGCAATGAACCTGGGTATTTCTCTCGTCCCTGAAGACCGTGTCACCAACGGTATCTTTGCGAAACAGGATCTGGTCGGCAATTCAACGGCCGCTGCTCTCAAGCGGTTCATGAGTTCAACCATGCTTGATTCCTTCGACATGGAAACCGTAACCCAGGAGTATGTACGTCTCATGGGAATCAATCCCGGAAGGAACAGTGATACTGTCGTGAATTATTCCGGAGGCAATCAGCAGAAGGTGCTCATTACCCGATGGCTGATGAACCGGTCCGCAATCTATATCATGGATGAGCCGACTCGCAGTATCGACATTGCCAGCAAGATCGATATCTATAACACGATGAACGATCTTGTCTCGAAGGGAGTCTCTGTCATCCTTATCTCTTCGGAGATCGATGAGATTCTCGGGATGTGCGATCGAGTCCTTGTCCTCGCTAAAGGGGTTATCGCGTGTGACCTTGCGCGAGAAGATGCGACGAAAGCGAAAATACTCTCCTATGCTACTCAAGGTCAGGAAAACTAGAACACGAAAGGGCAGGTAGGCACAGGCGGCTCATGTTTGGACAATTCAGAATGTGACACGGAATCTCTTCATGACAGGTTATGTTTCTTCATCTTACGCCAGAGGGTAGAGGGGTCGATACCGAGTGTGTGGGCGGCCTCTCGTTTGTTCCTGCTGTTTTCCAGTACCTGACGGATCATCTCCTTCTCACTGAGCAAGGCGGCAGAGGAGAGGTTTTCATGAGTACTCTGCCCTCCATCCATCCTCGGGGCATCCTCAAGGCAGGCAGAGACATCTTTCTCGTCTGCAACGGTACCTTCGAAGAGGACGCACAGTCGTTCTGTGAAGTTGCTCAGTTCTCTGACATTGCCCGGCCAGCTATAGTTCATGATGATCTGCTCGGCTTCCGGTGAGAACGTGATCTCGGTGTTTCCCGTCTTCTTTCCGTTTTCCCTGATGAAGTGTCTGCACAGGGCTGTGATATCATGTCTCCTCTCTCTGAGGCTCGGCAGCTGCAGTTTCAGCACGTTGAGGCGGTAGAACAGATCCTCACGGAAGAGCCCGTCATCTACGAGTTCCTTCAGATTCTTGTTTGATGCAGAGATGATGCGGATGTTGATCGGGATGACACGGTCATGACCGATACGCATGATCTCTCTTTCCTGAAGGACTCTCAGGAGTCTGCTCTGCAGTTTCGCAGAGATATCTCCGATCTCATCAAGGAAGACCGTTCCATTGTGGGCAAGCTCGAACAGTCCGGTCTTGCCCCCTTTCACCGCCCCGGTGAAGGCTCCGTCGACATACCCGAACAGTTCGCTCTCAAGCAGGTCTTCCGAAAGAGCTGCACAGTTGATGGCAATGAAGGGCTGGGCATGTCTGGCCGAGGAGTTGTGGATGCTCTGCGCGAACAGTTCCTTGCCGGTTCCCGTCTCGCCGTAGATGAAAATATTTGATTCCACCCGTGCGAACTTTCTGGCGGTGGCCACTGTATCGAGGATCTTCCGTTCCTTTCCGATCACGTCAGAGAATGTGTATTTAGCTACCAGACCCTTCTTGTGCAGTTTTGTCCTGATCTGTCCTTCAAGTTCCTGGATCTTTGAGATATTGGTAAAGGTGATCACCGCTCCAGTATCCCCGGCACAGACACAGTTGATCGTGTACATCGTCTGTCTGATGCGGACGAGGTCGCCGAGTATCCTGGTGGTGCCCGCCAGTACGCCAGTGATATCGATCTGGGGAAACAGATCAGAAGCATGGACAGCAGTGTTCTCGTCAAGGCTGTCGAACACTTCCTTGGCATAGTGGTTGGCCGTTGTAACCATTCCCTGAGTGTTGATCGAGATGATTCCCTCGAAGGAGTAGTCCATGATGCCTTTGAAACGGTCGGTCCTCTCCCGTTCCTTCCTCATCAGCCGGACGGTTCGTATCGCCTCGTCGATTGACTGCAGCACCGTTTTTCTCCCCGATAGAATCATGATGTTGTTGATGCCGAGCCTGGAGGCCATTGCTGTACCGCTCTTGCCGGCAATCACAGCATCCACCCCCTCACTGATGGCCTGATGAAGGACCGGTTCGAGGCGATCAGGGTTATCTACACGGTAACTCACTATCTCACAGGGGAAGACACTTCTGATCTCCTCAATTCCGTAGATGGTGTTCAGCGGTCCTACCACGGCAATCTTGTTCGGATGATACGTGGTGATGCAGGTGTTCAGGGCAACGGTGATATCGAAACCGGTGACCGAGATAGGGAGGACCGGCACATCGGTCATTTTGACTCGGTTCGCCGAGTATCCGCGGGCAATGACGATATCGGCGTGTTCCAGATCTTTTTCCTCGATCTCTTCAACTGTCTTGGCAAGGATCGACTGCCGGATTACCTCGCGCTCGGGATGCTCGCGGAATATCTGTTCAACAGTGAGTTTCATGGATTCATAGGGAACAATGAAGGAGATATGTATCATAGCCTGTCCTTTATCTGGATTGATTGCACTAGCGCAATACAGTTTGCAGTATTACAATCGAAACTGCAACTGCAAAGATACACTTTGTGTACTTGCCCTATCCCTCTATGTTTCAGGCGGTTCTTACAGGTGGGTGTATCAGGTTGTATAGAATACAGTTAATTCCATGCAACCTGTGTGCTGCAGATTCTTTTGTTTGTTGGCATCCTTTATGCTTTGTTCTTTTCGTACTATCAACAACAAGGAGCGTCGGGGTATGAACTATGACCTACTGTTTACCAGCGCATCATCAGAGAAGCTGGAACTTGCCATCATCGGAGTCGGGGGATTCAACCATTCACTGTTCACCTACGGGGTGAGGAACGAGAAAATCTCGATACGGGTCCTCTGTGGTCGCAATATTCAGAAATGTGCGGATGCCTATGTCGCTGCGGGTGTTGACCCGGGTCACATCGTTCACTGCACAGATCTTGCCACAGGACTTTCCGCTTTCAAGTCAGGCAAGTCTCTGATCTTTGATGATGTACCGCTGGCAATGCAGATGCCCTTTGATGTGGTTGTCGAGGGTACCGGCAATCCGGAAGCTTCCGCCCGGTTCATGCTGAGTGCCATAGAACATGGTAAGCACGTGGTGGCCGTGACAAAGGAATCCGATTCGGTGGTCGGTTCTTTACTCTCGAAGAAGGCACGGGATAACGGTGTCATCTATTCCCTGGCAGAGGGAGACCAGCCGTCACTTCTGATCGGGTTGATAACCTGGGCACGCAATGCCGGTCTTACGATTCTGGCGGTCGGCAAATCGAGTGAATATGATTTCGTCTATGACCCGAAGGACTCGACCGTCGAGGTCCTGGGCAAAAAGGTGGAGATCCCCGGTTTCTCTCATGTATGGGACCTCGGAGAAGATGCTCAGAAGACTGTGAACACACGTTCCGAAATGCTCAGTATGTTCGGACAGCGGGCGATTCCCGACCTCGCAGAGATGTCGATCGTCTGCAATCACCTTGACCAGTTCGATCCTGACCTTGAAGATTTCCACTATCCGATTGCACGGACCCTCGAGGTCCCTGACCTTATGTGCCCACGTCAGATGGGAGGATTGCTCAGCGGGAAGAACAAGATTGATGTGTTCAACTGTCTGCGTAGGACCGATGAACAGAGTATGGAAGGAGGAGAATTCGTCGTTGTCGCCTGTGATGACGAGGAAACCTGGCAGGTATTGAAAGAGAAGGGAGTGCCGATCAGTCGTAACGGTTCGTCCGCCCTGATCTACTATCCTGCACACTACCTCGGGTTCGAAGCGCTCTTCAGTGTTCTCTCAATCGGCATGCTCGGTCTTCCCACCGGTTCGACACATCCGCGTCCCCGCTATGACCTTGTTGCCCGTGCTGCCCGTGATATTTCAAAGGGGACAGTCTTCAAGGCTGTCGGCCATCACCACGTCATTGACGGTCTCGAAGGGATCCTCAAACCGGCCCGCAGGGTCGATGAGAACGTGCAGCTTCCCTATTACCTTGCCGACGGGATGAAACTGAGAAAAGATATCCGCTCAGGTGAGCTCCTGACAGCCGACATGCTTGAAATGCCGAGCAGTGATGCCATACTCTGGTCCTTGAGAAAGGAACAGGATGATATCTTCCTGTCCTGACAGGGAGGATGAGTAGGTTATGAAAAAACTAGGTGTCATCGCAGATGATTTTACCGGGGCGACCGATATCGCGGGGTTCCTCGTTGCAGGGAACGTGGCGACCATTCAGACCAACGGCGTTCCCTCTCCCGATTTTTCCTCTCAGGCCGATGCCTTCGTCATCAGCCTCAAATCGCGCTCCTGCCCGAAAGACCAGGCGATAGAGGACTCTCTTGCAGCCCTCAGATGGCTGCAGGCGAGGGGCTGTGAACAGTTCTACTTCAAGTATTGTTCCACCTTCGATTCGACCGAGAAGGGAAACATAGGCCCAGTCACCGATGCCCTCATGGACGCTCTGGGCACTGATATGACCGTTGTATGTCCGGCTCTTCCGGTCAACGGAAGAACTCTGTACAAGGGATATCTGTTCGTCAATGATGAACTGCTTCATGAATCGGGGATGCGCAACCATCCCCTCACTCCGATGAGAGAGTCGAAGATCGAACGGGTCATGGAGAGTCAGAGTCGCGGTGAAGCAGTCAGTATCTACAGCGATATCATAGACGAGGGGAGTGAGACTCTCCGACACTATCTGGAAGCCGCCCGGAGGGAAGGCTACCGGTATGTGGTTCTCGATTCTCTCTACCAGAGTCATCTCAAGGTGATTGCCGCAGCGGTG
Organism: Sphaerochaetaceae bacterium; assembly: GCA_016938475.1. Lineage (GTDB taxonomy): Bacteria > Spirochaetota > Spirochaetia > Sphaerochaetales > Sphaerochaetaceae > SABI01. The sequence continues at coordinate 6,673 of JAFGUP010000316.1, forward strand.
CAGGATATGCCTCTTGTCACCGGCGGCTCCGGCCTTGCTTTTGCGATGACTTCGTTAGAAGGCGAGAGCGGGAAACAGAACAAACAGGCAGATTCGCTGGGAAGACCGAAGAAGGGCAGGAGTGTCATCTTTGCCGGTTCCTGTTCACAGGCAACCAACCGGCAGGTGAATACCTACATCAGTACAGCGGCCTCGATGAAGATTGACGTCGCTCGCTGTGTCAATGACATGAATTCGTATCGGCAGGAAGTCTCCCGGTGGCTCCTTACTCATCTCGATGAGGAATCGGCTCCACTGCTGTATGCAACAAAACCGCCCGAAGAACTGGAGCAGATGAAGGGCCGGTATCCAGAAGGGGTCGCCGAAGAGGCAATCGAGTCCCTGTTCGGCTATCTTGCGCCTGTCCTTCATGATGCCGGAGTGAAGAATTTCATCAGTGCAGGAGGCGAGACCTCAGGGAAGATCGTTCAGTCTCTCGGTATTAGAGCCTTTCATATCGGACCTCAGATAGACCCGGGAGTTCCCTGGGTAAAAGCGGTAGACCAGGAGGTCTATCTCGCTTTGAAATCGGGGAATTTCGGGACCGATGATTTCTTCATGAAGGCACAGAAGGAGTTCTTATGAACGAGATGGCGCTCAGAGAGGAGATGGTGAGTCTCAGCAGAAGTCTCTATGAGAGAGGCTACGCGGCAGGGGGAACGGGGAACCTGTCGGTCAGGATCGATCAACAGCGCATTCTTGCCACACCCACCGGCTCCTGCCTGGGCAGACTCAAAGCGGAGGAACTCTCAGTGGTTGACACTGACGGAAATCACCTTTCCGGGATGAAGCCCTCCAAGGAAGTGAAATTCCACCTTGCCCTCTATGCAGATGACTCCTGCGGTGCTGTCGTTCATCTCCATTCGACCTGGACGACACTGCTATCCTGCAGAGCCGATATCGACCCGGAAGAGATCATCAGGCCTTTCACACCCTACTATGTGATGAAGGCGGGAACTGTGGAACTCATTCGCTATTATCCCCCAGGAGACATAGCCCTTGCTGAGGAACTCGGCCGATGGGCAGGAAAGAGGCACGCATTTCTCCTGCAGAATCATGGACCGGTGGTCACCGGAGGTTCTCTGTCGGTCGCTATGGATCTGATGGAGGAGTTTGAAGAGACGGCGAAACTCGCCTATCTGCTCAGGAACGAGAATGTGAGATACCTGAGTGAGGATGAAGTGGCATTCCTGAGAAAACGTTAGGTATTCTCACCGATTACAGACCCGGTCAACTATCTGAGGATCGGCACAGTATCACAGTACTGATAAGGAGGGGAAAGGATGAGTCATGATTATTTCAGACGGGTGAACGCGTTGACTGCCACACGCTGCTGGGTCAACAACCCGACAGAACAGGAGGCGCTCAACGCAATCGAAGCGGGCATGACCAACTGTACGACCAATCCCACCTATACGATGAAACAGATCCAGAGAGAGCCGGATCTGGTTCACCCTATAATCGATGAAGTCTGCAGAGAGACTGATGATGACCACCGGGCCGCTGCTCTCATTCAGAGAGCCTGTGTAAAGCAGCTGATGTCACGGTTTGAGAAGGTGTTCGACCCCGAGTGCCGAATGGATGGCCTTGTCTCCCTGCAGGGAGATCCCATGCTGGAACATGATCCTGATGCCATCATCGCCGAAGCCCTGGAGAGCAGAAAGCTGGGCCCGAACTATCTGGCAAAGATCCCCACAACCCGGTCAGGATTGGAAGCAATGAAGTTCCTTATCGCACAGGATATTCCCATCATCGCAACAGAGGTGATGAGCATTTCCCAGATGGTGCAGGTCTGTGAGCTCTACCTGTCAGTGTCAGAAGCGACGGGAAAGAAACCTCCCATCTTCATCACTCACATTACCGGTATCTTCGATGACTACATAGCCGGTGTGGTGACCGATCAGGGTATTGATATATCAGAAGATATCGTCTTTCAGGCCGGTACGGTCGTTGCGAGAAAATTCTACAGATTGTTCAAAGAGAGAGGATATCCCGGGGTGATTCTCGGCGGCGGAGCGCGAGGCCTCCATCACTTCACGGAGTTCGTCGGTGGCGACATGCATATCACCATCAACTGGAAGAATACCGCCGATAGACTGATTGAGCTCGACGGACCGGTCATCGAGAGGATCGATACCCCGACACCTGATTATGTCATTCAGGAACTCACTGACAAGATTCCCGATTTCTCCCGTGCCTGGCAGGAAGACGGCATCGAAGTCGATGAGTTTGAATCGTACGGGCCTGTGGTGCTGTTCAGGGACTCCTTCATACATGGATGGCAGTTTCTGCTGGATGAGATCAGGAAACGCAGATGATCGACTCAGTCATGCACTTCGGTTTCACCGTGAGAGACCTTCAGAGGTCACTGACCTTCTTCTGTGAAGGACTGGGCTTCGAAGTGCTGCAGACCTTCGAGAGGTCTGCAGCCTATACCCGCAAAGTAACAGGGGTAGGGGATACGTCGATCCATGCAGCATTGATACGTGGCTACGGAACTGTTCTGGAACTGCTGGAGTACAGAGACAGGGAAGACAGGCCACAGAGAGGAGTCCCCGTGTATTATCCGGGATCGGCCCACCTCTGTTTTGAGGTCCGGAACATCGAACAGGAGATGGCCTTTCTTACACGTAAGGGAGCTGTCTTTCAGAAGGAGATTACAACCGTTCCCTTCACTCAGGGAATGGGAAACAAGGTGGTGTACGGGTGGGACCCTGACGGCATCGCGTTCGAACTCGTCGAGAGAAACAGACAGGAGTAAGTGGGTGCGATGAGCGGGAGAAGACCCTGGTATCAAAGAAGAGCATACAAACGGATATCCATTAACAATGAACGTATAACGAGGAGGACACAATGGCAATAATGACACGAGCGGCTCTACTGAAGGGACCGTATGATATCGATCTGATTGAAAAGGAACTGGTATGTGATGAAGATGGAGTGATCGTCAAGAATCACAAGATGGGGATTTGCGGCTCGGATAAGATCTTCTACCGGGGCAAACTGCCACCGAAGACCGCAGAGTTCCGCTATGACCCGGCCTTTCCTTTTCCACTCGGACATGAAAGCGGAGGGACTATCGTTGAAGTCGGTTCAAGGGTCTCCGACTATAAGGTCGGGGATCAGGTGATCGCCTTCGGGTGGAACAACAACTATGCCGATTACTTCAAGAGTAAAACCTGGCAGCTTCAACCAGTACCGGAAGGATTGAACATGGATCTGGCAAGTCTGGGTGAACCGATTGCCTGTGCAATGTATTCGGGTCTGAACTCTCAGGTGCAGCTCGGAGATACCGTTGTAATCATGGGCGGAGGCTTCGCAGGTCAGATCATCGCACAGTGCTCCAAGGCGAAGGGAGCGCACAAGGTTGTGGTGGTTGACACCCTTGAAGGGAAACTGAAGATCGCGAAGGGACTTGGAACCGATGTGACGGTCAATATCACGAAGGAAGACCCGGTAGCGATTGTCAAAGAGTTGACAGGCGGCACTGGAGCAGATGTCGTCGTCGAAGCAGCGGGAAGTGCTGATTCGTTCAACGCAGCAAGCGAGTTGATTCGCCATAACGGGAAGTTTGTCTTCTACAGCTGGGTCACCGAACCGATCACGCTGAATATCAGCCGCTGGCATGATGACGGCCTCCAGTTCATCAACACCTGCCTTGTTCACCATACCTGGCAGGAACGGTTCGTATGGACACCGGAGACTCTCCGTCCTGTTATCACCGGACAGATCGACATCGACTCTCTCATCACTCATGAGTTTCCCCTTGACCAGATCAAAAAAGCCTTCGATCTCGCTGACAAGGACGATACGGCAATCAAGATCATGCTGAGACCGTAGACTCTACCCTGAAAGACAACACAGGCTCCAGTCGTGCTTCTGCACTTCGGGAGCCTGTTCTCGTTCTCCCTGTCCTCTGAATCCTCACTTCCATAGGACTGTGCAGTCCCTGCTCGGTTGAACCGACAGGACCCCTCACAGCCCGCAGGTTCATCGTTTTCTGTATCTACCCTGATATCTGTGAGGCAAGAGCATAAAAGGCTGTTCCTCACGGGTGTTCATTCTGGTGGTTTTTTCCGGTATTGTAGGCAGGTCATCTCAACCGTGATCTGCCATCTTGAACCTGCACCCTTACGTTTTGATCGATGATGCAACACATGCAACGTTACGCATGCGAAACTGCAATTGTTTTATTCCCGTATGTGTAATGAATCCAATGTGCCCTGGTTCTGTTGATATTGTAACTTGTTATTAGTATGTGAATTGTGGAGCTACCTTGAAGGAAAAGCCGGATTTGGCACAGCTTATGCATTTTGTTGAGGGACAGTGGGCTTTGCTTTCGCGGGTGCCCGGTGTTAGGAACAAATAAAAAGGAGAGAGAAATGAAAAGAACTTTGATCGCATTACTGCTCGTGTTCATCGTAACGGGAATGGTGAGTGCTCAGGGAGCAGAGGAAGCTGCCGGTGCATACCCCGAACGGCCCGTTGAGTTTGTCGCACCTGCCAGTGCCGGCGGTGGTACAGATACCTTCTGTCGTCTCATCGTTGATATCATCAACAAGAATGATCTCGTGGATGGCAATATCGTAGTCATCAATAAACCCGGTGGTGGTGGTACAGTCGGTGCAGCGTATGCATCGGATACGAATCGTGATGGGAATTACACCCTCATCGCTATCAATGGAGCACAGGCACTCGGACTGAGAGCCAGTACTGAAGTTGATGCGAGCAACCTGGTGCCAATTGCAGCTCTTGCCATGGATAATGTGCTGTTCGTCGGTGCGACAGGCTCCCAATATGCCGATTTCGACGATGTAATCGCTGCAGCAAAGAGCAATCCCGGCGGGATCAATGTCGGTGTAGCCGATAACCTTGACCGTCTCTGTGTCGAGATGATCAATGACTCAGTGGGTATAGAACTCAACGGTGTCTACTTCGACAGTGCAGGGGAAATCTCAAGTGCCATGCTCGGCGGCCATGTCGATTTCGGTATCATGAACCCCAACGAATGTATCGGACAGATTCAGGCTGACATGATGGTCCCTCTCGCAGCTTTCACTGAAAAGAGACTTGACGGAGATTTCGCATCAGCTCCCACGTTCGCTGAACTCGGGTATGAAGATGTCCAGTTCCAGATGTTCCGCGGTATCATGGGTGGAGCAGGGATGAGTGCCGAGACGGTTGAATACTGGTCAGCAGTATTTGAGCAGGTCGCTGCCACAGACCAGTGGAAGAGTGATTATATCAACAAGAGAGCTCTTGACGGCAATTACATGGGAGCAGCGAAATTCGGCCCATATGCCACGAAGAACAGCGAACAGCTATTCCAGATGGGTAAGAAGATCGGACTGTTCGAGTAAGAAAGCAGAAAACACACATCTTAACGAAACAGGGAGGAGAGGCCTTGAACTCTCCTCCCTGACAATGAAAAAGCAGGGAAACGTTGCATATGGACATACTCATAGTAATCATAGAGATCATTGTTGCACTCGTGTGGATCCAGCAGGGGATCGTCCGATACCAATTCTGGAATGATGGGAAACCTGGTGGTGGCTTCGTTCCCGTCATCTTTGCTTCACTTGTTCTGATTGCCGCTGTGGCGATCCTGATGAGAGAAGTGTTCTCGAAGAAGAATAAAGAGACCTACACGTTTCAGCCCGGCGCCTTCGTGCCTGCAGCAGCAGCGGTGCTCGGTGGATTCATGATTCAGGTTCTCGGCATCCTCCTCTCTGTATTCCTGTTCAACACGATATGGATGAGGTTCCTCAGCAGGTATTCCTGGGTGAAGACTCTCATCTCGAGTGTTCTGTTCACAGCCTTCATCTACGGGATCTTCAGAATGTGGCTTCGTGTCCCATTCCCCAGTGGCTTCATATTCCAACTATTCTAAGAGGAGAGAGACAGATATGGGTAACTTTGACCTTCTGATGCAGGGCTTCGGCACATCCTTCACCTTTGCCAATGTACTGCTTGCTATTGCCGGCGGCTTCATGGGACTGTTCGTCGGTGCGATGCCCGGGATAGGGGCAGTAACGGGAGTTGCTCTCCTCCTTCCCCTTACCTTTAAGATGGATCCCACCTCGGCGATCATCATGCTCGCCGGTATCTATTACGGAAACATGTACGGAGGAGCCTACAGTGCCATCCTTCTCAATATTCCCGGGGATTCACCCGCTGTCATGACGGCCCTTGACGGATACCCGATGAGCAGAAAGGGAAGGGGAGGTAAGGCACTGTTCGCAGCGAATATCTCCTCGTTCATCGGGGGGACGGTCGGGATCATCACACTGACGCTGTTCGGACCGCTTCTGGCAAAGGTCGGATTGAAGTTCGGGCCGGCAGAGATCGCAGCTCTGATCCTTCTTGCCCTCACATCGATCGGCTGGCTCCTTGGTGAAGATCCCCTCAAAGGAATCGTCGCCTCTGCTCTCGGGATCCTTATATCCACAATCGGGATGGATTCGATGGCAGGCGGAGTGGGACGCTACACCTTTGGTTCGGTGAACCTTCTCAGCGGCTTTTCCTTCATACCTCTGGTAATCGGGATGTTCGGCCTTCCTCAGGTCATGGAACTGATGGCGAAGAAACAGGAGGGGGAATCTCTGACGAGCGGCAAGCGTCTGACCCTGAAAGAGAGTCTGCTTGACAGAAGTGAGCTGAAGAGGATCCTTCCCACTGCCTTCAAGAGTTCCATCCTCGGGAATTTTGTCGGATTCCTTCCCGGTGCAGGTGGAACAACCGGTTCATTCCTGGCGTATGTCCTGGAGAAGAAGACCGGAAAGAACTCAAAAGAAATGGGCTCAGGTGCCATCGAAGGGGTTGCAGCCTCAGAGTCTGCCAACAATGCAGCCGCTGTCGGAGCCTTCGCACCTCTTCTGACACTCGGTATACCGGGTTCGGGAACAACCGCAGTGCTCCTCGGTGGACTGATGATGTGGGGACTGCAGCCGGGACCGCTCCTGTTCATTCAGCAGACCGATTTCGTCTGGGGTCTCATCAGCTCAATGTATATCGGCAACGTAGCTTGTATCCTTGCAGGGCTGATTATGATCCCCTTTCTGATGTCGATCCTTAAGATCCCCCGGGGTATCATCGCACCCATGATCGTGTTCGTCTGTATCGTCGGAGCTTACTCAGTGAACAATAACATGTTCGATGTCTGGTTCATGATAGCAGCAGGCGTGGTAGCCTATGTCATGCAGAAACATAAGTATCCCATCGCTCCGATTCTCCTTGCCTTCGTTCTCGCTCCTAGGTTCGAACAGGCAATACGACGTGCCTTCAGTATCTCGAACGGATCTGCGAAGATCTTCATCGAGAAACCGATCTCTGCAGCACTGCTTGCTGCCACTGCGATCTTCATCTTCGCTCCGGTTATCATGAAACTGGTGAAAAGACTACGAACGAAGTAGAAGCTTGAGTTGTGCCGCCTTCGCGGTCACGTCCATTTCCACAAGAGTGCCGGAAGGCACTCTTGTGCTATGTACAGGCTTTGCCAGGTCAGTATGTGTTTCTCAGGTGTGTCGCCTCCAGATTATCACAGAGCTGTGCAGCAGGTTGCTTCGTTCCCATGCACAGTATCCGATGTGGCCTGCCGGGAATCAGATGGAAGCAGTTGTCACTGAAGTGGCCGTCCCATCCGGGGATAGTGAGGGTGAGGAAGAAAAGGGGAACATCAGTGTCGAGGAGGAATTCGACACCTGCCTCGTGTTGTTCATAGCTGATCGTGAGGTTTCCTTCTTTCAGGTCGCATCTCTTAGGCTTGCTGAGGAGAGTTACAGTTTCGTGGATACTGTGCTCTTCATCTGTGAATGTCGCTCTAAGGAATTCTAGAGAAGGTTTCATCCCTTCCGTGTCTATGGAAAGAAGCAGGGATGAGGCTTCCGGGTGTACTGTGATCTCTTTTTCCGTGAGATGAGTGATTTTTCCGGTGAAGGAGATACGTTCGACCGTGAGAGTCCCTGTGTGTGCAACCTGTGTGTCATTGACACCGTATACCTCGTAGCTACCTCGGGCTTTCTCCTGCATCGTGATCAGCACAGGAGCGTAGAATCGTTTCGCTGCATAGTGGAGCGCTTTCCAATTTCCTCCATACTCGATGGAGGACCAGGATGCGACCGACCAGAGGTCATTAAGCTGCCAGTACAGTGCACCCATACACACAGGTCTTTTTGATCTCCAGTACTCTACTGCTGTCGTGATAGCCAGTGCCTGCTGGACTTGTGAGAGATATACCTGATTATCGAAGGTGGAAGGGTAGCGGAAGTATCGTGAGAAGGTGGAAGTGATGATCGTGTTTCCCCTGACGTTTCTCTGGTGGTGTTCCATGACCGGTGAGCTGATGTTCATCTGTTCAGGTGGACAGAAGGTGTGTATCAACGCGACTGACGGGAACGACTGGAAACCGAATTCGCTGCAGAAACAAGGCGTCACCTTCCTGTAATCTTCGAACGGCCGGCCTTCATGCCAGACACTCCAGTAGTGCATGTCGCCCCTGGAATCATCGTGCCAGTTATCACGGTAATCATCTGGTCCCGCAGAGGGAGAAGAGGGCCACCAGGCGCGGTTCGAATCGAGTTCTCTGACCGTGCTTCCGATGACTCCCTCGTTGAGTCGGTCATAATCAATCAGATACCGATCCCGATGTGCCCGTGATTCCTCGAACCAGGTAAGAGCCCCCACATCCTCATTGTTTCCACACCACAGTGCGATCGAGGGATGGTCTTTCAGTCGTTTAACCTGATGGGCAACCTCATCTTTTACCTGTTGCAGGAACCATGGTTCACTTGGATAGAGTGCGCATGAGAACATCATGTCCTGCCATACCAGGAGACCGAGGGAATCGCAGAGTTCGTAGAAGTAATCAGGTTCATAGCGTCCGCCACCCCACACCCGGATCATATTCATATTCGCTTCCTTCGCAGAAAGCAGAAGCCCTTTACAGACCTCTCTGTCTGAACGGGCAGGGAGGGCATCGGTGGGAATCCAGTTTGCTCCCTTGCAGAAGACATCTTTCCCGTTCACCCGGAAGGTCATCGCCGAGCGTTTTGATCTGCTGTTTTACCATCTTTACCAGAAATCGTGAAGCTTTACCGTATCTTCAGTTTCTCTCCACCTGCGATTGACCTGCCCGTCGTATGCTCTGATTATCAAATGATGAACGAGTCCACGGAGGACTCAAAAGGAGCATATCATGAAAAGAAGAAGTATCATTATCTTACTCGTACTCGTATTCCTGCTGGTCTCAGTCGGACTGTTCGCACGCGGTGGCTATCGTTTCGATACTGCCGAAAAACCCTATGGATCTCAGCGGTTTCTTTCCGACGAGAGTGTTGTAGAAGGCGAGTTCGTGCGCGGTGGGCAGGCTGTACGTCAGCAGTTGCACACACCCGGAGAGGACTGTCCCCTCGGTGAAGATTGTCTCTATCTCGAAACTGGAGAAGTGCAGTATCAGTACCAGGATGTGAACCGGGCTGATTCACAGCAGCGTGGCGTATCGCGCGGAGGTCGTGCTCGGTAACGGTTACGACAACGAACAGGCTTATTGCCGTTGTAGCTCTCCCGCAGATGGGAGAGCTTTTTTGTATGACGGGCATGTCATCATTCTTGGGTGAAAATCCCAAGGGACGTAGTTGCCGACGAACCCGATAGCGACTTGCAAGTTTCACATCGCGAGGTGTGGGAGAGAAGAAGCAATAGCGAAATCGTGGCCCGACGGACAGAAACCTGATAGTAGGCAGGTGAAGGGGACAAGCTGGCAAAGAACAGTGAAT
>JAFGUP010000317.1 GCA_016938475.1 Sphaerochaetaceae bacterium
ACCTCCTGATCTTTTCTATGTAGTCCCGTGCCGCAGCCAGTGATTCCATTGTGATTGCGTCAGGGTTCAGTAATCTGGCATCAAACGGAATTGCCGTGGTAAATTTCGTCTCTTCTTCTATTTCGTTTCGTATCAGCATCATGTCATTCCTGTCAGGATTGCCGAGGCGTTCTCTTTCAATGTTGCTTTCGAGCCTGGAGAGGATGCTCTTCATCTCGTTGTACCAGATATCTTTCCGGAACTTGGCGATACTTATCACCTTGTCATAATCGTAGAATTGCTTCTCAAAGCGGTTGTTTATGAACTGATCCACGGCCAGCGCCTCGTAGCCCCAGCGTGCTGCTATCACCTCACCGTAGAGAGGAATGGAAACAGGGGAGGAGATGTTCGGGTTAAGCTTGTCATATTTGACTATGATGCCGCTCAGGATTATCTGCGGGATGACCAGGAACGGGATCAGGATATAGATTGTCACTACGGTTTTGAAGCTGTCTGAGATGAGCAGACCCATCATGTTTGAAGTGGCCCAGCAGGAGAAGAGTACCAACCAGTATTCGAACCACATGCCCCTGATGCCGAAGATTGAATTGCCAATGAGTACAAAGGAGGCTGCCTGGATGGCTGATATAAGGAACTGAACCCCTATTTTAGAAAGGAGGTAGCTGTTCCAGCTCAGGTTCAGGAAAGCTTCACGCTTCAGAATCTTTCTATCTTTTATTATCTCCTCTGCACTGACCGTAAGACCCATGAAGATGGCCACTATCACAGACATGAAGATGTAAACCGGCAGGTTTGTGTTCTGCAGGAGTGTATATGACGGATTGCTGACACTTTCGTCAAAATAGCGTATTATGAATGCCAGGAAGAGAGCAAGCACCGGTGCTTCCAGCAAGGTGATAACCATGTACTGGGCATCGGAAAGCTTTGCTAGTATGTCGCGCCTGACAAAGACCGAGAACTGTTTCATCTTGCCCGGCGTCTTCAGGGTAATCTCAGGTATGCCGTTGCCGGAACCGGGTTTGGGTGGCCGCTCCTCCTTCCTGGAGCTAAAGTGGTTGCTCCACTCGACCGGGGAAACCTTTCGGGTCATCGTTGGACGGCCGAACTCGTCGAGCACCTTCGATTCAACAATACTAAAGATCTGTTCAGGATTGACATTGCCGCACGTAGGACACTCGCTGTCATTGTATTTCGGGAGATGCATCCGGTCCTTGAAGTAGCCTATGGCTCCCACGGGTATGCCGTAGTAGATCATGTATCCCCCGGTATCAAGGAAGATCAGCCTGTCAAACATCTTGAAGATATCGGAGGAGGGCTGATGGATGACGACGAAGATCAATTTGCCTTTGAGTTTCAGGTCATTAAGCAAGTCAAGGATGTTCTCGGAGTCGAGTGATGAAAGTCCCGATGTAGGTTCGTCAAGGAAGAGTATTGCCGGTTCCCTTATCAGTTCAAGGGAGATATTGAGTCTTTTACGCTGTCCTCCGGAGATTTTCTTATTGAGCGGTGACCCCACCTTCATATCCTTTATCTCGTGCAGTCCGAGGCTGTGAAGCACATCATCAACTTTTCCGGTGATTGTCTCATCGTCCATGTTACCGAAGCACAGTTTGGCATTGTAGAAGAGGTTTTCAAAGACTGTCAGCTCTTCTATCAGGAGGTCATCCTGGGAGACATAGCC
>JAFGUP010000049.1 GCA_016938475.1 Sphaerochaetaceae bacterium
AGCGCTCATTCCTTCCATAATATTTTCTTTCGTCTATGAATTTCTTAGCTGTGACAAGATTAACTTGACTTGACAGTTGAAAAGAAAGGTGGTCAGATACCTCCTGGCAAACAACTCAAAAAGTTGAAGGAGGATATCATGACCACCCAGGAAAAACTGATTAAGCGCAAACTCAGTATACTCGAACTGGCGGAGTTTCTCAACAATGTTTCAAAGGCATGCAAGATCAACGGAGTTTCACGACAGCATTTCTACGACATCAGGAAGGCTTACGAGGAGCACGGCATTGAGGGGCTGAAGGAGAAGACCAGACGGAAGCCATGCCTGAAAAACCGCGTTGCTCCCGAGGTGGAGGAGGCGGTGGTGAACATGGCCATCGAGTATCCCGCGTACGGTCAGCTCCGGGCTTCAAATGAGCTTCGCAAACAGGGTATCCTGGTATCGGGCGGCGGTGTTCGGAGCATCTGGCAGCGTCATGATCTTGAGACCTTCAAGAAGCGTTTGAAGGCTCTGGAAGAGAAATCCGCCAGGGAAGGAATCGTGTATACCGAGGCCCAGCTTGCCGCCCTGGAGGCGGCGAAGCGGGACCGTGAGTCTGATCCCGATGAGATAGAGACCCATCATCCGGGCTACCTGATCAGTCAGGACACCTTCTATGTAGGGTATATAAAGGGCGTAGGGCGTATATACCAGCAGAGCGTGATAGACACCTGGTCTTCTGTGGCTTTCGCGAAACTGTATACGGCGAAGGTTCCCGTCACTGCCGCCGATACCCTCAATGATCGGGTACTGCCGTTCTTTGAAGAACAGGATGTCCCGATATTGAGAGTCCTGACCGACCGTGGCACGGAGTACTGCGGCGCTCCCGACAGGCATCCATATCAGCTGTACTTGCAGTTGAATGAAATAGATCATACGAAGACCCGGGTGAAAAGCCCTCAGACCAACGGTATCTGTGAGCGGTTTCATCAGACGGTATTGAATGAGTTCTATCGGGTCACGTTCAGAAAGAAGATA
>JAFGUP010000318.1 GCA_016938475.1 Sphaerochaetaceae bacterium
GTTGTCATCGATCGGGTAGAAGATGACTTCATCAAGCTGGACTGCATCTGCATCCCAGTACATCTCATTGGGAACAGCCTTGATATAACTCTGAGGTTTCCATTCTGCAAGGGTGAACGGTCCGTTTCCGACGAAGTTCTCGGGATTGGTCCATTCTTCACCGTACATATCGATTGCATGGAGGGGAACGACTGCAAAGCTGTAGTGAGCGAGTGCTCCGATAGCATACGGCAGTGGTCCCAGGAGATCCATCTGGAAAGTCTTTTCATCGAGTGCGCGGATACCAACCGCTTCAGGTCCTGCTTCTCCACCGTTGTAGGCGCCTGCTCCCTTGAGGAACATTGCAGGGAACCATGCGTAGGGGCTTGCTGTCTCAGGAGCGAGTGCTCTCAGCCATGAGTCGACAACTGTCTGAGCAGTGATGGGCACACCGTCTGACCACACTGCATCTCTGAGTGTGAAGGTATACTGATCGCCAGCTTCGTTGACTTCCCAGCTCTCTGCAAGTCCGGGGATCCCTTCTGCTGTCTCCGGGTCATATATGATAAGACCTTCAAAGATCGTCTCGTAGATTCTGTGCTCAGGAACACCCTGGATGAGGTGTGGGTCAAGAGACTCAGGCTCTGCGCCGTTGACGATTCTGAAGACTACCTTGTCTTCTGCTGCAGGAACTTCTGCCACCTCTTCAGCAGGTGCTGGTGCAGGTGCTGGTGCAGGTGCTACAGCTGCTTCTTCTTTCTCCGGTGCTGCTGCAGGTGCTGCAGGAGCGGGGGTGGGTTCAGCCTTGGCAGCTTCTTCTTTGCCTCCACAGGAAACAAACAAGACTCCGACAAGGAGAATGACGAATGCAATCGATAATACTTTCTTCATGTACATATCTCCTTATTGAATATATGCGTTCAAATCTCAGAGTATCGCACGATACCCTATTTATCAAGGAAAACAGATTCTTCCCTATTCTATCACACTTTTTAAGAAACGGAAGAGTCCTTTCATCTTGTTTCTAAAATCGGTATACTCAAGGGAAAAGTCAATGAGGAAACACGAAAGATGAGGATGAAGTTACACGAACAGGATGAGAAACGGTATCTCTACCATATCGGTTATCTGGCCCGTATCCCCTATGTTCTTTTTGCTCTTGTTGTTATCCTCGGTATGGTCAGTGCTCCTGCTGAAGAAATTCTTTCACTCACTTCAATCATCCCGGTTCTGCTTTTTCTGGTTGCTCTTTTCGGTATCGGCTATCGAGATACCTGGGTCTTTGACGGAGAGAATGGGCACATCAGACAGATATCGGGAGTCTTTGTGTTCGTGCGTGAGCGAACCTATACGCTTGATCGTGTCAGTCATCTTGAGATCAGTCACTTTACCAGAGGCTACCGCAGTGAAAAGGTGAGTCGAGGAGACAGGATGCGTAACCGTGTCATGACAGTTCTAGCTCTCATCCTTGGCGATGGTACACGGATCGTCATCGATATCCAGAGTGAACGGAAGGAGCGGGGAGCTCTCGAACAGAGCGCTGCGTTGGTAGGTGCGGCGACAGGTATCAGGACAGAGAAAGACCGGGCCTATGATGCTGTCGACCCGGTCAGTATTTCAGATCTTCATTAGGTTCTCATCCTTCAAACCCGGACTTACCCCTATTCATACAGGAAACAGGCAACCTCGTGGTGCTCATCTACCCGCTTCATCTGCGGGATATTCTCCTTGCATTTTGCCATCCGTGACGGACAGCGATCGTAGAAGTAACAGCCGTGGCGCTCGACATTGGGAGAGGGGACGTCTCCTGTGAGGATGATCCTCTGCCTCTTGCGTTCGATAACGGGATCGGGAATCGGCGCCGCCGACAGAAGAGCCTTGGTATAGGGATGCAGGGGGTTCTTGTACGGATCCGCCGCTCGTGAGAGTTCCATGATTTTTCCCAGATACATCACTGCGACACGGGTACTGATGTACTCGATGACTGCCAGGTCATGGGCGATGAAAATGTAGGTGAGGCCGAGTTCCTGCTGTAGTTCATGTAGAAGGTTCAGTATTTGTGACTGGATCGATACATCCAGGGCACTGACCGGCTCATCGGCCAGTATGATCTTGGGGTTGAGGGCAAGAGCCCGTGCTATCCCGATTCTCTGGCGCTGACCACCGCTGAACTCATGAGGGTAGCGATTCTTGAATGCTCTGTTGAGACCCACTCTCTCCATCAGTTCCTCTACTCTGTTCTCGATGTCGTTTCTGCTCATCTGAGTGTCGAGCATGCCCCGTCGTTTGTAGATCTCCAGCGGTTCGGCGATGATCGTTCTCACTGTCATTCGCGGGTCGAGTGATGCATAGGGGTCCTGGAAGATCATCTGCATGTCTTTACGGGCTTCAAGAGTCTCTTTCTTTGATGCATTGATCAGATCGAGACCGTTGAGTATGACCGATCCGCTGGTGGGCGTGTAGAGCTGACTGATGGCACGGACTGTCGTCGATTTCCCGCATCCGCTCTCTCCTACGATCCCCAGGGTCTCTCCGGGGAGCAGGTCGAAGCTGATGCCATCTACCGCACGCACTGCGCCGACCTGTTTCTTGAGAAGGAGCCCACTTTCGATGGGGAAGTGCTGTTTGAGGTCTTTTACCTCGAGGATCGGTTGCTTCAGATTCATATCACTATCACTCATGTCGAACTCTTCTCCTTCTCGTCAGCGTAGAGCCAGCAGGCTACTTCGTGATTTTCCCCGACCTTCTTCACCGGAGGATACTTGTAGGTGCAGATATCCATTTTCTTGTTGCAGCGGGGATGGAAGGGGCAGCACTCAGGAAGGTCTATAACGTTCGGTGGCTGTCCTTCTATGCTGTACAGTTTCCCGTCCTGCGCCTTATCGAGTCGGGGGACCGACTGGATGAGGCCGAAGGTGTAGGGGTGTGAGGGGGAGGCATAGAGGTCTTCGGTCTTAGCCTTCTCGACGATCTTTCCTGCGTACATGACGCAGACCGTGTCACACATACCTGCAACGACACCGAGATCATGAGTGATCAGGATCACCGCAGTGTTCAGTTTCTTGGCAAGTTCATTGATCAGTTCAAGGATCTGAGCCTGGATGGTCACATCAAGGGCCGTAGTCGGTTCATCGGCGATGAGGACTTTTGCCTCACAGCTGAGTGCCATGCCGATCATGACTCGCTGACGCATGCCGCCGCTGAACTGATGGGGGTAGTTATGCACACGCTCCTCAGCTGCCGGTATCCCTACAAGCTTGAGCATGTCGATCGATTTTTTCAGTGCTTCCTTTTTCGTCATCTTCTGGTGAAGTAGGATCGTCTCTATCATCTGGGTCGATATCCGCAGAAAGGGATTGAGGCTTGTCATCGGATCCTGGAAGATCATCGAGATCTCATTACCCCTGACGTGTCTGAGTTCCTTCTCGCTGAGTGTGAGGATGTCCTTTCCCTCGAACAGGATCTGCCCACCCACGATCTTGCCCGGGGGGGACTGGATCAGACGCATGATTGAGAGGTTCGTGACCGATTTGCCGCTTCCGCTCTCTCCGACTATGCCGAGGGTCTCTCCCTCACCTAAGGTGAAAGAGATCCCGTCAACCGCCTTGACGATTCCTTCGTCTGTCTTAAAATATGTCTGAAGGTTCCTGACATCCAGTAATGGTGCGGACCCTTTGTTAGTGTTCTTTTTCACCGTCGCTCTCCTATAGCTGGTTTTTGCTCTGCGGGTCGAAGGCATCTCTCAGTCCGTCACCGAGGAAGTTCATCGCAAAGAGGAAGATCGTCATGGCCAGTGCCGGGAAGAAGAGCTTCCACGGGTACAGAGCCATGCTTCCAACGCCATCTCCGACAAGCGAGCCCCAGGAGGCGAACGGAGCACTGACTCCCAAGCCGAGGAAGCTGAGGAAACTCTCAGTCATGATGAAGGCCGGGATGCGCAGGGTGGAGAAGACGATGATAACACTGAGTGAGTTGGGAACGAGGTGCTTGAAGATGATTCTCCAGGTCGAAGCACCCATCGAGCGGGCAGCTTCGATGAACTCCTGATTCTTCAGTGACATAATCTGTCCCCGTACCATCCTCGATACCGTAAGCCACGATATGATGGCAAGGGCGAAGAAGAGGTTGAGGATGTTCCTTCCGAAGATGGCCATCGCGATGATCACGAGGAGCATGTAGGGGAGTCCGTACATGATGTCGACGATTCTCATGATGATGTAATCGACCTTGCCTCCGAGGTACCCGGCAAGGGCACCGAGGATGATTCCGATGAGGACGCTTGTGATGGTTCCAACGAAGCCGATAGCGATCGAAACCTGTCCTCCGTAAATGATCCTCGAGAGCATATCACGCCCCTGATAGTCGGTTCCCAGGTAGTAGATACGCTCATTGATCCGTGAAGCTTCAACCTCGGCACTGATCGTGTCATTGAGTGAGATCTCCTCCTTCACAGGGAAGAGGACACTTTCATCCGTCGCCATCTGGCCGAGGTGGCTGTTGGCATCGTTCACGATTTGATTGGTGATCTTCGTGAGGATGTTCGACTTGATGAGGCTGTCAAACCGGGATTCGCTCAGTCTCTCGATCTCCCTCTCAAGCATCTGCTGGTACTCGGCATCGGGAAGCTCGGGGTTCTGGTCTTTGATCCCTCTGAGGAGCTGCTGTTCGATCTCCCTGGTGTACTGATCCTTCAGCGTGTCGATATCGGTTCCAGAAAGGTCAAGATACAGGTCGATGAGTTGTTCGGTGGTAAGGCTGGAGAGCTTCTCCCGTTCGTTCGAGATCGGGTCTGTGTACCACAGGCTCTTGATCGATACCTTGAGTTCACTCATCAGCTTCTCTTCAAGACGTTCTATCCGCCGCTGGTCAGTGGCACTGAAAGTGAATGAGCCATCGGCACTCATCTGCTCTCCTTTCTCGAGCATATAGTCCCACACCTTGTTCGTCTCGTTTGCATCGATCCATGTCCACAGCATCTCTTCTTCGGCTTCACTCACCTCGAGGCTGCCGCTTCGCCATGCCTGGGTGTACAGGTCTGCCAATCGTTTTTCAAGCAGCAGCGTTCCAGCATTTTGCGTAAAGGAAGGTGGGAGATTCTGGTGATCGAGGACGATCTCGTCGTAGGGATAGATCGGTAGGATCGGAGCGGCGATGGCAAGGAGGATGTATATGACGACGATGAAGATGCTGATGACAGCCATCTTGTTCTTCTTCAGTCGTCTCCATGCATCACGGGTCAGGGAGTTTCCGGCAACAGCCTGATTGAACTGGTTCGTTGCCTGAGGTTTCTTCTCGGTTTTCTTATTCAGCATACAACTCTTCCTCTCCCTTACTTATAGGTGATTCTCGGATCGAGAAGCGAATACAGGATATCGACTATGAAGTTCATGAAGATCAGGATGACCGAATAGACGATGACGACACCGACGATCAGTGTGTAATCGCGGTTGAAACTCGATTGAACGAAGAACTTGCCGAGTCCTGGAATCCTGAACACAGATTCAACGACAACAGATCCGGTGACCACACCGGCAAAGGCAGGTCCGAGATAACTGACGATCGGAAGCAGTGTTCCCTTGAGAGCGTGCTTGAACAGGATTGTCGAGCTCTTCATCCCCTTGGCTTTCGCCGTACGGATATAATCGCTTCGGAGCGTCTCGAGCATGCTCGAACGGGTCAGACGTGCGATGGTCCCGAAATTCGCGGCAGACAGGGTTATAGCCGGAAGTATGATAGTGATCCAGTTCCCGTCGACGGTGTACCAGCCGCTGGTGGGAACCCATTGGAGTTTCACCGCGAACACATATTGGAGGACCGGTCCTATGACGAACAGCGGGACCGATATCCCCACGATGGCAAAGGCCATCCCGAGGTAGTCGGCCCAGGTGTTCTGTTTCACCGCCGCAAGTATTCCGCTCGAGATACCGAACAGCACCGAAATCGATATTGCTATGACCCCGAGTATCATGGAGTTAGGGAGAGACTCGAAGATGTAGAAGTTTACATCATGGTCCTTGTAGCGGTACGAAGGGCCTAAGTCTCCCCTCAGGATATCGAACATATAGCGTCCATACTGCATCAGTAGCGGTTCGTCAAAGTGATATTTCGCTTCGATGTTTCTCTTGATCGTCTCGGGAAGATTCCTCTCGCCGTCGAACGGTCCTCCCGGAGCCAGGCGGACGATGAAGAAGCTAACCGTTATGATGATGAGTAGCGTGGGGATGATACCCAGCAACCGTTTTATGACATACTTAGTCATCCGTCACCTCACAGAGTGTGATTTGTTTACGAACAGAGAATTATTCGTCAAGTCATCGAGAATAATTCACGTTTCGTAGTTACGCAATGCACCTGAATGGTACCCGGCGATAGTAATACAACTCATTGATCTTTTCAAGGTTGCAACACTGCAGGGTTCTTCAGGGTCTGCTGTATTGTACCACCAATTCAACGGGAATCGGGATTTTTTTCACTGATTCAAAGAATAGTGGATATCTGAAGCCCTCACTGCCAGTTCCTGCACACATCGACCCAGCTCTGATGGTTCGAATAGGTCTCAAGCTCACCGATGGAGAGTCTCACTGCGCTGCTATCGTTCCCTGCAGCGGGATAGACCGTCTCAAACCGCTTCAGAGAAATATCGAGGTAGGTTTTCACCCCTTCTTTCACGGCGAAGGGACACACCCCGCCCGGAGCATGACCGGTACGCTCCTCCACCTCTGCCGGGCTCACCATCTTTGCTTTTACCCCGA
The DNA here is from genome assembly GCA_016938475.1 of Sphaerochaetaceae bacterium. Classification (GTDB taxonomy): domain Bacteria; phylum Spirochaetota; class Spirochaetia; order Sphaerochaetales; family Sphaerochaetaceae; genus SABI01. The sequence goes on from JAFGUP010000318.1 coordinate 6,732, forward strand.
ACTCCGTTTTGAACTTTCTGTTGTCGATCCGGGCATCACCGGCGCACACGACAAGAAGGGTGTCACCCCCAGCATCAAAGGACATCGTCTTCGCGATATGGGCCGGAAGGCAGCCCAGTGCAGCTGCGGCAAGCTCGACGGTGGCACTGGACTCAGAGAGCTCTATCACTTTATCGAGAGCGTTCAGGGAAGAGAAGTAGCTTTTTACGGTATCAAGTGACATGGAGTTTCCTCATCTATTTACTACAGCAGAGAGATTGCCACTTTGCTCGATAATGGTTTGCTCTTCCTGCAGGTTCTCAATAACCTTATCAATCCGATCAGATATTTTCAATGTAGCTCGCTGAAAACCCAGAATATTTAGAGCTGCTGAAATTAGCTCTTTCCTAGAAATTGAAAAAGCATGCAGAAGTATATGGGATATTGCCTCCTGAATCTCTTCTTCTGGGACATATTCGAATTTTTTTTCAACCGGCAAAAGATTTGCTCGATTCCGTAAAATACCTTTCTCTTCTGGTTGCTGATACACAAAATCTCCACGATGGCTAAAAAACCCCATTGAGGCCCCTGTGTTCAAAGCCGTTAGGATGCTTTCATTAATCCGATTGCCAACACGAGAATAACCAAAGGCGTTGGTGATTCTTTTTGCGATAAGCTCTACATGTATTGGCCCCTCAACGGCTACTATTTTTTGTATAGCAGCCGCTAA
>JAFGUP010000319.1 GCA_016938475.1 Sphaerochaetaceae bacterium
CGTCAGTTTCATGTACAGCCTCCCCCGGGCACCATACCCGATGATTCTGACAGTATGTTTTCCTGGTGTCAGAGAGATAGATGCAGAACCTACAGTGCCGTCGCGGTAGAGCGTCTCGATCTCACCGGTTCCCTCGTGTATCAGTACCACACGGAACACCTCGGCATGCAGGTTCGAAACGAACACCTGATACGGTACTCTGACAGTACAATCGGAGATCAGTTCCCACACAGTGTCCCTGCCGTAGAAACCTTTGAAATCAATCATCATGAAACCGTCTCCTGTTGTTGAATTTCTGAGGCCATAGGAATACGAATCACCTACCTGAGAAATCCAATACGGATCGTCACACCATTCCCTCGAGAAACGTTTCCCGCAGCCGTTCAACCCCAAGGTGCACGACAGACCAAGCACCATCACACACCCTAGAAGAAATATCGCCAGACTGCCTTTTCTCACATGTTTCATACAGCACCTCTGTGGTAATTCATGCCAGGAAGCAGATCCGTCAGCAATACGAACATAGTCGTATCTGAAGGAAAACACGACAATCTTCTTGCCTGGTAACCGTCCTGATGATACAGTCAATCCCAGTGAAACATGTAATCCTGCTCAGTTACATCATTATTTTCTCTACCGGATTCGGAGCACTTGCCGCTTTGCTGGTCCTTTCGATACGGCTGAAACAACCGTTTACAAAGCGCATGGCGGTAGTCCAGGGACTTTTTATCGCCAGTCTCGCGTTAGTTGCGGTCTATTACTACCTGATGCAGGTATTGGAACTGGCAGGTCCACGGCATACCCTGGTTGAAACGGTGTTCGGCACCATCGGCACCTTGCTCAATATGGGATTATATCTCGGCCTCTGGTGGATTCTGGGTATCAGAGAGTTTAGAAAAGGAATCCTCTACCGGTATGCACGGGTCAGCTGTCTGGCATCCGCGGGAATCATGACAATCGGCCTGATAAGGTCTCTGCTGACTGAGAGCTTCCTGCATCCTGTTATGCAGACGAGCATCTGGCAGGTTTTTGTATATCTTATGGTGGCCGCCACCCTTTCTCTGTTCGGTCTTTCACTGGTGAAGGCTGAAATGAAACAGCAGCATGATGCATACCGCCTGCTGATCCACGGTATCGGGTACTGTGCACTGGCATTCGTCCCGTTGAGCATATTTGAGTTGCTACTGAACAGACTGACCGAAAATACACTGCATCCGCTCTCTCTCGAATACCTCTTCTATCTCGGTATCAATGTGATTGTTCTTATCGCCTCCATCCGTTCATTAGCCAGAGATCCCTCCACAGTAACGGCTTTCGGGACCCTGACGGATTCTGCCTGGTCCAGATTCTCCCTGACCCCCAGGGAACGGGAGATGGTGAGCCTGATCGCGCAAGGTCTGTCCAACAAAGAGATAGCAGGCACTACCGGCATCTCTGAAGCAACCGTGCGTACTCATATTTACAACCTGTTTAAAAAAGTCGGAGCCCAGAGCCGCATAGAGCTGCTCAACATGCTTCAGGACTGATCAGTACGACATATTTCGTAGCTAAATACGCCTAGATTACGTAGAACATCGGATAGGAAAGATACGCTTGAATGTACATCATCATTGTACCGACCGAAGTCGGAGAGGAGATGTATATGAGACGACGTTTCAAGTGGGTACTATGGATTGTGTTGACAGCATTGCTGCTGCTGGCTGCATTTTCATGTTCCCATACACACACGGTGTATGATAGACAGGGAGATGAGATCAGCCTGCAGGTGGACACGCGGGATTCGGTGGTGATCAACGGGACCCGTCAGACAATCTATCTGGCCGGATCATCGCGTGACAACCCGGTGCTTCTCTGGCTGGACGGGGGTCCGGGAGGCTCAGAGGTCGGGTGGGTTCGGCCGTATCTCGGAGCCCTTCATGAACATTTCACGATAGTCTGCTGGGA
>JAFGUP010000320.1 GCA_016938475.1 Sphaerochaetaceae bacterium
GGAGTCGATCATGGGAGTACATATCTCCTTCGGCAGATCTGCCGGTAATCACAGTGTCTGCAGTTCTCCTTCGACACATGAGCTTCCAGATGACCCTTCTGCAATCGTTCGATGAGCTTCTCCATCGCCTCGAGGCAGACTCGTCTGATATCGTCGAGGTGCTCACTTTCACTCCAGATCTGTGTGAAGGCCTCCTGCTGAATCGAGTAATAGTTCCCGCTGTCTATCTCTGCGCCTCCGGTCACCTGTGAGCCTTCGAGAAGTAAGGCGTAAAACGGAAGCTGATAGGAAGAGAGAGGGTAGACCGGCTTCTTGTACTGTCGCGACCTCGGAGGGGAGGACTTCTTGTAATCGAGAATTCCGACACAGACTCTTTCCTCTCGTTCATAGGAGAAGATGCGGTCGATGCGTCCTTCAAGTACTACAGGAGCTGAAGCAAGAGGACGTCTGAGTTCAGTTTCAAGGCCGATTGAACGGGTCAAAGAGAACAGTTTTTCCTCCTTTTCTACGATTGAAACGAGGCTTTCAAGATAGGCACTCCTGATGAAACGGGTCACATACAGGGGCGTGGCACTGCGCCTTGTCGGTTTCTTCGTTGCTTCTGTATTGATTATCTGTGTGAGCAGTTTCCTCTTCTCCTGAGCACTGATCTCTCCACGCTCTTCGAGCGATGTATAGAAACGGGCAAGAATCTCGTGCTGGAGGTCTCCGATGGCTCTATGATCGAGAGTTTTCACGTCCCAGTCGCCCTTATGAAGACCAAGAACCTTTTCAGCGAAAAACTTTGCAGGACAGCTGTCTGCCATATCGAGTGTTGTCGAGGAGAGGTGGAGAAATCCCTTCTCGTCAGCAATCTCATCCCACACCGGATAAACGTCCCCACGGGGGATATCGAGACTCTTTCCCTGAAAGGCTGTCGCATAGGCTGAATAGAAACCTTTTGCCTGTCCTCTACGTGCCTTCGTATCATGTTCCCGGCCTCTCCAGCGCAACTCTTCCAGGGTCTCGAGGGATGGTATATTCTCTCCTTGTCTGATCTCAAACGCCTGAGAGAGGAATCGAGAGGGGGGAAGAGAGACAACATCACCATAGCCGGCATTCGCATACGAAAAGGTGCATAAGGAGCCCGACAGGAATGCAGTATTGAACGAGGCCTCACTATGAACATCAGGACATGAGAATGTGGAGAGAAGCGGAACCTTCTGTCCTGATGTATCTACACTTTGAGAGGTGAATCCGATGAAGAAGTGATATGAGGGATAGGAGGTCACCCCTGCAGAGTAATCGAACACAGCAATTCCCGCTTCGCTTCCTGCCGGATAGAATGTCTGTTTCTTCAGCAGCGTCGTGAACAGGGAAAAGAGGGGTATCTCTGCAGGAACAGAGAGCGCGGACAACCCCGTTTCAAGATCGACAAGAACCTGTACTGCAGCAGAAAGCGACTGTGATGCAGGACTCTGATCCTCGAGAGAAGGATCATACCCCCAAGCGTTCATGAGAAAATGGTCAGTTAACTGCTGAACAACACTGATGATCGTCCTCGGCTCATGAGTTCGCGTGCAGGTTCTGATGAGGGAGAACAGCTCGTTGAGGTACGATGATTTCAGTGTGCTCCACTGATCATTCTCTCTGGCAGGAACGATCTGCCTTATATCCTCACTGATTGCACGTGCAATAAGCGTTCTATGCTGATCTCTCTTCTTCCAGGGGATTCTCGCATCGAGGAGGAAACGCTTGACACTTTCGAAGGAGAAGTCTTCCGAGTGTACCTCTTCCATCAGAAGGAAGAAGGCTCCCGCAGGATAGTCTGAGAGATAGCGGCCGCTGTGCAGTCTCAACGGAATATCGTAGGACAGGGACATCCGCTCGATGGAAGGCATCATCCGTGAAAGTTCTCCGACACTGAGGGCGATCTCATAAGGATGAGTTCCCTCATCAAGAAGGGAACGGATATGGGTGAACACCGCGATAAGTTCCTGCCGTTCATTCTCGTAGCGGGTGAGAAATCCTCCTTGAGGCTTTCCTGCGCGCACAAGTGATACTCCGGGAATCTCATTAAGCACCTGTTCATACTCGAAGAAGCCTGAACAGAGCTCGGGTGCGATGATCACGAACCTTTCATAAGCACTGAGAGCATCGTGTGGAAACACGGGAGTGGAGAAATGGGGATCAAACAGGGTATGGTCTGTGAGGAATCTCTCATACGAGGCACGAAGGAGGTTCATGTCCCTGCGATACTCCTCAGGAATATCCGAGTATGTCTGACTCTGTTCACGGGCACTATATGCAAGCATCGGCAGCCTGTCGATAAGGGTCACAATGGTATGAAGATACTGTTTCTGCATCTCGGGAAAGGAATCCTGTCTGAGATAGCGAAGTTCATCCCCTTTTTCCTCAAGAAACGCATAGGCATAGAGATAGCGCAGGGCGGTGCCTGCCGCGGTCCGTTCTCCCGGATCATGAAAGAGTTGGATGAACCGGTCCCAGGAAAGGACCTTCCTGGTCAGAATCACTCCCCTCTGCGAGTCCAGTGTGTACTTGTGCAGCCATGACCGTCTCACCGTCTCACTGGGAAAGACACAGAGAGTCTTCGGATCGTCAAGATACGGAAAAAGTGTGTCGGGCAGGGAGGATGAGATTGTTTCCTTCATAAAGGTAAGTATAGCTGAATGTATGATATAATGAAAGAATGAAAGACGATGAATCTTCTTCTGCACTTTCTGATTTTACCGTGTATGTGATGGGTTTTCTCATCATCATGCTTCTATGGTCGCTTGCGGGTCCCTTCGTGAGTCTCCAGGCACTGGAGGTACTGCAGCGGGAGCACCTTGCCTCGTCCACATTTCATCTCTATGTGACACAGCACATCAACTTCATCATCCTTCTCTTTCTCGAGGTTCTTTTCGTCCGTTTCGCGGCGCGGATGAGTATCAGAGAATTCATCAGCGATGCCCCTCACTCATTTCCTACACGCTTTCTCTTCGGTGGAGGCATCTGGCTCGCTTCAATGATCCTGTACACAGTCTCACAGAGTCTTACCGTGGAGGATTATCTGATCAGACAATCTGGAGGGGGAGGTGCTCACCTCATCATGATACTCCTTGCTCTGCTGTTCACGCCACTGCAGATCTTCGGTGAAGAGATCCTCTTCAGGAGTTTCTTCTATCGTGCGTTCAGTATCCTAAAGACGAACCGCCATATCGTTTCGGTGATCTCTGCGGTGGCCTTCAGCGCAGCTCACCTTTCGAACCAGGAGATGCGTATGACATCCTCTCCTGTCCCCATCATCCTCTACTATCTGCTGTCGGGCTTCTTCTTCATGGAGATCACCTACGCTTACGGCGGGATAGCGGTGGCGGCGGGCGCTCACTTCATAAACAATTTCTTCATCTCCGTCATCGTCAACTACCAGGGGTCCTCCATAATCAGTTTCCCTTACTACTTCAGCCCCTCACAGGATATCATACTCGATCTCATCATGCTGATCGTTACCAGCAGCGTACTGCTCATTATTCGCTCTTCAGGTACGAATAACAATGTTCATGAGGTTGAATAACCGGTCAGGAACCAGCTAAGCTGAGCGCAAGAGAGGTTCCCATGTCACGAAAAACTTCGTCCCGACGGCCCCGCTTGAAGCGCATGATCACCGCACTGTTCGTGCTTGCACTCATCATCAGTGCAGTCTATATACTCACCCCGTCACTTGCCACCTACTACGGCGTTCCTCAGGATACGGTGCTTGCATCCCTGGAAGTCCCTGCTCTTGAACAGAGAGAGGCCCTTATCCTCCATACCGGATACTCCATGACCTATGATGAAGAGCACGAGATGGCCAGATGGGTTGCCTACCATCTGGACAGGGATGAACTGTACGGACTGCATGAACGAAGGGATGACTTTCGCCCTGATGATGCGATACCCACAGGCTCGGCTGAACTCAGCGACTACCGGGGTAGCGGTTACGACCGGGGACACCTTATCCCTGCAGCTGACGCGACCTGGTCAGAACAGGCGATGAGCGACACCTTCCTGTTGAGTAACATGGCCCCCCAGGAACCCATGTTCAACAGGGGAATCTGGGCAGACCTTGAAGCGACAGTGAGAAACTTCGCAGATGAACTCGGTGGAGTATACGTGACCACCGGAGGAATCTATGAATCGGAATATCCGAAGACTATTGGGGATAATGCTGTCTCCGTCCCTGATGCGTTCTTCAAAGCAATCCTCTCCCGCAGGGAAGGGGAAACCGATGCAATCGGCTTCATCCTTCCACATGAGCCCTCCGAGGCGCCCCTCGGAGATTTCGTCGTCACCATCAATACGATCGAGGAACAAACCGGCCTGGACCTCTTCCCCCTTCTGGATGACAAGATCGAGGAGAATGTTGAATCTCAGGTGGATTCCGATCTGTGGCCTTTTGATGCATTCAGGATCACACGGGAAGAGCGATCTGCTTACGTTACACAGATCATGGAGAGAGAAAAAGAACAGTCCGCAGGCGGACGAGAGAAAACTTCAGTAGCAGAAGCGACACTCCACCTTCTGATGGAGATTAAGAGAGCTGCCGATCCTTATGTGCACGACCTGAGGAGTTGGGTCAACAGCATCTTCACCCAATAATCACCCACTTGAGGGTATCATTGAAAAAACAATGATGATATGCTGGAGGGGTTCATTATTCAAGACAAAAAAAAATTCAATGAGGAGTTGTAATTCATGAAACATCTATATCTGATCGTCCTATCTCTCATCCTGCTTGTCTCTCTTGCAGCATGTGCCAGCTCGGAACCTGCTACAGATACTGTCGAAGAGGTCGCATCAGCACAGAGCGAGGTAGTAACAACACCCGAATCTGACAGTACACCAGTGGTCATAGAAGAAGCCCCGGTCACTGAGGAAGCCGTTGTCATCGAGGAAGCACCCGAGGTCACTGCCTCTGAACCTACTCTTGATGAACAGTTCTCGTTCATCTACGGCTATCTGCTGGTCGACGGGCTCAAGGAACAGCAGCTTCCTATCGACCCGATTCCCTTTGTTCAGGGCTCAGATGACTTCTTCAATGGACTGGATGCCGCCTACAGCGACACACAGATCAATGATGCCTTTACCGAATACCAGAAGTTCGTCAGCGAGGAGATCAGCGAAGAAGCATTTGCAGCTGTCACCGACCTCGGCGTTTCTGCGAAGGAGATTTTCAGCTACGGCTACGGCCATGTCGTTCAGTTCAACCTTCAGTCACAGGGCGTTATCGTCGACATTGAGAGCTTTAACGATGGTATGAGCAGCTCCTACGGCGAACTGCCGCTGCAGTACACTGAACAGGAGATCGACCAGATCTTCGAGGCATACATCGAAAAACTCAACGCACAGTACGCTCAGGCTGTAGAAGGCATGGCACAGGAGAATCTGGCGGAAGCTGAGGCTTTCCTTGCCGAGAACGGCACGAAAGAGGGTGTCATCACCACGGAGAGCGGCCTTCAGTACACGGTGGTACGAGAAGGGGATGGAGCTCAACCCACTGCAGAGGACACCGTCCTTGTCGACTACCAGATCACGTTCCTCGATGGCAGCATCGGAGACAACTCGTATGCTCGCGGCGAACCAACCGAGTTCCCCATCGCACAGCTGATTCCCGGTTTCATCGAAGGTCTGCCGCTGATGAAGGAGGGTGCACAATACCGATTCTTCCTCCACCCCTCCCTCGCATATGGAGAGGCCGGCAACCAGAACATTGGGCCCAATACCCTTCTGATCTTTGATGTGGAACTGCACGAAGTGCTGTAACGCTATAGCACTCACGATGATTTGAAGAAAACTGTCGGGTTCCTGCACCCGGCAGTTTTTTGTGACCGGAGAACAGATGCTCCACAGGTGCAGGAGGGAGGTCAGTATGGATTACCTGACAGCATTGCAAGATAAACAGGACAAGAACTATCGGGAGTTCCTGAGACGTATCATCCCGGAGGGACTTCCTCCCATGGGAGTCAGGATGGCAGATGTACGGGCAACCGTCAGGACTCTTCCCTCCCACGATCTTCTTGACGAGATAGAAGGCGACTCCTGGTACGAACAGCGCCTGCTACGATTCCTCTCTGTCAACAGGATGAAGATGAGTGAGAATGAACGCAGAGACTTTATCGGAAGGTTACTGCCCTACCTTGATTCATGGGCAGTCACCGACAGTTTCGTCGCTTCACTGAAATGTGTGAAACGCGACAATGAAGCCTACTTCTCATTCATCACATCGTATGCAGTGGCAGAACACCCCTACACACGGAGGTTCGTCCTCGTGATGATCCTCTCCTACTTCCATGATGAGACGTTTCTTTCCAGAGCGCTCTCACTTCTGGAGAGCGTGCCGTGTAGCGAATACACGACTCAGATGGCAAAAGCCTGGGCAATCGTGTCCCTCATGACGAAGAAAAAAGAAGAGGTGATACACTGGTACAGGATAGAGAAAGTCGGCAAGGAGGTTCACCGGATGGTGAAACAGAAAATACGGGATGCCACCGCATTAGATTCAACGATAGCATCCCGCTTAGGGTAACAATTACTGTGAGAACGGTTTATTCGTAGCTGATCGCACCATTCTCGAGAGCTTTTTCAGCCAGGTCGAACAGAGCATCGACATGGATCGATACACCTGCAATCGCATCAGTGTGTCCCTCATCATCGACATATGCGATAGCTGACGGGTCCTGAGTCTCGAGGAGGTAGGATTCAGCGAGAGCAGCCTGCTCATACCACTCTGACTGAGCACCACCGAAGGCGACCATGTTGTAGTTCCCTTCCATGTCATAGACCTTCTTATCATCCCCGGCTTCGTTGAGTGCCGACCAGTAGACATTCGCTATATTGCCGTTGACAACGTTCAGAGCCACGTACTCAGTCCAGCCGTTGCTGCTCTCATCTGCGATAGCATAGTACCCGCCGTCCTTGTATGCTCCGAGTTCTCTCGGACCTGCCATAAGTGCTTCCTTCGAAAGATCGAACAGAGCATCGACATGAATCGAGACGCCAGCGATAGCATCAGTGTGTCCGTCATCATCAACGTAAGTGATCGCCAATGGATCCTGAACCTTCATCAGGTACTCTTCAGCTCGGGCTGCCTGCTCTGACCACTCTGCCTGAGCGCCGCCATAGGCTACCATGTTGTACTTTCCTGCTGCATCGTACAGTTTCTTGTCAAGACCGTCTCTGTTGACTGCAGACCAGTTAACTGCTGCGATATGACCGTTGAGAACGGTGAGAGAGACATACTCTTTCCAACCGCTTCCGGCATATTCATCAGCGAACATGTAGTAAGCGCCATCCACATAGTTGCCCGTACCCACAGGTCCCTGTGCCAGGGCTTTCTCGGCAAGTTCGAAGAACTCTATGACATGGACCGAAACACCTGCGATATCGTCGGTATGTCCTCTGTCATCGGTGTAGGTGATAGCCGCCGGATCCTGAGTCTCCAGGAGGTAGGCTTCGGCAAGAGATGCCTGCTCATACCACTCCGCCTGAGCACCACCGAAGGCAACCATGTTGTATTTACCGGCCTTGTCGTACTCTTTCTTGGTAGCGCCTGCGTTCTCACTCACTCCGTTCCATTCTGCTTCGGTGATCACTCCGTTCTCGACAGTGATCGTCGCGACATATTTCCATCCATTGGAGAAGCCGTCTTCCATCGCGATGTAGATGCCGTCTTCATAGGCTCCACGCTCTGCAGATTCGGTTGCCGCAGGTGTTGCGGGTGCTGCTGGTGCAGGGGTAGCCTGGGTCTCTTTAGCAACCTCTCCGGCTGCTTCCTTCTGACATCCAACGAAAGATGTCAATGCAACAGCCACCAGAAGGGCTATCACAACTGAGATAGTTAATCTTTTCATAAATCACTCCTGATATATCGATATCTGTTTCAGTATAGGGGGTCACATACCTTTTTTCAAGAGTGGATGACGCTGGCGATGTGTCACAACAGGCAATGAAGCACCCTGATACCGGCATGGGAAGATAGCTCAATTTGTTTATGGAATATGAATTATCTATCAATGAGAACTAGTTCGGCTCTTCCGAAAGATTCCTGACGAATAAAGAAGTGATTCTGACAGCAGCAGCTTTGACAAGGCACGATGAACCTGCTAATAATGAGAAGATGTTTCACTTTCGTATCACAGATGTAGGTATCATACTCCTATCGCTTGCAATCAGTGTGGCGAGCCTGTTCCTCTTCCAATCGCTCGACGGAGCTGATGAAGTTCACGTCACCACCGATCAAGGTCAGTGGGTCTATGACCTTTCGGTAGATACGATGGTTGACTTCACAGGCCCAGTCGGGACCACGACCATGGCCATAGAGGACGGAAAGGTTCATGTCCATAAGTCAGACTGCAGGAACCAGTTGTGCGTCCTTGCCGGAGAGATCGAACATGGTGGTGAGTGGGTTGCATGCCTGCCGAACAATGTATTCATCGTCATCAAGGGATCACCTGAGGTCGCCGGGGAAGGAGAGGTCGATGACACGTCGTTCTGATATCGATATCCATCTGGTCGCGCTTCTGTCTGCGGTGGCGCTCTTCCTCTCTTCGATCGAGTACATGATACCCAAACCGATCCCGTTCATGCGCCTGGGCATCGCGAACCTCCCGTTGATCCTGGCACTCGGCATGCTCACCTGGAGAGAGTATTTCCTTCTTGCCCTTCTCAAGATAGTCGGTCAGGGCATCATCACCGGTAGCCTGTTTTCCTATATCATCCTCTTCTCATCGGTCGGGACGATCATGAGTGCTGTTGCGATGCTCGCCACCTACATCATGCTGAAGAACCGGGTAAGCAGGATAGGGATTTCGGTGATGGGGGGACTGTTCAGCTCTTTGGGACAACTGCTCATCAGCCGGCTCCTGTTCTTTAGAGAAGCTACCTACGTGATAGCTCCGTTGTTCCTTTTCTCAGCTCTGATAAGCTCTGTCATTCTGGGAATATTCAGTGAACTATTCATCAAACGATCCGCCTGGTATGCATCACACGGGGAGAACCGACTATGAACCCGTCTCTCCTGAGAGTACTCACAGGTGCTGCCATCATCCCTGCCATCATCCTGATGGATCATCTGGCGGGCACCTTCGCCATCACGGTGATACTGATCCTTCTGGCAGTGAAGGAGGGAAGGCGCTTTCGTCCTCTACCCAACATCATCCTCCTGACGACCGTCTCAGCTGCCCACACGCTTCAACCGTACGGACGGTATCTGTTCAGCATCTTCACTCACCCCGTCACGCTCGGTTCTCTTGCAATCGGTGCCCACAAGGCACTGCTGCTCATCAGCTTCATCTATCTCAGTCACTACATCATGGCATCCAAACCGGTCATCCCCGGGAAGCTCGGTTCGCTTCTCTCCCTGCAGTTCTACTATCTTGACCGGTTGACCAGCGAATGGAAGAGCATACCCCATAAGAGACCCTATCTTGCTGTCATAGATGCTCTGCTGGTGCGAGTGAGTGATCGTGATCAGGAGGATGCTGTGATGCCTTCAAGCACGGCAGATACCCCCGGAGCCTCTGTAAGACAGTGGGAATGGAGTATAGGCCTTCTCGCCATTGTGTACAGCATCCTGCTGTTCAGTACACCTGTTTCAGAGCTGATCACTCGTGTTGTGAGTGGATGACGAACGACTGGTCACTCATCGTATACTCAAGAGTCGACAGGAAGGATTCACTGGGATACACCTGCCTGTCCTCATCGATATAGAGGGCATGCATACCTCCTATCGAGGCTATCAGGTCAAGGCCTTCTTCCTGAGACAGTGAATAGCATGCCGTGGAAAGAGCATCTGCAAGGAACGATTCATCTCCTATGATACTGACGCTGGTGAAGGGCGTCTCCACCGGATATCCTGTCTCGGTATTGAGTATGTGATGGTACCGTTTTCCATCGTCGATGAAGAACCGTTCATAGGGACCACTGGTCACGAGGGCCTGCCCTGAGAGCCTGACGATCATCAGGTACTCACCCCTGTCACTCTCGGGATTCTGCACCCCGATCTTCCATCCCGTCCCGTCAGGGCGGGTGCCTACCGTAAGAACATTTCCACCCAGATTTATGATCGCCTTGCTCACTCCGTGACCGCGCAGGACAGAAGCGACCTCATCGGCAGCGAACCCCTTAGCTATACCACCAAGGTCGAGGGCCATACCTGGTTCTGGAAGGAAGACGGTGCGGGCCTTCTCATCCAGGACAACCTTCGAGTGATCGATGAGAGGCAGGATCGCATCTATCTCCCCCTGAGACGGCCTTCGCGCATGATCACTTCCGATTCCCCAGGCCTCAACAAGAGGGCCGACAGTGGGATCGAAAGCCCCGTTGCTGAGCTGCGCTATCGCAAGAGCCTTCTCGATAACACGAAAAGTATCATCAGAGACCTCAACCGCGTGCACTCCTGCAGCCTTGTTGATCGAAGAGATCTCTGATTCCTCCAGATGGACGGACATCTTCTCTTCTATCTCCCTGATACGCGCAAAAGACTCACTGAAGACTTCCTCACCGGGATGATCGTAAATCGTTATCTTACAACTTGTACCGAGCAGCAGCTGAGACTGCGATTCCGCCTTGGTCTGTTTCTCGGAATTACAACCGGTCAAAAAAATGAGTAAAAATAAACCGATAAAAAACAACTGAATTGATTTCTTACTGTGTTTCATGCTACTAATATAGTA
>JAFGUP010000321.1 GCA_016938475.1 Sphaerochaetaceae bacterium
ATAGTTGCTGTTTATGAAAAATATGATTATGTTACGTATCGGTAAAGAAACTATCTTTACCGTGCCCTGTTGTGAGGCACTTAATATGTTACATACCATACCATAAAAGGAAGTGAGGAAAACTATGGCAAAACAGCTGCAGTTCAATGAAGATGCTCGACGCTCGCTCGTAGCAGGAGTGGAAAAGCTGTCTCAGGCAGTCAAGGTCACCCTTGGTCCCAAAGGAAGAAATGTTCTGATCGATAAGAAGTTCGGCGCCCCTACCGTCACAAAAGACGGTGTGTCGGTTGCACGTGAGATCGAACTCGAAGAACCCTTTGAGAATATGGGTGCTCAGCTCGTCAAGGAAGTCGCAACGAAGACCAATGATGTTGCCGGTGACGGTACGACCACCGCTACCGTCCTTGCCTACTCGATCACCAAAGAGGGGATGAAGAGTGTTGCCGCAGGGATCAATCCCATGGGTATCAGACGGGGAATCGACAAGGCTGTCGAAGATACGATCGCTGAGCTCAAGAAACATGCCCGCATCATCAAGGATAAGGCGGAGCTGGCACAGGTAGCTTCGATCAGTGCCAACAACGACTCCGTTATCGGTGATGAGATCGCCGGTGCGATGGAGAAGGTCGGTAAAGACGGTGTCATCACAGTCGAAGAGTCGAAGACTATCGAGACGACAACCGATTTTGTCGAAGGTATGCAGTTCGACAGAGGATATCTCTCCCCCTATTTCGCAACCAACCGCGATACCATGGTGTCGATTCTTGAAGATCCCTACATCCTGATCTACGACAAGAAGATCAGCAACATGAAGGATCTTCTTCCCGTACTTGAAAAGGTTGCTCAGTCAGGAAAACCGATTTTGATCATTGCCGAGGATGTCGACGGCGAAGCCCTTGCCACCCTTATCGTCAACACGATCAGAGGGACCCTCAATGCTGTGGCAGTGAAGGCTCCCGGTTTCGGTGACAGAAGAAAGGCCATGCTTGAAGATATCGCCATCCTCACTGGTGGAGAAGTCATCAGTGAAGAGATCGGACTCAAACTCGAGAATACCGATATCACTCAGCTCGGTCGTGCCAAGAGCGTCAAGATCGAGAAGGACAACACGACCATCATCAACGGTGCCGGCAAGCAGAGCGATATCAAGGACAGGATCAGTCAGATCAAGGTTCAGATCCAGGACACGACGAGTGACTATGACCGGGAGAAACTGCAGGAGCGCCTTGCGAAGCTCGCAGGCGGAGTGGCAGTGATCAATGTCGGTGCAGCTACCGAGGTGGAACTCAAAGAGAAGAAGCATAGAGTAGAGGACGCTCTCTCAGCTACGCGTGCAGCTATCGAAGAGGGTGTCATCGCCGGTGGTGGTGTGGCTCTGATCCAGGCTGTCAAGGCTCTTGAAGAGAAGAATCTTTCCAGTCTGCCCGAGGAAGAGGTTGTCGGGTACAAGATCGTACGCCGCGCACTTGAAGAACCTATTCGTCAGATTGCTCAGAACGCAGGTCTCGACGGTTCCATCATCGCAGAGAAAGCAAAACACGAGAAACCGGAGTTCGGTTTTGATGCAGCCAAGCTCGAATGGGTAAATATGTTCGACGCTGGTATCATCGACCCGGTGAAGGTGACCCGCAGTGCACTGCAGAATGCAGCAAGCATCGCTTCACTGATCCTCACCACTGAATGTGCCATTACTGATCTGCCTTCTGATGAGGGAGCAGGTGGAGCCGGCGCTGCCGGTATGGGCGGTATGGGTGGCATGGGCGGTATGATGTAATCATCCGCCGGTACACCTACAGCGTAACACATGAGCGACGGTGGAGTTCACAACAGAGCTTCACCGTCTTTTTCGTACCTGATGGGAAAAGGTAAAACTTGACTACTCGTATTGTAACGTGATACGTTAGGCGGTACGCATATTACCCTATAGAGAGGTTATCATACTATGAATGCATTATTAGCGACCATGGGAACGACCGGAACATCCGCTTCCGCAGGTGGCTCGATGACGACCACGTTTATCACCTTCGGTCTTATCATCCTTATTTTCTATTTTCTGATCATCAGACCGCAGAAGAAGCGGGAGAAAGAGACAAAGAACATGCTGTCGGCCATGAAGAAGGGCGACAAGATTGTTTCGATAGGCGGCATCCGGGGAACCATCGCTTCAGTGAAGGAGACGACTGTCGTGGTCAAGGTTGATGACAACACCCGTCTTGAGTTCACGAAATCTGCGATCGCTCAGGTTCTTGAGGCCAAGAGTGAGGCTGCTTCGAAACCTGCAGCCGCTGAAAAGAGTGCAGCACCTGCCAAGAAAGCTGCTCCCAAGAAGGGCACTTCCAAGAAGGCTGCTCCCAAAAAAGTGGAGGCGAAGGCCGATGTTGAGGAAGCTCAAGTGGTCGAAGAAACCCCTGAACTTGCTCCTCTCAAGCCGGAAGCACCAAAAACTGACGAAAAGAACTAGCAACAGGTAACTACCATACACACGGAGATCAACATGAAAATACGGGGACGATTAATCGTCATCCTCCTGGTTGCGGTGGCTTGTGGAATTTTCCTCTATCCAACCGTGAAATGGTACGCATTCGTACCACAGGAGACAAAAGACCTGGCGACAGGATCGACAGTACAGATCAGAGAGTATGCACAGGG
>JAFGUP010000050.1 GCA_016938475.1 Sphaerochaetaceae bacterium
TGATACCGAGAAGGTCTCCGGCTGCTCTCAGTCTTTCAGTGACTGACAGGTCATCTTTGGAGGGGATCAGGTTGCCGCTGGGATGATTGTGGGCTACGATGATTGCTGTTGCCCGCTCCCGTATCGGGATAGAGAACACCTCTCGAGGATGTACGAGTGTGTGATTCACGAGACCTATCGATACTGTGGTTATGGACATCACTTCATGAGCACCGTTGAGTGCAATGCATAAAAAGTGTTCCTGCATCCGCGAACCGATGTGTTGAATCAGTGGAAAGACATCCCCGGGGAAGATGATCTGTTTCCTTTTGGGAGGAAGACGTCTTCTGCCGAGTTCAAGCGCAGCGCAGATCAGGGTAGCCTTTGCCCTGCCGAGTCCTTCGATTTCCATCAGTTCCTCCACCTTCAGCTGTGCATCGGCCGGGGTCCGGTCGAGGATAGCGAGGATATGTGTCGCAAGAACGCTCACAGAGTTTTTTCTGGTCCCGCTTCCGACAAGGACAGTGATGAGATCGGTATCTGAAAGACTGAGTGCACCGTGCAACTGGATTCGTTCTCTCGGTCTCTGATCATGTGGCAGCTCTTTGATATCGACAGGTTGATCCTGTTGTTGTCTGTAGTGTTTCATACATGAGAATACGCACTTCATGAGCTCTTCACTTTCATTGAACTGTGTGAACTACACGGAAGGGTGAATATTTTCTGAACAAAGCCGTAGAGCAACCATGGCTAAGAAGGCATAGATGCCGGATGCTGACCATGTTCGATACTCGAGCAGGAGATAGAATGGTGAACCATGACAGTACAGGGACTTGATGAATTGAAACAGCTGATATGTGAACGGATTCACGAATGAGAGCCTGTGCTCAATTACCTGGTAGATGTGACGAAGGTCATTGCTCCAGGCATCAGAGTTGGCAGGCTTATAGGAATGGGTGCGATCGGTACCAATGCGGTCAATATCATCTTGAGAAATCTCCAAGGTGTATACCGATGAGCAGAAAATCGGTTTTTATGATCTTCAGCCTTTGGAAAACTCTCACTAGGAGTTGATACTATCCTTTGTAAGTATGGTTCACAGCATTTAGTCTTTCTCTCCTCCTTCCCTGACAGTATCGAGGTGCAGTTTTTACGAAAAAATTATATTCAGGTATGGGATCATGGGTGATAACA
>JAFGUP010000322.1 GCA_016938475.1 Sphaerochaetaceae bacterium
ACTGCCCCGTTTCTGGCACTCACCTTCTTTCTGGTCTGGATGGCTCCACAGTCCGCATCCGATATCACAGTGTTCCTGTGGATGCTTTTTTCCATGCTGCTGTATGATACCAGTTTCACGATCATCGGTCTGGTCCACTCCGCACTGCTTCCCGAACTCTCGGAATATGAGGATGACAGAGGAGCACTGCAGGGGGTGTCGGCCTTTGCAAGCCTTATAGGGTTCGCACTTGGCTTCATCATCCCGCAGCTGTTCCGCCCTAAAGGTGATGACCCGGGCTCTCTGCTTGCTATGCGTCTGGCGCTGCTTGCTGTGGGGATCATCGGTGCCTCCCTCATCTTTCTCCTTTCCTACAAGGTGAAGGAGCGACCGGCTTTGAGCAGAGATGATGAAAAGGTTACGTTCAAGGAGTTCATCAGCTTTACGTTTTCCAGCAAATCTGCACTGATCGTCATCGCTGCGAACTTCATGAGGATACTCGTACAGACGATCATGATGGGAGCCGTGTTCTACCTCGCAGACTACCTGGTCAGGATCAACGGTATGGTACTGATGCTCTTCTTCTTCATCCCCATGGTGGCAGGTATCGGCACAGCCGGGTTCATCAGGAAGAGAGTCGGTGTCTTAGCTGCTCAGCAGCTATACCTGGCCATCGGTGCTGCAGGTCTGCTCTCCATGCTCTTCATGCCGATTCCCCTCCTGCCTCTATCGGTACTGATCACGGGGTTTGGAATGGGAGGCCCTGAGGCCCTTACCTATGTACTGCTCTCTCAGACCATCGATGAGGATGAACTGAGAAGCGGGAGACGGAGAGAGGGAGCTTTCTTCGGGACGAACGCCCTGTTGACCAAGCCCGCACAATCTCTGGGGATCGCGCTGCCGCCGTTGATTCTGGAACAGACAGGCTTCATCACCCGAGAAGCAAACGGAGGGAGGATATTCCTGGATCAGCCGGAAGCCGCTCTCATGGGAATCAGGATCTACACAGGACTCATTCCTGCCATCGCCTATCTCCTGGCGATGCTTATTCTCATCTTCTACCCGATCAGGGGAGCGTACAAACTGAGAATGGAACAACAGGTCATGGATCGTCATACAGAACGGGAGAGGACTTGAAGTCACGAGTACCCTTTCTCCTCCATCGTTCTCAGGAGTAGTAAGAAACCACCTTCCTGACCGCTTCAGCCATCTGATACACCTGTGCTTGAACCGCTGATCCCGTTCTCCTGTCGATACCGAATCTGTTTCAATATCGATCTCTCTGAGATTCAGAACTTGAAACCACGTAGAGCAGGTCAGGCACAGGAGATGAAGAAGAGAGAAAAGGAAAGTGAGGTACTGACAGTGAGAGCATACCGGTCTCATCAGGACTCAAAGACACTGCACAGCAGCCATCTGAAGAAGCAGGCTACCGATAGGTACAGTTGAATTTTTGTTTTTCTCCATTAACTTATTACAACACTAATCGCACGACTGGACAGTAAGATGCTACACTCAAACCCAACCGTTGTACTCACTGTTTTACGAACATTAGACGTCTTAATGGCAGAATAATTCTTTACTGATACCTAACGTTTTTTGAATACCTGTGAACTTGACTGTTTTGGTATGGTATAATATACTCTTAACAGTTTATGAGTATTAACTTTTACACGATAATAGACATCCTGGACGGATAGAGAATTTTCCGCTCAGGCAACAACACCATCACAGGAGGCATACACTATGTCACACATCATGTTCAAGCATCGAATTCTGTCTCTTCTCATTTTGATTCTATTCATATCAGTAATCCTGACACCGCTATTCTCCCAGGGATCGAGTGAGGAGAACTCTCCAGAGAGCGAACACTCTCAGGTTTCAGACACTGTCACCTTCACTGTCTCGACACCTCCCGATCCGAACTTCATACCAGCTGCGATCCTCGCTGCAAAGGCTGACCAGTGGATGGAGGGAATTGAGGTGGAACTGGTCACTGCACCGGCAGGTGACCCGAGTGCAATGCGAGCCCTTGCCCAGAATAGGAGTGTCGATTTCGCACTGTTCAACCTGCAGGCTGGAAGCAAGTTCTACACCACCGGCATATCCCACATACGACTTGTCGGAAGTCATGTGTGGAAGGGCGTGTACCTGCTGGCCCGGGATTCAGTTACTGATCTCAGTGAGTTGAACGGGGAAACACTTCTGGCGGTCCCGGCGATCAAGACTCCTCCACACATCATGTCAGAGAAGGCCCTTCGCTTGTCAGGGGTGAGCGCCGAGTTCATACCGGCAGGATCAGGTCCTTCCCTCTTTGCCCTGCTGTCTCAGAAGAACAGAGCACCGAAAGCTTTTACAGCTCCGGAACCGCTGGTGAGTATCATACTTGCCCGGCAGGAGAAAGATAACTGGCCAGTCAGGTATAGAGTCTTCATGGACCCCCAGCGGATACTCGATCCTGCTGAGGGAAAGGTTCCTACCGGCTCTCTCTGGCTGATAAATCCCGGTGTGCTTGATTCCAATCCTCAGGCGGTCGAGGATTTCGTCTCAGGCTTTGAGAGAGCTAACAGCTATGCCGTCGATCCTGCCAACGCTGAAGAGGTCGCTCAGATTGTCAGTGAGACACTTGCTGAAATCTATGGACAAAGCGCAGGCAGGCAGGTCTATCTCGATATGCTGAACTCCGGGAGACTTGACCTTGATTTCCGCCATGCAGATGAGATCAGAGAGGTCGTCATATCGAATCTCCGCACGCTGTACG
>JAFGUP010000323.1 GCA_016938475.1 Sphaerochaetaceae bacterium
ATATCTTCGAACGGTTCGGTGGTGCCGCGAGGCTCTGAAGTGATAATCATGTTAAAGATTGACTCTCTCTCCAAAGATCTCGGTGAATTCGTCCTGCGTGATGTGACCCTTTCAGTTGCCGAGGGTGAATATATCGTCATAATCGGCCCCACCGGTGCCGGTAAAACGATCCTCCTGGAAACGATAGCCGGGATTTATAATCCCGACCAGGGCCGGATCTCCCTCAAAGGCAACGAGATTACCGGTGTGCCGCCAAAAGACCGCAGTATCTGCATGGTGTATCAGGACTACATGCTTTTTCCGCACCTTACGGTTGCCGAGAATATCGGATTCGGTCTAAAAATACGAAAGGAGCCGTCTGATGTCATAAACCGCAAAGTAATTGAGGCCGCAGATTTTCTCTCTATTGATCATCTTCTACACCGCCTACCCGATACCCTGAGCGGAGGGGAGCAGCAGCGGGTCGCTATCGCGCGGGCAGTGGTGATGGAACCTGTCCTCCTCCTCCTCGATGAGCCGCTCAGCGCCCTCGACGTGCAGACCCGGGAAAAACTGAGGGATGAACTCAAACGTCTTCATGCTGCCTACCATGTGACTGTCATCCATGTCACCCATAACTTCGAGGAAGTCTTCTCCCTTGCCGATCGAGTGGCAGTCATGAGTGGCGGAAGAATCGTCCAGATTGGAACTCCAGAGGAGGTATTCCGAAAGCCTGCCGATGAGTTCATCGCAAGGTTCGTGGGAGTGGAAAACATCTTCCCTGGGACATGGCGGACCAACGGCACTCTTTCAGAGGTGACTATTGGCGATTTCTCCCTCCGATCAGAGGCCCGTCCTTCAAAAACCGATGTGTTGGCTTCGATAAGACCAGAGGATATTCTGGTCCTTCATAGCCCTGCACCTGCCGATGAACAGAACCAGGTAATCGGCATCATCAGCAATATCTTGGACAACGGACAGGTTGTGAAGATTACTGTTGATGCAGGCTCTTCTTTCGTCGCAGTAATGACGAGGCGGACGTTTCATGAGATGAATCCCGGTATAGGAGATGAGGTGACCCTTAGGTTCCCGCCATCCGCCGTCCATCTATTTTAACCTCTCTTCCCTAGTTCTCGTTACCCGTTCCATATAGACAAGTTGTTCTCTGAACCAGGTAGGTATTCACCCCATCATTCAACCGTTCAAAATCCGGCGCGGCGTCAAAATTACCCGCATCTCCCAGCACTACAGAGACCCTTACATTCCATGACTCTGTATTCACCTGGTTCACACCTGCCAGTTTGAGGTACTCCAGTCTTTACAATGAACTTTACCTTCTCTGA
>JAFGUP010000324.1 GCA_016938475.1 Sphaerochaetaceae bacterium
CAAAAGAATTGCTGGAGAAGGAACAGATGATTAAACCTTCACAGCTTTCTCTGGGATATAAAACCAGATTAAAAGACGTGAGTCTGGCTACGGTACAGCTTCTTGAGATAACCAAGGCAATCAGCCAGGATGCAGATATCATCATCATGGATGAACCTTCCTCATCGCTCCCTCAGCACGAGACAGATCTCCTGCTTGAGAAGATTCTCGAGTTGAAAAGACGAGGTAAATGCATACTGTACATCTCGCATAAAATGGATGAGATCTTCCAGATATCTGACACTATTACCGTATTCAGAGATGGTTCACATGTCGGTACGAGACCGGCTTCTGAGCTAGATATTGATACGGTAGTATCGATGATGGTAGGGAGAGAGCTTGCAGATGATTATCCTAAAGAGACGGTTCCCATAGGGAATCCGATGCTTGAAGTGAAGAATCTGGAAAAAAAAGGGACCTTCAGGAATATAAATTTTCATGTATCACGAGGTGAGATTGTAGGATTTGCCGGTCTGGTTGGAGCAGGGAGAACCGAAGTAGCTCTGGCTCTTAGCGGTATCGACCCGTACGATTCAGGTGCTGTGAGGATTAACGGCAGTGAAGTACGTATACACACTGTCCAGGATGGGATAAAAAACTCGATCGCAATGGTCTCCGAGGATCGGAGGCGATATGGTCTGGTGACAGTACGCGATGTACGGGAAAATATGGCTCTCCCCAATTTAAAGCGGTTTATTCGTGGCGGATTTCTTCACAGAAATGAAGAGACTTCGGCCGTTACGGAAAAAATTCAGTCAATGCGTATCAAGACTCCAACAATCGAAACTGTTGTGAAAAACCTCAGTGGAGGGAATCAGCAGAAGGTTGTTTTGGCTAAATGGCTCATTAAGGATGCGGAAATAATGATACTTGACGAACCTACCCGGGGAATTGATGTCGGAGCAAAATTCGAGATCTACAAATTGATGACAAGTATGGCTAGAAATGGAAAGGCAATCTTGATGATTTCAAGTGAAATGCCTGAACTGTTAGGTATGTGTGATCGACTCTATGTAATGCATGAAGGTGAGATTGTAAAAGAGTTCCTGCGTGAAGAGTTTGATCAGGAACATATTATGCACTATGCGGCCGGAACTCACATCAGTAAGAAAAAGCACTCAAATCAAGATCACTGATAACAGGGGAATATATGAAAGTCACTATCGAGAAATCTAAGAACTTTGCAATAAAGAATAGCATCTATTTTATTCTTGGAGCAATATTTATAATTAGTTCTCTGCTGAATGAGAATTTTCTGACCGTCCTGAACCTCAGGAATGTGCTCAGACAGATATCAGTAATTACAATATTAGCGTTCGGAGAGACCCTCCTTATCATAGGAGGGATGATTGACCTGTCAGTGGGAGCTGTCTTTGCTGTAGCAGGGATTCTGTCCATTAAGGTGTTTCTTATTACAGACTCGCTAGTCCTGGCACTTCTCACTGGAATTCTCGCAGGTGTTGCACTTAATATAATAAGCGGTTTCCTTGTCAGTTATTTCAAGACTCCTCCTTTTATAGCGACCTTAGCCCTCATGACAATGGCTCGAGGATTCGTACTCCTTATTACAAAGGGACAGAATATCTATCAAATCGGAAGGTATATTGAGTTTGGTCAGGGTTCTATCGGCTTTATTCCTACTCCTGTCATCTTTATGTTCATCATGCTGGCTATAACTTGGTATACCCTTAATCACACCAGACTCGGACGTTCAATTTACGCTATCGGCGGAAATGAGGAGGCCGCAATGGCTTCGGGTATCCAGGTTCCCTGGGTCAAATTCATCGTTTACCTCATCAATGGTGCTTTTGTCGGTCTTGCAGGAGTTCTTTTCATGTCCAGAGTGAATGCAGGGTTACCCAACGCAGGTATCGGATTCGAACTTGATGCACTTACAGTCGCGATTATCGGGGGAACAAGCTTTTCCGGTGGTATAGGGACGGCTGCAGGAACTCTTGCAGGCGGTTTCATTATTGGTCTGCTCAACAACATCATGAACCTTGTCGGAGTTAATTCATATGTTCAGCAGATTATTAAAGGAGCCATCATCGCACTCGCCGTGATATTCGACATGGCTGCAAAGAACCGAAGGGCTCGAGTTCAAGAAAATTAGCATTGAATAAAATCGGATGTATGTCCGAAAAAAAACAAAGGAGAAATTGTATGAAGAGGTTAGTAATTCTCGTATTGGCAATGGTGCTTGTAAGTACCGGAATGCTCGTCGCTCAGGGGAGCAGTGAGGACAGTGATGTGTTTGAGGTCGCATATATTGCGCGTGCACAGGGTGATTCATTCGCATCCTGGCTTGCAAACTCAATACAGCAGGAGATGGATAAATATCCTGATATGACAGTTGATATCATGGATGGTCAGGCGAGTGATGAAAAAGTGAACTCTTTCATTGAAAACAGTATCACAAACCAGTATGACCTTATCATTCTTCAGCCGAACAATGGTGAAGCTCAGATGCCGTATGTTCGTCAGGTCGTAGCTGCCGGTATCCCTATCATTCTTACCAATCCCAGAATTCCTGAGCTTATCGGGGAAGTGAGCAGTGTAGATGCCGACCCGTATGAACAGGGTGCTGTGAATGCTCGTTATGCTCTGGATCTCGTTCCAAGAAATGCAAAGGTTGTTGTTCTTAACGGTCCTGCAGGGAATATGCACTCGACAGCACGTGAAAAGGCATGGGATCAGGAATTTTTCGCCAAGAGACCTGACGTGACCATCGTAGGTGAACAGATTGCACATTGGAACAAGGATGAAGCAATGGCCTTTATGGAAGACTGGGTGCAGGCTAACGATAGAATCGATGCAGTCATCTCTATGAATGACAATATGGCTGCTGGAGCTCTTGAGGTTGTCAAAGATAATCCTAAGTATGCAGACCTTCAGGTGTATGGCGTAGACGGAACAGCAGAAGCGGCCCTTCTTATCGAAGCTGGTAAAATGACTTCAACTTCTTTCCAGAATGCCTATGAACTTGCACGGACAAGTGTGGAACTTGCTCACAGGATACTTACCGGTGAAGTAACAGGATTGTATGATACTGACATCGATTGTCCTCTCATTACTCCTGAGAATGTGGGTCAGTTGATTGATGCGCACAAGGCAACTGGTGCGATTAAATAATTAAGCGTCCAACACATGGTGCGGGACTGATGTCTCGCACCATAGATATACGCAAGTGGAGAAAAACATGAAAGCTTTAGTCTTGGAATCAGTGAACACTTTGAGTCTCAGGGATTATCCCATCGAAGAAACTCTGGGGCCTTATGATGTCAGAATTGCTATCAATGCATGTGGTATCTGCGGTAGTGATGTGCATTACTATAAAGAAGGGGCTATTGGAGACTTTATCGTCAAAGAACCGATGATTCTAGGACATGAGGCAGCAGGTACTATCATTGAAAAGGGTGAAAAGGTGACCCATCTTGAAGTCGGTGACCTTGTCTGCATGGAGCCTGGCGTTCCGAACATGCAGGCTCATGAAGTACTGGAAGGTAATTATCATCTTGACAAGGATATTGTGTTCTGGGCAACACCTCCTGTCCATGGGTGTTTGAGAGAGAATGTGGTGCATCCGGCACGATTCTGTTTCAAATTGCCAGAGGGTATGAGTGCTGCAGAGGGAGCAATGATGGAGCCTTTGGCGACCGGTATTGAAGCAGCTAAGAAGGCACGAATCACTCCCGGAGACATTGCTCTTGTGACGGGAGCAGGAACTATAGGCTCCGTTGTTGCGCTAGCTGCGCTGGCAGGTGGTTGCAGTAAAGTGATCATCACCGATGTGAAACAGGAGAAACTTGAGATAATCGGTGCCTATGATAATGTGATTGCAGTTAACATTAACAGCGTTAACATGGTTGATTTCGTCATGAAGGAAACTGATGGACTAGGTGCTGATATTTCAATTGAAGCCTCGGGCTCTCCAAAGGTGTTTCCTGATATCATGAATGCTACTCGACGTGGTGGCACCATTGTCATGGTTGGTATGTCAAACGACCCTGTGCCAATCAGCATGCCTGTACTTCAGGTTCGGGGACTGAAAATTGAAACCCTGTTTAGATACACCAACACATTTGATAGAGCTGTAGCATTTGTTGAATCGGGAAAAATCGATGTAAAGCCACTTATTACAAAAATTTTTACATTCGATCAATCCATTGAAGCATATGCTTATGCTGCAGAAGGTCACCCGGATACGATAAAAGTTATGATTGAGCTGTAGGAGGTTGGTATGGATATGCAGTTGAAAGACAGAATTGTGCTTATCACCGGAGGCTCTCTCGGAATAGGATTGTCCGTTGCGAAAGAGTTTCTTGCACACGGTTCCAAAGTTGTTGTCTGTGGACGAAACACGGACACTCTGGATTCAGCAGTTGAAGAAGTAGCTTCTGAATACCCCGATGGTGATTTTTCGGTCGTCCAGTGTGATGTTACAAAAATGCACGAGCTTGAAAGTATGGTTGCCTACGTGGATGAAAAACATGGTGGCCTTGATATTCTTATCAACAATGCTGGAACCGGGTCAGAGGAGAAATCCATGACTGCACCCGATGAGAGATGGTATTATTACTGGGATCTTCATGTCATGGCCGCCGTGCGATTGACCCGGCTATGCGTTCCTCTGATGAAAAAGAGGAAAGGGGAAGGAGTAATTCTTCAGACTTCTTCCATTTGTGCAACGCAACCTCTGGGGTACGAGCCGATATATAACACAACAAAAGCTGCTTTAACAATGTATACAAAGTGTCTTGCAGAGGAACTCATACCAGATAATATTCGAGTGAATACCATCGCTCCCGGACTGGTGTTGACTCCTGACTGGCATAAGACTGCAGGTATTCTAAGCAAGGAGAAAGGAATCACTCCTCAACAGTTCTTTGATGAAATTGCCGAGGACATGGCTCCAATCAATCGATTCGCATCTCCTGAGGAAATTGCAAAAGCATTCATATTCCTTTGTTCACCCGTTGCATCATACGTTGTGGGGACAAATTTCCACATTGATGGCGGTGCTCTCAGAACAATCAATTGAGAGTGACTGGTATGAACGACACAGAGAGATCTATTTTCAATTCATCGCTCACGATCTCCTATCAGGAGATCGCGGGTCTGATGCAGAGCATCAAAGAAGAGCAGGTTGATCATCTGGTGAGGACACTGGTGACGTTCGACCCCTGTTCCTCCATTCTTGTTGTAGGAGTTGGAACCAGCGGGGTTGTCGCTCAGAAAATTGTTCATGCTTTGCGATGCCAGCAATATCCAGCTCACCTGCTTTCACCTGGTGATGCTCTTCATGGTGCAAGCGGTGTAATCCAAAAGGATGATCTCATGATAGTTATCAGCAATGGCGGAATGAGTGAAACCGTAAATTCTTCTGCAATCATTGCCAAGGATCGTGGTGCAGTCATCTATGCTGTCACCTCACAGGAAGATTCTATTCTTGCCACAATAGCCGATTACCTTCTGTTGGTAGAGGTTAATCGTGAAAGTGATTACTCAGGAATACTTGCAACAGCAAGTATTCTTTGCGTGATAGCCCTTTTTGATGCTATTATAAGTATCCTAGAGGAAAAGAGACATTTTACAATAGAAAAATTCTCTCACATTCATCCTAGTGGAAAGGTCGGAAAAGATATCTTATTGGATAGATAATCAGGAGGATAGTGATGTATATAGGTATTGACTGCGGCACACAGGGAACAAAGGTTATTGTCTATGATGACAAGGCAAAGGAGATTGTTTCAGACGGCTATGAGAAACATGATCTGGTTGCCCTCGAGAACGGTAGACGGGAACAGGACCCTCAGTGGTGGATTACAGCACTCGATACCGCATTACATCAGGCCCTTGACGGTCTAGGGGAAGGGCGAAATAAAATCAGGGCTATCGGCGTATCAGGCCAGCAGCATGGACTTGTTGTTCTTGATGACCGGAATGATGTTATCCGACCTGCAAAACTCTGGAATGACACAGAGACAGCCCGTGAGAATGCTCACCTCATCGAAGCCCTTGGCGGGGAACAAGGAACTATCGAGAAGATCGGCACCTCTATTCCCGTCGGCTACACAGCCAGTAAGCTCCTGTGGATGAAAAAACATGAACCCGAACTGTTTACGCGTATCGCCGTGGCCTTCAACCCCAAGGATTACATCAACTATTATCTCAGCGGGATTCTCGCTACTGATATCGGCAGTGCCTCAGGTACCGGCTATTTCAATGTGAACACCCTTGAATGGAGCGACGAAGTCGTCTCTCTGATGGATTCTTCAGGGGTGCTCAAAAAAGCTCTACCCTCACTTGCCGCTGACGGTGAACCGATCGGTACGATAACGAAAGAAATCGCAAAACGTTACGGTCTCAATGAAAGCGTCCTTGTATCACCGGGAAGCGGGGATAACATGATGGCGTCCCTGGGAACAGGGACTGTTGAGGATGGTACCGCTGCTATGACCCTGGGAACCAGCGGTGTGATCAATATGTATTCGAGTACGAACAGACCGTTCTTCTTTGACCCCATCACACAGATACAGTGTGCCGGTAACGGCGGATGGATACCATCCGTTATGACCATGAATGCAACCAGCACAAGTACTGCGTATCAGGAACTTTTCTCGCTTTCCGTGAAGGAGTTCGACAAGTATCTTGAAACTTCCGTCCCCGGTGCTGAAGGTGTTGTAATGGTTCCTTTTCTCAATGGGGAGAGGATGCCGGCTCTGCCGGGAAGTAAAGGAGTTGTAGCCGGTCTCACTTTCAAGACTCTCACCCCTGAAAACCTGATCAGAGCATCGGCGGAGTCTGTTATTTTCAATCTTCGATGGGGACGGGACCTCCTTACAAAGAATACTGGAGCTATCGAGGTGATGAAAATCACCGGTGGAGGTTCAAACAGCGCTCCATGGCGTCAGATCACTGCAGATATCATGAACACTGAGATCATCGGTGTGACGAGCAAGGAGAGTGGTTCGCTCGGCGCAGCTTTACAGGCTATGTGGGTTGACGGACAGGGTGATATTACCCAGTTGTGTAAGGACCATGTGGAACTTGACTATTCAAAACACGCAACACCGAATCCTGAGGCGACAGAATACTATAACGGAGTGTACGAATCGTATCTCGATGTGAGAATGAAGATGTATGGTATCTGATACTGCTTCTCGCAAGATGACGATTCTGAAAAAAGACCTCACCTCTATAGTGCTCTCTCTGGAACATTCTCAGCTGATCGAAGTGCTCTCGATGCTTGTGAAGCAGAAGCCTGAGTGTGCTGCCCGAATCCATGATCTCGCGTTACAGGCCCTGCATCAGATAAAAGAGACTGACGTTGCAGAAGCTGTGTACCATGACCTGTGCCGCCTGACCGAGGATGATTATTATGAACAGGTGAACAGATTCAATGGGGGGAGTTATGTCGATCCATATGACCTCCCCTATGAAATGATTGTGAATGAGGTTTCACCATACACTCTCAAGATACAGGATTTTCGCACCAGAAAACTTTTTCGTGAGGAATCGGTATATGTAATTGGCGTGTTGAATGGCCTGTATCTGTATGACGCCGATGCTTCCAGATGGTTCTCTGATTATCTTGAGGATTTTCCCTATTCCATTGCTTCTACTATCTACGCGTCCTGGATTTCCTGTCACCCCGATGAAGCCTCTCGACTGTTTGTTTCTGCCCGTCTTCATGAACTCTGTCCTGACTGGGATTTTCAGCATTGATGTGAGAAAGATACCCCGTCAGTGAACTACAGCAAAGATCGTTACTGAGGCAGAGCAGAGTGTACCAGAGCCTTTGCAAGCAGATGCATAGGATCGATAAGTGTAATCCCCTGATATTCGGTTCCAGTGAGAACGAGAGGGACTTCTGTGCATCCGAGAATGATAGTCTGGGCTCCTTTCTCACGAAGCTCAGTAACCGCTTCATCCAGAATCTTTCTATTCTGATCAGACGGTCCGCTCTTCGCCTTGATGCCCCAGTGGCTATTGTAGATGGCCTGCGTTATCGACTCCTGATCTTCCACCTGAAGAGCAGTGAACCCCGAGTGTTCCAGTTTCTGCGTATAAATGCCCATTGAACGTGTTCCGCTTGTACTGAGGATTCCCACCTTCTCACCGCCGGGGAACTTTTTCGTAATGCTCAACAGAGTCTCATCAATCATATTGATAAGTTCAAGTTCAGGCAGGATACTTTCCCTGAAGACGGAAAATATGGGATCGGCATGGAACGTGTTGCAGGGAATTCCCACTACAGCCTCACTGTTGAACTTATGAGACAGATAGTAGGCCTGATTGACCATTTCCGCCATCCGCTGTGCAGCCACAGCTCCATAACCTCCCTTCAATGCTTCAGTCCTATCTGGAATGAGATCACTGAAGGAGAGATGAATAACCCGCAGATGGTCCTGATCGGAACCATCTGTGGGTGTGAGTGAGATGATCTGGCGGTGGAGGTCAACTCCCGCTGCGGGACCGACTCCTCCACCGATGATGATAGTCTTTCGCTGAATGCTTTCGCTAACGGAGTTTGCTTTCATCTACCATCTTTTCGCTCTTTGCGACAATCCATGTACCGACCATGTCACCGGTAACGTTGACACTGGTTCTTCCCATGTCGAGGATAGCATCGATACCGAGGATCATGGCATAGGCTGCAGCCACGGGACTTCCTGCTGTGACAGGGAGACCGACCGAATTCAGGACCATCAGGAGCATGATAGCTCCTGCACCCGGAACACCGGCTGTACCGATGGATGCGAGTACCGCTGTCAGAATGACGGTAATCTGCTGACCGAAGGAAAGGGGCATGCCGATTGCGAAACCGATAAACAGTGCACATACACCTTGATAGATAGCTGTTCCATCCATGTTGATGGTGGCACCGAGAGGCAGTGTGAACGAATAGATCTTTTTATCGACTCCGAATTCCTCGTCAACAGCCTTCATGGTGACAGGAAGTGTACCTCCGCTGCTTCTCGTGACGAAGGCGGTGATCATTGGTGTGCGTGCACCTTTGAAGAATGCTTTCGGTGAGATCTTGTTGATCATCAGCAGGGCAGTATAGACAATCGCCACGTGCAGGATATACCCGAGGAAGGAGGCTACAGTAACAGTTCCCAGAGGACCGAAAGCCTTTGCGCCCTGTTTGCCGAATACCACTGCAATGAGGGCGAATACACCAATCGGTGCATACTGCAACACTCCCTGGACTATGAGATACATAGCTTCAGCAAGGCCGTTAAACACGTCGAAAAGCACTTCACCGCTTTTTTTGATGGTTTCGTTTTTGCTCAGTTTCAGGTAGCTGATTGTAATACCGAAGATGATGGCGAAGAAAATGACTTGAAGGACATCACCACTTGTGAGTGATGCAAACGGATTTGTCGGGATGATGTTCAAAAGAGTGTTGATGAAACTTGGTTTTACCAGTTCCTTTCCTGCCGCTTCAGCAGCTACTCCTAGTTCGAGACCAAGCCCCGGACGGAAGATATTTCCCATGAGAAGGCCTATTGCTACAGCGAAGGCTGAGGTGAGAAGGTAGAACACGATAATTTTTACTCCGACCTTTCCCAGAGAGGACGGGTTGATGCTTGCCGCACCAACAACGAGGGTCGAGAGGATGACCGGCATAACTATCATTTTGAGCAGATTAACAAGCAGTGAGCCCAGAGGATTCAGCCATGCTATGCTCTCTCCAAAGATAATACCTACCAGGGCACCAAGTACCAGTCCGATCAGAATCCTGTAGAGCAGATTGAACTTGAAATACCAGTCCATAACTCCTTTTTTGTCTTTCATAGATGTTTCTCCTTTTTTCGATACAAATTCTCTACGTATTAGGAAACACCATAATACTGTATCAGTAAATGAACCAAAAGGAGTATTTCCAGGGTTAATTTGGTGCTCTCTCGGGGTATCTACACCAAATGGTGTAGCGTTTCATCTTCCATGTACATCTGTGTGTGTCTTGTTATTTTACAGCTCTGTAATCAATTAAGTGGCTATTCCAGAAGATTCTCTTCGAAGACCTTTTTCATGAAGGTCACACGGGAGTTCACATCAAGCTTCCGGTAGATGTTGAGGATGTGTTTCTTTGCAGTAGCGCTTGCCATACTGAGCTTGTCCGAGATCTCCCTGTAGGTATCACCTTCCACTATGAGACGACACACTTCAATCTCGCGATGTGTAAGATGGTAGTCTGCAGGTTCTTTCCTGATCTCATGTTTCTCATAGAGTTCCTCCAGTAAAGTACGGGCTGCAAGGGGAGAGAGGGCTGAACCTCCGCTGTGGACACTCTTGATCTGGGACAGAAGGTCACGAGGATCATTGTTCTTAAGCAGGTACCCTTTCGCACCAGCCTGAATTGCATTCACGATTTTCTCTCGTTCGGCAAAGATGGTGAGAATCAGTATGTTCATGTCCGGTTTCATCGCAGAGAGGATCCGTGTAGCTTCGATACCAGTTATACCGGGCAGTTCGATATCCATCAGGACGATATCGGTCCTGTCTACAACATCCTTGTTCGCGATGAAGGTCTCGGCACGGTCAAAGGAACCGACGATGCGGACTTCAGAATCGAGAGAGAGGAGATACCTGAACCCTTCGCGTGCATCGAACGAATCTTCAACGATCGTGATGTGGATCATGCTCACCTCTCTCTTGGGATGTGGATGTTGTACCGCACACCTTTTTTGGTCTTACTGGTCAATTGAACGAAACCTCCAAGATATTCTGCCCGGTGGAAGATACCCGGTATGCCGAATCCTCCTTTTTTTGCCTTCCTCACATCGAAACCAATTCCGTCATCAACATAGGTCAGCAGCACCTCTTTATCCTCCAGAGAGAGGGTGATCTGGACAGTGTGAGCGTGAGAGTACTTGAGTGAGTTTGTCACCAGCTCTTCAAGGATCAGCGAGAGGCTTATCAGAGTCTCATCGCTGATCCGTTGTATCTGTTGTTCTTCGGGAAGGGAGAAGGAGAAGGCTATGCTTCTTACGCTCAGTCTTCGGGCGATGTGCAATGTGACGAAGTGAGTGAAGTATCCTTCTGGCAGAGAGTCCTCTTCCTTGGCCTCAAGGATATCCTTGAGATCGTGGATTCCCTTTGCCGTATTATATTCTATACGGTCGAGCATCTGTCTTACTTTTGTGATATCCTCGATTTCGACCGCATGACGTGCGACGTTGTTGCTGATGTGAATGCTGGTCAGGCGGGCACCGAGAGAATCATGAAGGGTCGTGTAGATCCTCTCCTTCTCCTCTATGATCCGCAGTCGCATGTTCTCTTTCTGAAGCAGGAGTACTTCACGGGTGCGATGTTCAACCTCCGTCTCCATCTGCTTTTCTCTCTCCTTCTTATTCTCCGCGACCGTATTGAACGTCTGAGCGATCATCTGGAATTCAGGTACACTCTGAACCCGTATTCTTGAGTCGTATTCACCTCCCTCATGCGCCTTCAGAACGCTGATTATTTCGTGCAGCGGGTCAGTAAGAAGGCGTTTGGAGATAAAGGCGACAATGATACCGAGGAGGAGCATGACGATGATATCATAGAATATGATGATCTGACGCTGCATAAGACTGAACGCCAGAATCTCGGAGAAGGGAAGGGCAATGAGGATAGTCCAGCCGGTCTTCGCGCTTTTTTTGTGATGGACCATATACTGAGCACCATAGATCTCATGTACCGATGGACCTGTGCTGCTGAGAATCTCAGGATAGGGAAACAATGACAGTTCGATCTTTGCCTGTGAACCGCTATGAAACTGGTTTGCCAGCTCCTCACCATCTTCGGTAAGGAGAACGATCTTTCCACCCTGCCCTGTCTGTACGAGATTCACCATATTGTTCAGACCATCAAGGATGATATCAAGACCGAGGACCCCCACCAGATTACCCTCATCATACACTTTCTTGACTCCTGTTATGCCTAAAGCATCGGTAGATGCGTACAGATACGGGTCGCTGAGCGTGAAGGTGTCAGAGGCAAGTCCAATCTGGTACCATGGCCGGGTTCTCGGGTCGTACCCGGGGGCAAATGATGGTGTGTTATCTGTGAAACCCTCTCCGACACCCCATTCATACATCTCCCCCTCTGATGTTCCCAGGTAGATAGCCCGGATGATGTGTTCATCTGCCTGCACGTGGGCCAGGAACTGGTTCTTCATATCTTCGGTATCAACCTCCTGCACACTATCATATGCACTGAGAGCGGTCAGGGTCGATTCGAGTGATCCTATCAGCAGATCTATCTGGGCATCTACATTCGAGATCACCATCATGGAAGTATCCTTTGCCCGCTCGATCGAATGTGAGCGTAGCAGAAGATAATCGATGAACAGCAGGAACGAAAGAGAGAGCATGGTAAGGACGATGATGATGAAGGTATAGCGTTTCTGCAAAGAATCAAGCATACGCTATTATACGCTCCAGGCCGTGTATTCTCAATGGGAAATCACCGATCCCTTTGCACTCTAAGACCTCTTTCTTTCGCCGGGTTCCCACACCATTACACTGCAGCTGATTCTATCATGAAGACCCGAATGCGGCTGTACAAGAAACACAATGCCGAGAGTTATTGTGTCCATGGGCAGACTCAGAGCCCGGACAACACAACGCAGGAACGATAGGCGAGAACCGTCTCGTCCTGTGATTCTGAGATTGAACAGTCTTTCTCCAACGGTTCCGCCGAATCTCCACAGAAGACTCAGGTACAGAAATCTCAGAAGAATGAACCCATAGAACACAACCACCGAGTAGCCCAGCAGGTACACGCCGCTACGGTCACTGAACAGCCCTCGGACAAACCAGATGAATACGGGTGAACAGACTGTTATCAGAACCATGAGATCAACGATGTAGGAGGCGAACCGCCTCCCTAGGGTAGCTCAAAAACGTTCTTGCATACAAAAAAAGTATACGTCAGGATCGTCAATAATGAAAGGTGGTGCCTGTTCTGTAGATTTCGTGTATATTTGTCACATGAAATTTGTTGAACGTACATGGGCGTATCCTTTGATATCGGTAATAATCGCTGGAGTTCGATGTGATGAGGCCCTGATACGATCAATCAGATCGGTACAGAATCAGTCGTATCAGAACCTTGAGATTCTGTGTATAACAGCTGAAGAGTGTGATGGCGCGTGTGAAGAACCCCGGACATCAGGACATACGGTAGCTTCGTATACACAGTCATCAGCTTTCAACTACGGTCTGTCACTCTGCACAGGAGATGCCGTTCTCCTCCTTCCGTGCGGTGATGAGATTCACAGCGAGTTCCTCGAAAAGGGGAATGAATGGCTTCAGTTGTTTGATGCATCTGCCGTACAGTGTGCGACGATGGTGGAAAAAGAGAGCGTTATAGACTCGATAGAGCTTCCTTCGGGGACACGTCGGGCATTTTCGAGAAACTTGATGGAGGGCAAGCCTTTTTACCTTCATTCATTCCTGATTCGCTCGGATGTGTGCTCTGCTTTCCGCGAAGATTTGAACCACTCTCATATTTCAGATTTCCTCTTCTCTTCACTTCATGGAAAGAAAGTAGTCACGAAAGGGGAGTATATCGGGGCCTTCTGTTCCGCTGGGGCCTCTGAACGGGAAGAGCAGAATATACACGCAGCGATGGAAGTATCTCTCATGCTGGCCGGTCATCTGGATACACTGAAGGATCCGTTGATCCGATTCAATGCAATAAGGAGGATGTCCGGAATCTACGTCTGCTATAAAGAAG
>JAFGUP010000325.1 GCA_016938475.1 Sphaerochaetaceae bacterium
GAGACCCATACCTGTCGAGTCCGGTGTGGATGCCTCCGTAGATCGTATCCATGCCGTGATCGAGCCAGAACGGGAGAATGTTGTCAATCAGACGGTTTCGATAGGTTCGCCGTATGTCGGCGAGGTACTGCTGCGTCTCCATGGGAGCACCCCCTGCATTTGTCCTACAAACTACATATGATTCTACCTGAGAATACGTGGCAGGGCAAGGAGAGGAGGATGAGATGCTCGAGAAACCTGGTGGAGGGACAGTGTATCTGGTGTCAGATGAAAGGAAGATAGAACGTCCTCCGGGGAGGTCTATACCCTCTTGATAATCCTGGGAGTCTAGGATCAGCATCATGCTGCGTCTGAAATAGTGTCCGCATTACCCGCGTGCCGCTACGATAACAATACTCTATTGGCGTAGGAAGGAATCGGAACGTATCCTCTACGATTTTTCCCGATTTTCAACCCTGCCTTCTCTCTCGTGCGGAAAGGGATAGAACTGTGGCTCCTCAGCGACAGGATATAGGAACAGGAGGCACAGCAGATGGGCATCAGGAGATTCTCAGATGTACAGGAGGCGATTGATTCAGCACTCCTTCATATCGCCTTCAATCCTGTTCAGCCACCTGAGACTCCAGCGCTGAACGTTGTCTGAAGAAGATCATCTCCTCTACCTGATGCTCAGGAAAGCCTGTCGTGTGTGCTGAGGGACATGAAAATGAGTTAGAGAATCCTGCCCGGACAAATTTCTTCGGTAATATATCTTCATACACCTACAGCATTTCACTTTCTGCTATTGAATATTCATTAAAGCAGACAAGCATATGTTCCAGGTATATCTTGATGTGCAGCTTTTCTGCCAAAGGGACAGCCTTCAGATTCTGAAAAAGGACAGATTTAGGATGAGCATAATTCACCTCGAAACCCACCTCGTCGTGATACAGGAGTTTTTCGCTTTTCCCTATCCAATCGAATTCTGCCCTTGCTTCGACAGGGGCTAGTTGATGTGGATGAAGATGCAACTTTTGCATCTGACGGCGAACGAAATATTCTTTTGCTTGTGAATCTGAAAAAGTTATACCCGCTTTTCCCTGATGGTGTACACACTCGGTCACATAGAGTCCATTGTTTTCGAATGTTTCCTTCCGAGGTATCTTGATGATCTCTTTGAATGTTTTGAATGTCTCAGAATCTTCCTGTTTCAGCAAATTTAACAAAGTTGTCTTTTCGATGGTGTTGCGACAGAAGACATACTTCAGGTACGGAGTGATATCCAGATAATTCGGAATTAATATTTCTGCATGTCTATATGCTTTTTCGTCTGAAGTCATCGAACCGGAGCTATATATCTTATGGAAGTTAAATGACGCAAAGTCTTCAGGACTATGATAGAGTGGAGAACCTGACCCAGCCTGGTGAGTTTCAGAAAAAAGCACGTGTGGATGTTCGAGGAGTGTTTCAAGATCGAGAAGGAAGAATATCGGAACAGGTACGTTTGCATGCGTATCCCCGTCATAGCGCAGACTCGAGTGCTTGAAACCTTCATTATGATATTGGGTCGGGGTTTTGGGCCTGAAATAGAACCGGACATACGACGTCGTCTCGGCACTTGTCATTTCAATGACCTGACGACTGGCGTTATCGATTTTCATAAGACCCATTTCTTTTGCATGTTTACGGCTATATAGAAACCTAGTTGTCAGGATGTTTACGGCATTTGTGATATCAGTATAGTGAAAGGCAAATCGTGTCCACCATCTGATAGCTATACTCGGGTCGTTTGTATTGTTTTGAATTATCTCATGAAATGACATTTCAACCAGCCATAAGAGCGAAGGCTCTTCCCATTCCTTCGTTCAACTGGTACCCATCTACAAACGAATCGGTCTGTTTATCCAGAATTCGAACCTCCGATGTATACCCCAGAGAATTGAGAAGAGCGTACACCAGGTTGATCGAATCATTATCAGAAAGTCTGGGAAAGATTGCTGATTCTCTCATCTCTTCCCACATAGATCTGAACGTATCTTCTGAAACAGAGACCGAGTTGTGACCACCTTCCTGAGAGAATTTACATTGAGTATCCCACTCGACTGTCCATGTATGATTCTGGAATTCGAAACGATAGGGGTGAAACAGATCCTTTCTGCTGTGAAGGATATCATCCTTCACGCCACGGAACGACATATCCCTAGCATGTTCTCGCAGCCATATAGCAGTTTCGTCCTGTCTCGTATGCTCAGGCTTAGAAAGATCTCCGTCACCTTTTACATAAATGTAAACATCGATGGGTAGGGGGGAAAGGTATGTTTCCATGAGTGGTCTTACATCTTCCCAGAGGAGTTCCCCGTTTCCGCACCCCAGTCTGGGGAAGGCGATCGACACAATCTGTTTCTGGGCGTAGGTATCAACGAATTTTTTCAGACCCTGTTCGATATAATCCAGTTTTGAAGGGTTTCTCCAGTGCATTTTGGTCGGGAATGATAATATCCAATGGTCCGGAGCATACCACAGCATGAGTCTGCCGATCACAAGCTGTTTCGTATCACAATATTCACGGTATCGTGCAAACATATCCGGGTAACGATTCTTATATTCCAGAGCAATTCCCTTTCCCATCACGCCCACGGTATTCACCGTATTTACTATCACTTGAGCTGGACTGCTGAATATATTACCTTCTACATAGGTTATCATGTTGTTTCATCTCCGTCACACCAGGATCTATGTTGCTTGGAGCTCATCTCTTTCAGAGAACGTTGACTCCTCCAACCATTCAACAACGTATATGCACTGTTCGTGAGATCTCTGCTTATAGCTGTTGTGAATAGTATTTCCTTCACTTCAATTTCCTTTGCTTGTGTTGAGGTTTCTGAACCATCCCCATTATTCTTTCATATTATAGGAATTACGTGTGAATGTGTACCTCTGACTGTTACAACCTGTTTACATGATACGTTTGTCTGTTTGATTCTTCAATACCTGATTATGAAGGATATCATTGAATACTTCTCAATGTGTTTCGGATTCTTCAATATAAACCGGGCAGAACTGTGGATCGTCAGCGACGGGATATCGGATCAGGAGGCACAGCAGATGCGTGTCA
>JAFGUP010000326.1 GCA_016938475.1 Sphaerochaetaceae bacterium
ATATCATGCAGCCTCCGTTCTGCTTAGAATGTAATCCCTTGTCTGCAGAACAGCAATGGCATATGCTCAACTCAAAGGGCTATTTACGGTTGGGGGGATATCATGTCAATGAATTCAATAAGGGTTTTCTTGTGTTTGCTCTTCAGCATTCTGCTGCTCTCATCCATTTCAGAAGCAACCAACTACTACGAACGGCACGGCCATAACTTCATCTACCTGGACAGCTCTGGAGTAGGCCAGTTCGATACTCTCACCTACGCTCCGGTCATCTGGGACCTGAGGTCGGCCTCCTACGATCTCACGAACTACT
The DNA here is from genome assembly GCA_016938475.1 of Sphaerochaetaceae bacterium. Classification (GTDB taxonomy): domain Bacteria; phylum Spirochaetota; class Spirochaetia; order Sphaerochaetales; family Sphaerochaetaceae; genus SABI01. The sequence continues at coordinate 311 of JAFGUP010000326.1, forward strand.
ATATCAGCTACGGCTGGGAGACGACGGAGAACTACGACAGCACCCTCAATGCAATAACCCTCCTCATGCAGGAAGCCTGCTCTCATGGTGTCAACACGGCCAACGTCCGGGGCGAGATACAGAGGATGACGCTGTCCCAGCTCAGTACACCTGATACTAGCGACCTCTTCGTCAGAATAGCCGAGGTAGTCAGGGAAGATTCCCTTCACCTCATTGCCGGAGGCTTCTGGACGGATACTGATACCTCTGCTTGTGACCATAATGATGCGGTCGTAACTTATCTGGACATGTATTCGGACAGCACCTCCGGCATAGAATCCTTGATTGGAGATTTCATTGGTGTTTTCGGCTTCGACGAACCTGATGCCAGATACGAGGGGCCAAGCTGGGAGAACTGCGAGTACAATACTGAATGGTACGATCTTGTAGACAGTTATGCTGACTCCAGCAGGAGCAACATCTCGGAGGATATCAAGCCCTTTGGCACCTTCCTGGACAGGTGGAGTACCGAAGACACTCTTGGTAATAAGTACTACAGGGAGACCATTCCCCTGTTCTGCGGAGAGCTGGACTATCCTGTTTTCGACAGGTATCCTTGCCAGTTCAGGGAACCGGTCAATGATACGTTCCCTGATCTCGTTCAGTTCGACACGATAATTGGTTCCACCAACATCATCCCATCAGACTCCGTGGACTACAACGCCTATGCGGACCAGGACGAGGTCTTCGCCGTGGACAGCAGCGGGTGGCTCCGGATATACGAGTTCGTGAACGTTACCAGCAGAACGACACCGATATCGGTCAGCGCAGCAGACAGTGTTCTCCTTCCCTCTTCCCTCAGGTCCGATCCTGTATGGGCCTCCAGCGACTTCAGGTCAGCCGATGTAGGTAACAGAAGCACAGGATCACACCGCCTGAATGGTGCGGTTGTCTTCTTCGATAGTAGCGATCCAGACGAGAACATG
>JAFGUP010000327.1 GCA_016938475.1 Sphaerochaetaceae bacterium
AGAAGTATATCAGGCGGGGAAGCACAGCGTATTCGTATCGCTTCACAGATAGGTTCCGGGCTTACGGGTGTCATGTACGTACTGGATGAACCAAGCATAGGGCTTCATGAACGTGATACGATGAAGCTCATACGTACGCTCAACTCTTTGCGAGACAAAGGAAATTCGGTCATCGTAGTAGAACATGACAAAGAGACCATTCTGGCTGCAGACTACATCATAGACATCGGTCCCGGCGCAGGGGAGTTCGGAGGTGAAGTGGTTTTTGCAGGCGACGCAAAAAAACTCGAAAAAGCCAAGACACAGACGGCCGAGTATATGTATGGCAAAAAAGAGATCTCCTACTCTCATGACAAGCCTCAAAAAGAGTGGATAGAGGTCAAGAATGTCACACTGAACAATATCCAGGACCTTGATGCGAAGATCCCGCTGCAAAACTTTGTATGTGTCACCGGTGTGAGCGGCAGCGGAAAAAGTTCACTGATCCTTCAGACCCTGCTTCCTGTAGCAAGAGAGATTCTCAACCATGCCAGAAAGGTCAACAAAATCGATGGAGTTGAGATCACAGGACTTGAAAAACTCGATAAGGTCATCTATCTTGACCAAAGTCCCATAGGACGTACACCGCGTTCCAATCCTGCTACCTATACGGGTATCATGGATGAGATACGTAAACTCTTTGCGCAGACCAAAGAGGCTGAACTCCGCGGTTACAAGATAGGACGTTTCTCCTTTAACGTCAAAGGCGGACGCTGCGAGAAATGCCAGGGAGACGGACAGATCAAGATAGAGATGCACTTCCTTCCCGATGTCATGGTAAGCTGTGATGCCTGTGACGGCACACGCTACAATGCACAGACACGCGAAGTGCTCTATAAAGGCAAGTCCATCTCTGATGTGCTCGGGATGAGTGTGGGTGAAGCACTGGAGTTCTTCAAGGCGATCCCTGCCATTGCGGTGAAGCTTAGAACATTGACGGATGTGGGACTTCATTATATTACTTTGGGACAGAATGCCACCACACTGTCCGGGGGTGAGGCACAGCGTATCAAGCTGAGTAAAGAGCTGAGCCGTAAAGATACGGGACAGACACTCTATATCCTTGATGAACCTACCACGGGACTGCATTTTGCGGATGTGGACAGGCTGACAGGGGTACTGCACCACCTGGTGGAACTGGGCAACTCCGTCGTGGTCATCGAACATAATCTCGATATGATCAAGAATGCAGACTACATCATAGACATGGGACCGGAAGGCGGGAACAAAGGGGGACTCATCATCGCTACAGGCTCACCTGAAAAAGTGGCAGCAGAGTATAAAGAGACAGGTTCCTATACGGGTGAGTATCTGGCGAAAGAATTGGAAGGGAGAACCGTATGAAAACGATCACGATCATAGACACGTTCGGTTTCTTTTTCCGCTCCTATTTTGCCCTTCCTCCCTTGCGTAACTCTGAAGGGTTCCCCACCGGACTGTTGACAGGATTTGCCAACCTTGTGGACTCTTTGCACCGCGACCATAGTACGGATTATCTGGTATTTGCGCTGGATGCCAAAGGCAGGACCTTCCGTAATGATCTCTATCCTGAGTACAAAGCCCACCGTGAGGCAGCACCTGATGACCTGATCAAACAGCTTCCTGTTGCCATAGAGTGGATAGAACAGATGGGGTTTGCCAATCTTTCCCGTGAAGGATTCGAAGCGGATGATGTCATCACGACCGTGACAAAGTTCGCCAGAGAGAAAGGCTTGAAAGTACGCATCGTCTCGCATGACAAGGACCTCTACCAGATGATCGATGACGGTGTGGTGGTCATGTATGATTCGGTAAAAAAGCAGGAAGTGGATGAACAGGCCTGTGTGGAGAAGTTCGGGGTGCGTCCTAAAGATTTTATCAATTTTCAAGCCCTGCTGGGGGACAGTTCGGACAATATACCCGGTGTCAAAGGCATAGGAAAAGTAGGTGCAGCAAAACTGATCAATCAGTACCACACGCTCGAAGCCATCTATGATGATATAGAGAACTGCGGTACGCCGCGTATACAGAAACTGCTTTTGGAAGG
>JAFGUP010000328.1 GCA_016938475.1 Sphaerochaetaceae bacterium
GAGCCCTTTTCTACTGAGGAGTATATGATAATGCCGTGAAGCGGCCCTGAAATATCGTGTATTGTCATAGAAGTTCCTGTAAGGCCAATTGTACACTATATGATAGAAAATACCAATTTACTCTTTCTTCTTCGATGGAAAATATGCTGAAATCCGCTATACTGTGACTCAGGCGGTTATATGATGGGAAATAGCGGGTCAGTCGAACAGAGAATAGACGAGTTGGTACGTCTGTTGAACAGATATCAGAAAGAATACTATCAGGACTCTTCACCAAGTGTCAGTGACGTCCACTATGATGCGCTGATGGATGAGCTGCTTGCTCTTGAAACATCACACCCTGAGCTCAAGAGGGATGACTCTCCCAGTGTAAGAGTGGGAAGCGATCTGTCTTCTTCGTTTCCTGAGGTTGCCCACACAGCACCGATGCTCTCTCTTGACAAGGTCTATGAGAGTGAGGGGATCGTACAGTGGATGATGCGTCACCGGAAGAACGGCTGGAATGATCTCAGTTATACTATAGAGGAGAAGATAGACGGTGTTTCTCTTGTTCTGTACTACCGTGACGGACTCCTGGAGAAGGCTGTGACCCGGGGGAATGGGTACATCGGCAATGATGTGACACCGAACGCGCGGACAATACGGTCGATTCCTCTTTCGATACCAGATGGGATGACACTCGCTGTGAGGGGAGAGGTTTTCATATCGAAGAAGGCTTTCTCAGCTCTCAACAGCGAGATCGAAACTCCTTACGCGAATGCACGTAATCTTGCCAGTGGCTCGCTCAGGAGGCTTCGAAGCAGCGAGACTGCCCGGATTCCTCTTGCTATGTATGTCTATGATGCGTATGCACCCGAGGGTAGTCTCCCAGCTCAGACACATACCCAGATGCTCGAGTATCTGATGCGAGCGGGATTCCCGGTGAACCCTTCTCTTGCTGTCGTAGGGCGGTCTGCGGGCGAATACCCCCCATTCGCCCGCAAAGTGACACTTGAAGAACTTCCCCTGTATCTTGATCAGCTGTACCGGAAGCGACAGTCACTCGAGCATGAGATAGACGGGATGGTCATCAAAGTCAACGAAATGGCCTTCCGGGAAGCTATCGGATATACGAATCATCATCCCAAGTGGGCCCTTGCCTATAAGTTCGATTCACCTCAGGGGGTAAGTGTTCTCGAAGGGATTGATGTGCAGGTGGGAAGAACGGGTCGAGTCACTCCTGTCGCCCGTATCAGGCCGGTGCGGGTCGCCGGATCCACGATCTCCAACATCACACTTCATAATCAGGAATATATCTCGCTTCTGGAACTTGCCGTCGGCGATACCGTTGCAATCAGTAAGCGAGGGGATGTAATCCCTGCGGTGGAGAAAGTGATTGATAAGAACGAGGAAGGGATGGCTACCTATCGCATGCCCTCTTCCTGCCCCTCCTGCGCATCCACCCTCGTCCTGAGGGGTGCACACACCTTCTGCGAGAATCCGATGTGTCCGCACCAGGTTGTAGGAAGAATCAAGTTCTTCGTCGGCCGTAATCAGATGGATATCGAATCCTTCGGTCCTGAGACCGTTCAGTACCTGTTCGACAAAGGACTCATCAGAGATATTCAGGATCTGTATACCGTAGATTATCGTCAGCTGATAGGCTGTGAAGGCTTCGGTGAGAAGAAAGTTGCTCAGCTCGAGAAGAGTATAGAAGCAAGTAAGGAGAGAGACTTCAGTACGGTGCTGCTCTCTCTCGGGCTGCCCGAACTCGGAAAGAAGGGAGTCCAGCTCCTTACAGAAAACGGGATTCGTGATATTGATACGCTTCTGGATATTATCGATCGAAAGGATCGCTCCAGACTCCTTCAGATAAAGGGCTTCGGTGAGCGAAGTGTTTCGCTCCTTTTTGATGCTCTCAACGAGCCGAGGATGAGAGCTTTGATTGCTGATTTGCGGTCAGCGGGACTTCAGTTTGCTGTAAGAGAGGATTCAGTGGAGACCCATTCCCACCTTTTTGAAGGTCAGACCTGGGTGATCACGGGAAGCTTCGAGCATTATTCCCCCCGCTCTCTTGCCCAGAAGGAACTTGAGATCAGAGGTGCAAAGGTGACCTCGGCTGTCACAGGTTCCACTACCCACCTGCTCGCAGGAGAGAAGGCGGGATCAAAGAGGTCCAAGGCAGAACAGCTGGGAATACAGATTGTGAGTGAATCTGAGTTCCTTGCTCTGCTTGAGGAGGATACATCGACATGACAGCATCTGAACTGAACGAGATATTGAGCTCTTCCGTGTTCGGGCCATTCCTCAGCGAGGAAGGCCTGCGCCTCTATTTCCCTGACGGGATCATTGCACAGGACGCTGAAGCAAACAGCAGGGGGTGCAGGGTAAAAGCCTCTGCCGGGGTTGCCCTGTCTGACGGTCATTACATGACTCACAGCCTGTTCACTTCGCTCAACGAAGGACCTGACTCTCTTGTCGCCTATGCACCTACAACAGGAGCCATGCCGCTTAGAGAGGCCTGGAATGAACATATAGAGAAGAACAACCCCCATTTCGGCCACTGTCTTCATTCACTGCCTGTGGTCACCAGCGGGCTGACTCATGCGCTCAGTATTATGGCCTCACTGTTCGTCCAAAAAGGTCAGAAGATCGTGACACTATCCCCGTCGTGGGATAACTACGATCTGATGTTCTCCACACGTATTGGAGCAAGCCTGGTGCAGTTGCCCCTGTTTGACAATGAGTATGTTTTGAATATAGAGCAGTGGATTGTGAAGCTCAGAAGTCTCGGTCAGGAACACATTCTCTGTCTGTTCAACTTTCCCAACAATCCCACCGGATTCACTCCATCTCACGCGCAGATGATCGACATAGCACAGGCACTCACACAGCTTGCCCGGGAGGGAAAGAAACTTCTGGTAGTGACCGACGATGCCTATTACGGCCTGTTCCATGATGATACCTGTGCCCCGGCATCCCTGTCGGACTACCTGATCGATGCCCATGAGAATATCGGGGTCATCAAGTGTGATGCAGCAACCAAGGAGTCTCTCGTGTGGGGGTTCCGTGTCGGTTTCATCACATTCGCGGGCAAGGCAGTGACATCAGCTCACCTAGAAGCTCTCATCGAGAAGGTGAAAGCCGCTATAAGAACCAGTGTATCAAGCTGCTCCATGGCATCCCAGACACTTCTGCTGCAGGCAATGAAGACAACCTCATATCAGGTCAAGCTTGACGAGGTTAAAGAGGTGATGAAACGCCGACATCTGCTGATCCGTCAGGCAGTTGCTGCAGAGGGTGAGTGCGGGGGTATCACCCCGATTCCCTCGAACAGCGGATACTTCTCTTCCTTTGCCGTCACAGGGAATGCTTTCGCATTGAGGATGGGCCTTCTCGAAAAGGATATTGCCCTCATCGCCCTTGATAAACACCTGATACGTGTCGCCTATTCATCTCTGGATGATTCCCAGATCGCCCGGGTGATTCATGAACTGTATGAAGGAGTGAGAAACGCTTGAGACTCAAAACGAAGATATATCTGGCGGACGATTCTGGTGAGAAGTTCATGGGGATCGGTGTGTTGTGGCTCCTCAAGGCTATAGAGGAACACGGGTCGTTGCGTAAAGGTGCTGCAGAGCTCTCGATCAGCTATTCGAAAGCCTATGGGATGATCTCTTCCCTTGAGAAGAATCTGGGAGTGCCGGTCATAGATCGCCGCAAAGGGGGCAATGAGCACACAGGAGCAATGCTGACACCATTCGGCAAGGAGTTTCTTGCGCTCTATGAAGAGTTCCATTCGCATATCAAGAAGCTCTGCGCTTCCCCCTATCTTGCCTTTTCTGGTACAGTACAACAGTTGATTGACTCATATCGAGCATGTGACAAGGAGTAGATTATGGATTTTCTTATTTCCAAGAAAAAGAAGTTTGATTTCACGATACCCAATCTCGGGCCTTCAAAGATACCCTCTCCCATCAAGATGTCGACCCGTAGCGATGACGGGCTTGCCAACTATGTCTCCGAGGATCGCCGTATCCTGTTCGGTATCGATGCGCATGTAAACGAGAAGGGAGAAGAAGTTCCCGAATCCCACGATACAGTCGAGCTTGCAGGTCCCCGCGAAAAGATCTACTTCAATCCTCCTCATGTACACGTCGCTATAGCCACCTGTGGGGGTATCTGCCCCGGACTCAACAATGTTATCCGCGCCGTGGTCCGTGGATTCTGGTATCGGTATGGAGTGAGACGGATCAGCGGTATTCAGTTCGGCTACCGTGGCCTTCTCGAAAACTCTCCGTATCCTCTCATGGAACTGAACCCGGATGTCGTTGATGATATCCAGGAGAAGGGAGGCTCTATTCTCGGCAGCAGCCGCGGTGGTGGTGATAAGGTGGAAGAGATCGTCGATTCACTTGAACGGCTCAACATCAACATTCTCATCACGATCGGTGGAGACGGCACCCTTCGCGGTGCCTGGGAGGTCGGAGAAGAGATTACGAAGAGGGGGCTGAAGATCTCGGTCATCGGGGTTCCCAAGACCATAGATAATGATCTTTCGTTCATACAGACATCGTTCGGCTTCGATACCGCAGTCACGGCTGCAGTCCCCGCCGTGCGGGGAGCACATACCGAGGCAAAGGCTTCAGTGAACGGTATCGGGCTGGTTAAGGTCATGGGACGAGAATCGGGATTTATCGCAGCAAGTACCGCTCTTGCTATGAGTGATGTCAATTTCTGTCTGATTCCTGAGAATCCTTTTGATATGGATGGCCCGAACGGACTTCTTGAACATCTCAAGCATCGTATCCTTGACAGGGGCCATGCTGTCATTCTCGTTGCTGAGGGTGCCGGACAGGAGTTCGCTGACGCTACCGGAGAGAAAGATGCGTCCGGGAATGTTCGGTTTACCGATGTAGGTATCTATCTGAAAGAGAGGATCACCTCGTACTTCAAAGAGCAGGGGATCGAGATGTCCTTGAAATACATTGATCCCTCCTACATCATTCGTAGCGCTCCGGCCAATCCGAATGATTCGATCTACTGCTCGAGACTTGGGGCTCATGCAGTGCATGCGGCGATGAGCGGAAAGACTCAGGCTCTCATCTCGATGATTAACAACAAGTTTGTTCACATTCCCATCAAGGTCGCTGTGTCGGAGAGGAACCATGTGAATACCGAGGGTGCTTTGTGGCGTGATGTCCTTGAGAACACACGACAGCCTGTGTCCATGAAAAACTGAAGAATGAGCAGATTGTCCTATTATAGGTTTTCTGGTTGGATAGTCCTTTCTTGGACTTTTATGTGAAATTGTTATTTAAACATATGATAATTATCATATAATAGTCGATGTTTTTCCGAAAAATGAGACTAGTTATATAAATTTTGGGATATTATATAGGTAAGTGTGAATGTTTTATGAAGGAGAAAAAAATTAAAAAAAATACTTGATTCTTTTTAAGGAAAAGAGTATGTTTCCTCTCGAAAGGATGATATCTGGAAATACAACTTCCGTAGTATGAAAAACCGATATTACCTTTTCATAACCTCCTTTTTGTTCCCCTCGGGTTTAACCTCCTTTTCCCCGAGGGGTTTTTTATGCCCAAACCTAGCCTGCGACAGGTGATGCCTGGACGAAGACCTTCTTTGCATGCCCCTATTATGTCAGTGGTACCGGGTCTTCAACAGCCAGTGTGTAATGACCGGAAAAGCGTGTAAGAGGCTGTAGGAAATTCCTGACAAACAATGCTGTATTCCTAGTGTGTTTTTTCATTCTATAGGCATTTTTTTGGCATCAGACAATCTTGTAAAATACTATATATAAAGAAAATAAGTGTTTCATCTGCTATGCTTGGCACCGTTTTGTTTCCGATGGATGCCATCTCTGCCTATCATATGCTCAGTAAAAGAATTGTTGACGGTTGTGGCATTTAATGCTAGAAAATATGGTAGAGACCGCGTGATAGGATATTGCTAACAATGATTGTCGTACAACACGTGTGACTAATCACAACAATGATACATAGCGATAGTACTTCTCACCATGTACGGTATGGAGCTAGATCAACATTCAACAAAGAGAGGGTAAGATGATCAACAGACTAGTGGAAGGCCAGATACTCAACCGGTTGCATGATTCGAAGGTGCTTCTGTTGTATGGCGGTCGTCAGGTGGGAAAGAGTTCCATCCTTCGCAAGATCTTCAGCAAACGAGACGATGTCCTGTGGCTGAACGGTGATGAGCCGGAAACACGGGATATGTTCGCAGGTCAGGATTCACGATACTATAGAAATGTACTGAAGGATCATTCGCTTGTTGTCATCGATGAAGCGCACAGGATAGATGATATCGGGTATACTTTGAAACTGATTCATGACACACTGCCTTCAGTGAAGGTCATTGCGACCGGTTCAAGCGATTTTCGTCTCTACTCTTCCACGACAGACGCCCTTGCCGGCCGGAAGTGGGAGATGTCCCTCAGTACCCTTTCATTCGAAGAGCTTCTATCTCTTCATGGCCGAGACCAGGAAACCAGCATGCTGGCTCACAGGCTCGTCTATGGTACCTATCCTGAGCTGGTCACGTGCCAGCCCGGGGATGAGCAGCAGCTTCTGGTGCAGCTTGCCGATGGTTTTCTCGGTGATGAGATCCTCAAAGTTGATGATCATTCCCGCAGGGTAAAGATTATCCGGCTGCTCAAGGCAGTTGCTCGACAGGTGGGGCAGGAACTCGCGATGGAAGATCTGCAGGCAGAGAGTTCTTTGGAGGGAGATGATATCGAGCATCTCCTGTATCACTTTGAGAACAGTAATCTGCTGTTTGCTCTTAATTCCTATCCGGGTGAACTGTGGAATGAAGAGAAGAACGCGAAACGCTATTACTTCAGTGACAATGGTATTCGCAATGCGATTCTCCTAAACTTTGCCGATGTATCGCGCAGAAAGGATGCGATTGAACTCTGGAAGAATTATCTCGTTTCGGAGCGCAGGAAGTATCTGTTGAATCACGGTCTGCTGACAAATGCCTATTTCTGGCGTACACGTTACCAGCAGGAACTGTCGTATCTTGAAGAGCGGGCCGGGACACTGCAGGGATATGAGTTCTCCTGGAGTGAAGCCAAGAGGGTCACGATACCTCAGGCATTCAAGGTCGGTTATCCGGAAGCGGAGCTTACTGTCATCACACCTGACAACTATGACAGGTTCCTTACCGGAGAGATCTGATACCTGTAGAGACAAGATACGGAGGCTAGCCTTCCGGTATCGAATGGTACCATTGCAGAATGAACCCGAGTGAAAACCCGGGTTTTTTCAGTCATTCTATTCAGTTGAACAGTTCCATGAAGGCTTGAAGCTGTTCTTCCCCTTCGGCTCCGTCGAGGACCTTTTTGGCAAGTACCTTTCCGAGCTGAACACCTTCCTGATCGAACGAGTTGATATTCCAGATGAAGCCCTGGAACATCACCTTATTCTCATAGTGGGCAAGCAGGGCTCCGAGGGTGGACGGAGTGAGTCGTTCCCCGTGCAGCAGAGAAGATGGCCGGTTGCCTGAGAACCGTTTGTTCGAATTCTCATCATCCTTCCCGCGTGCAAAGGCTACTATCTGTGCTATCAGGTTTGCGTTGAGTTTCTTCTGCGAGGTACTCCCGTCGGTCACGATATCCTCCTTCCACTGATTCTCTTTGAATCCAATGAACTGGAGAGGAACAGGGTCGGTACCCTGATGCAGAAGCTGGTAGAAGGAATGCTGGCCGTTGGTTCCCGGTTCGCCGAAGATGACCGGACCGGTGCTGTAGGAGATAGCCTCTCCTTCTCTGTTCACCTGCTTACCGTTACTTTCCATATCAAGCTGTTGCAGATGTGCCGGAAAGCGGGATAGTGCCTGGGAATAAGGAAGGATGGCTGTCGTGGGATATCCAACAACGTTTCTCAGATAGACCCCGATGAGTGCATCAAGCAGCGCAGCGTTCTGAGTGACATCTTCCTGCAATGCACGTGTGTCGGCTTCGTGGGCGCCGGCGAGGAAGGCATCTACTGTATCGGCTCCGTAGACGAGTGAGAGAACAAGGGCACCTACAGCACTGCTGGAGGAGTACCGTCCACCGATGTAGTCATCGATATAGAAGGATGCCATTACATCTGTACTGGAGGCAAGGGGGCTGGAGCTGCTGGTCACAGCGACGAAGTGTCGTGTGATGTCGAACCCGGGTATGTTCTCCTGTTGTGCCTTCTGCTGTACGAGGGAGAAGTTGGTGAGAGTCTCCTGAGTGGTCCCGCTCTTCGAAACGAGTATGAATAGCGTTGTCTCGAAATCGATAGTTTCCAGGACAGCGGAAGCATCATCAGGGTCAACGTTGCTGATGAAAGCCGCATCCAGCATATTGAGACCTTCTCCCTTTGCCCATCCTTTGAGAGCAATGTAGAGGGCTCTTGGACCGAGGTCACTTCCTCCGATACCAATCTGCACGACCGTATCGAATACTTTTCCGGTCGATCCGGTGGTCTTTCCGTTTCTCACCTCCTCACTGAATCTTCTGATGGCTGAAAGCTGTTCCCGATAGAATTCGCCTCGCTCAATCCCTTCACTTTCAACGCGGGAATTTTTACCAAGGACCCTTCCACGGGTCAGCTGGTGAAGCACCTGGCGACCTTCTCCGGTATTGATGATATCACCAGAGAGGAGGGCGCGGTACTTCGCGATCAGTTCCTGCTCTTCTGCCAGTGCTTTGAAGGCGGTAATATGGTCTTCACCGATCGGCATCGCAGCATAGGTATAGGTGAGTTCATCAGTGACCGCAACTGAATAGGAGGCGACTCGCTGTGCACTCAACGCTTCTTTTATATCGACCGGTGCGAGTTCTTTCAGGGCTGTAAATGAGGAGAGTGTATCGAGATTGGAATACTTCATATGTTTGGCTCCTTCGTGTTCTGTTTATGGTGCAAGTGTAATGCGGCTCACTGATTGTTACAAGATTTCCGACTAGAGCGCACGATGAATAGGAGTGGATTATGAAAACGTATCAGCTGTCGATTTCAGGGATGCGCGATTTGAAACTTTCCAGGAGATCTTCCTTGGTCATCCCTTCGCGAAGAATCACGAAGATGGTGTCATCCCCGGCAAGGGTTCCCAGAATCTCGGGGAGGGCCAGAACATCCAGTGCAAGAGCGACAGAGTTCGCGTGGCCGCTACGGGTCTTGATGACCCCGAAGTTGTAGCTGAACTCTATGGACAGCACCCCGCGTCTGACATCTTGTATATACGATTTTTCTGACTCGCTGATGAGGTCATTCTCGGGAAGCGCATAGTAGTAACCTGACCATCCGTCGCTGATCTTCCCGACCTTCAGCATTTTAAGGTCACGAGAGAGGGTTGCCTGAGTGACTGAGAAACCTTCATGTGCCAGAAGTTCAAGGAGCATATCCTGATTGTCGATACGGTTGTCCTTGATAAGCTCTTTAATGGTA
>JAFGUP010000329.1 GCA_016938475.1 Sphaerochaetaceae bacterium
AGACGGAGACCATGGGATAAACATGAACAAGGGGTTCACGATCACCGGGACCCGCCTTGAGGGGAAGGACCTCAGTTTTTCTGAAGCGATCGAAACACTGGGGGATGTGCTTGTCTCCGAGATCGGCGGTTCGATGGGTCCTATCTACGGAAGCTTGTTTCTTGAGCTTGGTGACGTGAGTGCAGGAGAGGATGAAATCGGGAAAGAGACCTATGTTGCAATGTGGGAAGCAGCTCTTGAAGCAGTCCTTTCACTCGGAAGTGCGAAACTCGGTGACAAGACGATGCTTGATACGATGATTCCCGCAGTAGAGGCACTGAACACTTCGGTGGGAGCAGGAAAGAGTTTTGCAGAGAGTCTGAAAGAGATGTGCAGTGCATCAGAAGAGGGGATGAAATCGACGAAGGATATGGTAGCCAAGATCGGACGGTCTGCCCGTCTTGGAGAGCGTTCGAGGGGAGTTCTGGATGCTGGAGCAGTATCGTGTAACCTCATCATCGAATCGATGGCTGAAACAATCACCTCACTGCTGAACGAGTAGACATCGCAACCTCGATACTCCCTTGGGATTACAGAAAATCTGCAAGGGAGGTGTATTTCCAAATATATGTTGTGTGCGGCTCTAAGTCTTGGTATCATAAATGAGTATCACATCAGGGTATACAGAAAAGGAGGGGATGATTGCAGAAGGTACTCATCGTGGATGATGAATTCCTGGTTCGAATGGGATTGAAGTCCACCATTGACTGGGAAGTCAACGGGTTTCACCTCGTAGGTGAGGCTAAGAATGCCAAAGAGGCTGTTGAACTATTTCGGCAGTACTCTCCACAGATAGTACTCACAGATATCTCAATGCCCGGTCTCAATGGAATAGAGCTGATTCGTGAACTCAAGGGATTGAATCCACACCTACAGTCAATTATCCTCACCCATCTTGAAGATTTCACCTATGCGAAGGAGGCTGTGGGGCTTGGTGTCGTTGATTATATTCTGAAGTCGAACCTGAACCCGGAAAGACTGCTCGAAGTCCTCAAGAAGGCCACAAAACGGGTCGGAACAGGTTCTGATTCGTCGCAGGAACATCCTGAGCCTGCTGGAGCCGTTTCCTCCGGACTCTCACTTGAAGAGTTATTCCTCTCCTTCGATCTTTCCGACGAGCAGAGAACTGCCCGTCTTGCATCGTATTCTTCCTTCTTCAGCGATCAATCGTTTCAGGTGTACACGTTCAGGATCAACACGAATATGAGTGATCAGCTTTTCCTTGATGATACGAAGAGACAAGCCCTTAAGAATATTATCTCACAAAGCATGTTTGCTATCCCCTATACAGTACACTACCACATCATCGGTGATACAATCCAATTTCTCGTGAATTTCAGCGAAGATGCAGGAGAGAAGGAACTCAATAAGAAAATCGTTCAGCATTTTCAAACTCTTGCCGGTACGATAAAGAAGTACCTCAACTTCTATATTCTGGTTGGAGCAAGCGATATCGGTGAGACGTTAGACGGGATAGGTCGACTTATGTACGAGAGTGATAGATCGGTTGATGCAGCATTCTTCGCAGAGCATCATTTCGTACAGTTCCAGAAAGAGATGGAAGCTCCTCGGCGAGAGTTGAAACTGAATGCCAAGGCAGTTCTTCATTTGATGCAATCCAGAGAGCACACGCAGGTGGTCGAGTATATTGACTCAATTCTTGAGACCGCGAAACGGTCTCTTGATTACGCCGGATTATATGGAGTGTTTACCCAATCTCTTGATATCGTAAAGGACTACAATGAATGGTCTTTGAAGGAATTACAGGAGAACACTTTATCGGTCTCTCTTCTTGAGTACCAGAATTTCTATTCATTGTATGACTACGAGGCAGTGAGAACCTATCTTGTCAATGTCTTTCTGCAGGCGATGCATATACAGCCCGATGATCCTGAAGAGGATTCTTCGGGAAAATACTCCTATATCATTCAGCGTGCGATCAATTATATCAAGAAGAACTATTACGAGAACATATCACTACTCAACGTGGCAAACCACGTTGAGGTGAGCAGAAGTTATCTTTCCTTCCTCTTCAAGCATGAACTTGGAGTGAATTTCAGCTCATTCCTGACGGAAACACGGATAAACCAGGCAAAAGTTCTTCTTTCAAAATCGAATATGAAGATCTATGAGGTAGCTGAAGATGTAGGTTTTGACAGTCCCTATTACTTCAGCAAGGTATTCAAGGAAGTGAGTGGCCTTACCTGTAAGGAATACCGGAATGAGAACTTCAAAGAACCATGAAGTGTGAACAATTCATAGCCTCTTTGCGGCACAGCTTACAATCCCCTCTTCAGAAGAGAATATTCCTGTATATCACCTCTTTTTCCTTCATCATCACGCTCGTCGGCTTCATTCTGGTTGCTCAGTTCTTCTTTCTGCACTATATTCCAGCTGAGCGAGACCATGCGCTGAAAAGTTCGCACAAGGCCAAGCAAAGTATAGAGTTCCTTCTGAGTATCGCAGATAACACCGCATTACTGCTTTCCACAAATCAGGCGATCATTTCCGGGTTGAGAGCCGATGAATATGAAGCAGGAAAAAGTGAGGGCGAATGGAAGAACGAGATAGACCGCATGCTTCAGAATATGATTGTATCGCATGAGTATATAGATAATATCTATGTAATCGGAACCGATGGCGAATTCTTTACCAGTTACTGGGACACGACCCGGGCAGAAGTGGAAGAGAGATTCAAGGATGAGGTAGAGAGACTTTCTTTGTCCGAAGGTTTTGATACCCGTCAGCGTGCTGCCAACTATATCCCTTTTTTCGACCTTAATGTCATTTCGTACACCAGGCCAATCTATCAATATTCAGGTTCAGAGCCTGAAGGCCTTCTCGTGTTCGACCTGAATTACACCTATTTGCGCGAAATATTTACCTTCTCCTCGATTCAACCCGATAATGAAGACGAGAAGGTCCTGATCGTGGATGGATCAGGTGAGTCAATCTTCACATTTCCCTTCAATACTGACTTCGACTTCCTCCTGGATACCTATCCTGAGCTTGCCGAGGGAGGTGCGGTGGTTGAGGGGGAGATCTTCGGAATCGACAGCTTCATACTCTCAAGTACGATCAACTATAGTGACTGGATCATCATCCGGATTATCTCGAAGGAGCAGATCAACACGACTGTCACGTACATGTCGCGCACTGGGGTGAGCATTCTCATTGTCTTCATCGTGGTTGCCGCTATCATCTCTTTTGTACTCTCTTTATCGATCACAACACCAATCATCAATTTGCACGATACAATATGGAAGGTCGAAAAGGGGAATCTCAACGTGAGGGCATCGGGTGAGGGGAGAGATGAGATAGGACAGCTGGCAACCTCGTTCAACCATATGATTGAACAGCTCTCTTCTCTCATGGAGAGGACTCTGAACGAGCAGAAACAGAAGTCGGATCTGGAGTTCCAGATTCTCCAGTCCCAGATAAACCCCCACTTCCTGTATAATACACTCGATTCAATCAAGTGGCTCGCGGTCTTTCAGAACGTCGAGAATATCAGCGATATGGTGACCTCCCTGATTAATCTTCTGAAATATAATATTTCAAGGAATTCGAAGCTCGTTGAGTTGAAGGATGAGTTGAAATGCATCGAAGACTATACAGAGATACAGAAGTTCAGGTTCGGTGATGAGTTTCAGCTGATATACGATATAGAACCTGGAACCGAGAATAAGTTCATTCTCAAATTCATTCTTCAGCCATTGGTAGAGAACGCTATTTTCCACGGATTCGATACTATTGATTATATCGGCGTTATAACCGTGAGATCCCGCACGAAAGGGGAGTTCCTGATTCTTGAGATTGAAGATAATGGAAAGGGGCTGGATCTGGATTCAGAAGATACGAGTTCTGCTCCTCAGGCCAAGAAAAAGACGATGCACTCAAGCATCGGTATCAAGAATGTGAGAGATCGGCTCCGCCTCTATTTCGGAGAGAAGGGGAGTCTCTCGCTTCTGAACAATCCTCACAAAAAAGGATCCATGGTACAGATCATCCTTCCGGCACTTGATCATGAGATTCAGTTCCCCGAGCTTGGGAAGGATATCCTGAACAGTCTGGAAGGGCAGGGAAATGGATAGGTCTGGATTTATTCTCCTTCTGTGAAAGGAAGAGAGATTCTGAAGCGACACCCGGAGGGCTCTCTGTTGGATACTGAGATATTTCCTTTTAAAGACTCTATCAGCCTGTAGGTAATTGCCAACCCCAGACCGAGACCCAATTGATCCTTCTTTCCTGATTTGGTACTGAAGAAAGGGAGGAAAATTGAATCTAGATCTTCTTCCTCTATTCCCGGACCATCATCCTCAAAGATGATCATCGAGTAGGTTTCTCCATTTATGATCTCAACACCAGTGCGAATGTGTATCTTTCCACCAGCGGACATAGCCTCAAAGCTGTTCTTGAGAAGGTTCAGCATGATCTGTTTTAATTGACCCTCATCCCCGATGAAGAACTGCTGCTCCTGTTCTTTCTCGAATTGAATGTCTATGTCTTTGAACTTTGCGTTATATTTGAGGAGTTGAAGAATATCTTCAATCACTCTGTTGATATCAATAGCGGTGGACGTTACCGATTTCCGGTCTGAGAATGTGAGCAGGTTCGAAATGATCTTGGAGATATGGGAAATCTCATTATGCACTTTGTCGACTGCTTCAACAACCTCTGAACTTGACTGAGTATACTTGAGATAACTGAGATAGTTTGAGATGATCTCCAGTGGATTGTTGATTTCATGTGCCACTCCTGCTGCAAGCATTCCCACGGCGGCAAGTCGTTCTGAGAGGATCAGTTGCCGCTGCATCGAATCATATTCGGAAATATCTTCTATGATCAACACCGTTCCCAGTACAGCCAGTCCATCAAACACTGGTATGGTCTTGATGTTATTGATTGTTGCCCGCTTTTGAAAACGTATCTCCACATTGTAGAAGGAGCGGGTATCCTCACTCCGGACTGCTTCTTCGATGAGCTCCAATGCGGTCTTGCTCTCTCTCAGAAGATTCGCAATAGGTGTGTTCAGGTATTCTTTTCCGGCAAGATTGAAATTACTGATACATTGCTCATTTACCATTTTTATGATCATCTGCCCATCGATGACGATGAGGTTCATTGGAAGGAACTGAAGGATAGCTTCATTGTATTTAAGAATCTGATAGAACACTGTATCCAGCTCGATACTCTGACTATCCACTCCCACTTGTGTATATGCCATCCGGATCAGGTTGAGCTTGTTTACGTTGTCGAGGGTCTCTGTTATAAGGAACGTTCCCTCCTTCAGGACTGTTATCTTGTTGGCGAACTGGAAC
>JAFGUP010000006.1 GCA_016938475.1 Sphaerochaetaceae bacterium
ACTATCTCCCGATACTCTGGTATGATGAATATCCTGATTCTCTTCGAACGGAACATGCTTCGTGTAGAGGATGAGGGCACACAGAAGCAGGAAGGCACACACATTGAACAGAACAAGCCCGATTATGATACGTTTCTTTTCCATAGCCTTTTACCACACGTGATACCAGATCTCGAAAGCATGACACACCAGCGAAAGTCATTATTCCATTCTACTGTACAGGCCGTGGCAGAACAACATAGATCGCTTGAACACTCATACAAGATATTGCATATCATACTACCGGGAATATTACTCACATGATCGTTATGCAGATATTATACAAGATTATATTGCAGTATCTTTACTTTTGTCTTGCATGAAAGACAATATAGCAGTATCCTATCCTCAAGAGGGTACTATGTACATTCAACGCGACAGATATCTGAAACGCATTCAATCAGTAACGGGAAAACAAGTTATCAAGGTTCTGACAGGAATGCGCCGTGTCGGAAAAACCACGATTCTCAAGCAGGTTCAGGAACAATTACGTTCAGAGGGTGTACCGGAAACCCACATCATCAGTCTGAACTTTGAACTGATGGAATATGAATCGATTCGGGATCACCGTGTACTGTATGACCTGCTCACGGAACGCATGATGGATGAAGATTGCTATTATGTGTTTCTTGATGAAGTCCAGGAGGTCAGGGGGTTCGAGAGAGTTGTGAATTCCCTGTATGCCGGGGGAAATGTTGAACTTTTTATCACCGGATCAAATTCCAACCTTCTATCCGGGGAACTGGCAACCTATCTGACAGGACGGTACTTCACGATCGAGGTTCTTCCGCTATCCTTTGATGAGATATTCCCTTATATTCAGGGCGTTTCCCGGGAAGACAAATTTCTCACATTCCTACGTTTCGGAGGCATGCCGGGTATACTCCAGTTCGATGACAGCTCGGTCGCCAGGAATTATCTACTGGATATGTACCAATCGATTCTCTTGCGGGACATCGTTCAGAGACACTCTATCAGGAACGTTGATCTGTTGAAGAGATTCTTTCAATACATCCTCTCCAACACAGGCCAGCTGTTTTCGGCTTCCTCAATCACCAGATATCTGAAGAATGAAGGAAGACGGCTCTCCAAAGAAACCATCTATCAATACCTGGAGGCAGCGAAGGAGGCATTCCTGTTTTACGGGGTTCCCAGATATGACATCAAAGGGAAGGAGGCATTGAGCACAAACGAGAAATACTTCATCAACGATCTGGGATTCAGAGGTTTGTTTTTCAATAATGAACTGAACATTGGTCAGGCACTGGAGAACGTTATCTACCTTCACCTGCGTGCTCGGGGATATGAACTGTTCGTCGGGAAACTCGATACAAGAGAGGTTGATTTCATTGCAATCCGCGCAGGAGAGAAGCTCTATATCCAGGTAGCGTATCTGCTTGCTGAACCATCCACGATTGAACGGGAATTCTCCCCCCTTGAGGCAATCAATGACAACTATCCCAAACTAGCCCTTTCACTCGATCCCGTTAATCGTTCAAGAAACGGTATCGTACACAGAAATATCATAGAGTATCTGCTTAGTGACGAGTAGTACTGGATCGCATCAGGCACTTCGTGGGTATCCCGTTTACCGGAACAGGAGGCTGTGAAGACTGGAAGAAAGAACCATAGTTCCCATGAACAACAGGTCTATCGGGAGCGTAATGGTATAGAACAGCTCTTTGATGACCTGAAGAATGCGCTGGATTGTCAACGGCTACGCGTACATTCAAGCTCTGCCATGCAGGGGAGGCTGTTTCTTCAGTTTATAGCGCTGACTCTGCTGACCTCGATCAGAAAGGTTATCGAGGAAAAGGAACCAGCTTCAGTACATATGCGAAAAGTTACCGTGATGTACTCAGGAAAGCAGCGGCTTTTTCTGTGGTGAAGTTCAAGGGAAAATACAAACAGGTCTATACAACACCGACCAAGGGCACCAGCCTGAATTTTGTAGCCTTCGGGTTTGATGTCCCGGCTAGCTCAGATGGTTAGTGCTAAACGTTGAGCGAGAGCTACGACAGACTGACTGCAAAGGGCGTCCACCACAGTTGCTGTAGCCCGCGAGATGGCCTGTTTCGTATTGGGTATGATGAACGACAGAATCGATTAAGCTGAAAGAAGTACCGTACTGGTTATTATTGAGAGGGCTTGATAGACAGGACAATCGGGCAACGATCCTGCTATCTTCGAAAAATCTATGTTGACACCCTTGTGATGGTGATTCACGACGCGAGACAGAAAGAGCTGTAGGCGGACCATTGGCCTGTGGTAGCCAATCCACGTATATCAGAATGGTCAGATGCCGAACACTGATATCCT
>JAFGUP010000330.1 GCA_016938475.1 Sphaerochaetaceae bacterium
AGTCATCATCACCGGGCTCGAGGGTGATCTTTTCTGTCAGCCCAACTTTTCCCGAAGCATCGATTTTATCTATACGTTCGGCGTCGATAAACAGATGAGTGACCGAGGAGAACGCAAGCAGGTTATCGATTTCCTTGTCTGTCAGCTGATAGTCAAGGGGAACGACCGTAGCGCCTGCCTTGAGGATCGCAAGGTATGCTATGGCCCATTCGGGTGAGTTCTTTCCTGTGACACCAACATTACTTCCCTTCCCGATTCCCTGTGATTTCAGGTAATAGGCGACATTGGTGACTTTTTCCTCTGCTTCCGCATAGGTCAGGGTCAATTCAGCAGGCGAGAAGGCAGTGAAACATCTGTTATCAGGAAATCTCCTGCACGTGATCTCGAACATCTCAGGTATGGTCGGCCACTGACCGCTGAAGACATCCCCCTTGAACTCATCCAAAAAATCCCAGGGTTTCGACGCAGACTTTCCATTCGTTCCCATATCTTTCCTCCACATTCAATTATCGGATTTTACTCCTTCACTATAGAACGGGAACGGTGAAAACACAAGTGATATCAACCGGTCTTCCACCGGGAGAAGGCGTTTCTGAGGCCGTACCCTGAACACCCATGAACACACCGGCTCGAGCCTGTCTGCCTGTAGATGGATGTCTGTAAAGCAAAGGAACACCTCTGGTTTATTGACCTTCTGGCCACCCCTATACTACATTGACCACATGTATCACACGACGTTCGATGAGTTCTGCTCATACCTGGATTCATTCACAAATCTCGAGAAACGGACAGGCGCCTTTTCAGCGAGAGAATACCGCCTCGACAGGATGAGTGCGATTCTGGCGCATCTAGACAATCCTCATCTCAGCTACCGCACAATCCACCTTGCCGGATCCAAGGGTAAGGGTTCGACCGCGATGATGATAGCAAGTGCACTCCGGGCGGAGCGAGAGAAGACGGGACTGTATCTGTCTCCCCACCTCATCGACTATCGTGAGCGGTTCACCCTGAGCGGACAGTTCTTCGATGAACAGACCCTGATCGCTTCGTCCAACGCGTTTCGAAAAGCCATGGAAGGGTTCACCTTCACCGACGAGCTCGGTGTCTCGGAGGTCACTACCTTCGAGCTGTACACCTCCTATGCATTCTTCCTCTTTCGGTACACCTCGTGTACCGTCGCGGTCATCGAGACCGGACTCGGGGGAAGACTCGATGCGACTAACGTGGTACAACCGATGATTTCGATCATCACCCCTATCGAGCTCGAACACACTCAGATTCTGGGTGACACGATAGCTAAGATCGCTTTTGAAAAGGCCAAGATCATCAAGCGGAATACTCCTGTTCTCATCAGTCGCCAGCACAGTGATGCCAAGACTGTCCTTACCCGGGAAGCCGATGAACAGAATTCGCATCTCTGGGATATCACTGTGGAAGTGGAGGTGATTACGAGCAGGACCACGATGGAAGGAGAGCTCGTTCATATCGAGTGGAAGGATGGTCACAGCAGTGACCTGACCCTGCAGCTGAGGGGAGAAGTCCAGGGAGAGAACGCGGCTCTTGCACTGTTCGCTCTCAAACTCTGCGGGCTCTACAGTGAGGGAGTCAGTGAACGTGCCATAGAAACGGCGAGTCTTCCCGGACGTATGAGCATCATCGAAAAGAATCCCCCTATCATCATCGATGGTGCCCACACGGAGCAGTCGATGAGGCACCTGTTCAACTCCTTCACCTCCTGGTTTCCCACAGGCAGGCGGATCGTGATTTTCGGAGCACTCGAAGATAAGGATATCCTGCACATGGCACGCATCATCATCGCTCAGAGTGACCACATCATTATCAGCAGACCGGGAACGTTCAAGAAAAGTGACACCACAGCAACCTTTCATCTCTTTCAGGCAGAGATCCTGCGACAACGGGCTTCATGCAGACTCTATCTGGAAGAAGAAGCCGATACAGCTCTCGCCCTCGCCCTTACCCTTTCACTCAGTGAGAACAGTTCTCCGATCCTCTGCACCGGCAGCTTCTATCTCGGAGGGGAGATCCTCCTTTCCCACCGGAGAATCAAACAGACCAGGGAGTGCGTCTCATGTCCCTGAACTGGAAAGAGATCGCACTGATTCTCAGTGAACTGCCCCTTACCGGTTCGAGGATCCAGAACGTCTATCAGCTCAATATCCATACGCTTGTCTTTGAACTGTACCACCCGGATGAACATTTCTGGCAGCTCTATGTCGAGATTGGAACTCCTGATGCGCGCATCCACCGCATTAGCGGCAAACGGTATGTGCACCGCGGCATAAAGGGGAAAAAAACTCAGAGATTCAATCAGTTTCTAATCAGTCATATCAGAGGGAAACTGATTACCGCTGCTCAGCAGACAACACAGGACCGCATCGTAACTCTTACCATACAGGGCGAAGATAGCCTGATTCTTCTCGTCCTCCGGTTCTACAGCACATCCAGGGCCAATGTTATAGTGTGTGATGAGGACCTGACGATACTGGATATCCTGTACCGTCGGCCTGCCCAGGGAGAGATCTCCGGCAAAACACTGTCGATCTCACCGGTAGCAGCGGTCCAGGGGGACCCTGAACGGTTCTCTGTACGCCAGTTCCCTGAGCAGATGAGTTTCAACAGTTACATCGAAGAGACCTACCTCACCGACCGTTCTGATGAGAGATCGTTTCTGATAGAGACGATCAGGGCACGGATGGAGAACACCCTCAGTGAGCTATACAGTGAACGGGAGAAGACCCTCACTGCTTTAGATGCGTGCACCTCGGGAGAAGAGTACCGCCTCGCTGCCGATCTGCTTGCTTCCAACGCTCATCTGGTTGTCCCCGGCAGTACCCGTGTCACCCTGAAGGACTGGGAAGGGGGCAGCATCGAGGTGGAACTGAAACGGGATCTGCCCATCGGAGAGAACATCAACAGATACTATCAGAAGTATCACAAAGAGAAGAACAGAAAAGACCACCTGATTGAGAAACTGGAAAGCCTTAATGGCGAGCTTACAGAACACAGGGCCCGTATCGAACAGTTCGAGAACGGGTCAGAACTGTCATTAAAGGAACTCAGGGCTCGTGCCGGACATGAACAGACGAACCGGGAAGTGATCAAGTTCGCTCATGCTCCCGGCCTGTACATCAATAACGGGCGCTTCGATCTTCTTGTGGGAAGAAATGCTAAGGAAAACGAACTCCTTCTCAGGTCTTTCGCAAAAGGAAATGATTTCTGGATGCACACACGGGATGTACCAGGGGGCTATGTATTCATCCGCTCCTCCAAAGATAGGAGCATTGATCTAGAAACGATTATCGATGCGGGAAACCTTGCGATCCATTATTCCAAGGCAAAGGGACACCAGAAGGTTGATCTGTATTACACGCAGGTGAAGTATCTGAAAAAGGTGAAGGGGGGCAAGGCCGGTCTGGTGCTGCCCACCCAGGAAAAGAACTACACGATAGACTATGACGAGAAACGGGTCGAGACACTCCTGAGCGGACAGACGGTCAGAGAACGGAACAAGGGGTTGTAATGGACACAATACACAGTGAAATGCGAGACATAGATGGCCACACCTACTGCGCGCTCAATATCGGAAAAGTTTCCGGCGAGATACCCCGGCATCTGCTCAGCGGGAAACAGGAATGCGGCTATCTGTACCGTGAGGGGAAGCTGACGGAACTCTACTATTCAAGGATACTCGATACAAGGGGTATGCGTTCAATTCTGTATGATACCCCGCTCATGATACCTGTCACTGACATCTTTGTACACTTCCCCCTCGAGATCGCAGAGAGACTGCTTGAGCTCTCCGCAGCCGTTCAGGCTGCACCGCGCAGCTTCTTCGAAAATGAGAGAGGTCTGATCCCCTCATGGAGACTCTTCCTGCTCGAACAGGGAGGAGCAGTAATGCTTCCACTGCGGGTCAGTGACCTGATCTTTTATAGCGCCAGTGAGGAGGACAGGGCGATACATGTGCACCGATACTTCCGAAAGGATCTTTATGCACCCTTCGCTCTGTGCCATCAGTTCACTCAGCTGCTGTACCTTGCCCTTGCAGGTTTTGCCCCGTTCGAATTCGAAGAAGTGAAACAGACTTCATACCGACCGATTCCCTTCTCCATTGCCACAGGAATTCAGGATGAAAAGACCTCGGCAGTGATAGACTCGATCCTTACGATGAGAATCTCAGCCCAACGGGAGGAGGTCTCGGGAGCCTACAGTGCAAGTGAGAATCTTTCCTGGTTCGATGAGAAGCTCAGGGGTCTTTCTCTGACCAGAGTTGAGGACAGCAGGAAAGAGGAGCGCCTGGAAGGCTATCTGACAGACCTGAAAAAGAAGGCACAGAGAAGGGAATTCTGGCGAAAGAAAGGGATAGCTCTTATAGTGAGTGCCGTTTCCCTGCTGATCGTGCTGTCCGTATCGGTACAGGCAGTCATACGGAGCAATGCACCGCCTGCCACTGCCGGTATGAGCCCTCAGGAGGTCATTCAGGACTTCTTCGCGGCACAGAATGCACTCGACATCGAGCGGATGAAC
Source organism: Sphaerochaetaceae bacterium (assembly GCA_016938475.1). Classification (GTDB taxonomy): domain Bacteria; phylum Spirochaetota; class Spirochaetia; order Sphaerochaetales; family Sphaerochaetaceae; genus SABI01. Next base: position 4,549 of record JAFGUP010000330.1, read on the forward strand.
GAATCTCTCGCACGTGGAGTGAAAAATCCCTTTGAGCAGCAGGTCACCACGCTCTTCGTCAATTCAAGGGTACGTCAGGCCTATGAGCAGTTTGACGCACACATCACTCCTGATGAACTAAAGGAGTCGGGAGAGGGAACACTTCCTGATACAGCGATCCTGTATGGGGTGGATGAACTCACGATAACAAAAGACTCTGAAGAGACCTACCGCGCCGAATACCTTCTCTACGCACCTGTGGTTCGTCAGGAATCTTCGGACGAGGAGGACGCATACACCACAGCGGATGTCGTGAAAAGCAGCCTTCTGTTCACCATACGCGACGACAAAGGATACGTTGAGATAACAGGCATCGAACCTCTCGAAAGTGAAGTGATCAACAGGCTGCAGATACCTTATGAAAGGTAACTGAGTAAAAGAGCTTCAAGGGTCTTTGCGTCATCAGGATGAATCCACGAAACTCCTGTGAGCGAACGGAAGAAGGTCATCTGCCGTTTCGCGTACCGGATACTGTTACGCACTATCAGTTCCTTGAAGGTATCCACTGAGAATTCACCGGTCTCATGGAGAGTAAAATACTCTCTGTACCCGATACCCTGCATGCCGGGCCATTGAGCTGTGGCACCCATCTCAATTAGACCTTCGATCTCCCTCATCAGGCCCTGTTCTTCCATCAGATCGACCCGTTTTCTGATGCGCTGTGCCAGTTCTTCCTTGTCACGCTCAAGTCCGATGATCAGTGGCTGAAGCCCTTCACGTGGGAGTGTTGGAACTGAGAACGAGGAAAGGGGATGTCCGGTAGCACGGTAGACCTCCAGAGCCCGGGTGATGCGGTATGTATCGTTCTGATGAATCTTTGCCGCAGACACCGGATCGATCCTGGAGAGTTCCTCATGCGCCCAGAGAAGACCGTTCTTCTCTACCAGTGCGCCGACCTCCCTGCGAACCAGAGCTGAGCTTTTCGGACTTTCAGGCAGTCCGTACAGAAAATGTTTGAAGTAGAAAGCTGTGCCCCCGCTGACCACAGGAATCCTGCCCTGTGACCGGATCTCTTCGACCGCACTGTCAGCCCGGTGAACGAACTGTCCGACGGAAAACTCTTCCCACGGTTCAAGTATATCCACTATATAGTGGGGGATACGCGCAACAAGTTGAGGCTCCGGTTTTGCGGAGCCTAAATCAAGATGTCTGTAGATCTGTTTGCTGTCAGCATTTACAACTGAATACCCTTCTGAGAAGAACGACTCGAGAAGAGCTGTTTTTCCCACTCCGGTCGGACCGAATAGAAAGATGAGGGGATTGTTATTCCTTTTCACCGGAAGCAAATTCGACTTCTTCTGTAAGGACTCGCTCTAGAACGAGGGATACCACTTTGTTGTTTCCGGCCTCTATCTCACGACCTCCATCCTTGGTAATCTGATTGGCTAGAGAGATGGCGACACAGGTCATCTCATACACGTTATTCTCTTTATCAACTAATGCATCAATTGGTATGCTCAAGATATAATCTCCTTACACCGGTATAACCGCTTTACTATACACAAATTCATACCCTTTGCCAAGGGGATGATCAGTGAGCTCCCCCGGGATGATCAGTGAGCTCCACGGGTCCTTTCTGTCACCTCACGAATAATGATATCAGCCACCTGCCGGGGGTCAAGACCATCGGTATCAATGACAAGATCTGCTACCGAGGTGTCGCTGTTGTCAATATTATACAACCTCCTATACCGGGCAGTGTCCTTCTCATCCCTCTGTGTTGTCTGCTTGAGACGCTCCTGAAGGGACCCTCCTTCCCGCTTGTGGATCCTTTGAGCGCGAACCTTCGTGTCTGCAGTGAGATAGACTTTCAAGTCAGCCTCCTTGAGCATCCAGATCGCTAGACGGGAACCGAGCACGCAATGTTCCTGTGCCATAGCCATCGCCACCTGTCTCTCGTCAAGTTCACGGTCTATCGAATCATCACTTTCGGCAAGGGTACAGAACTCCCAGAACTCGATCCCCCTCTCCTGGGCAAGAGTTCTGAAGGTGAAATTGATAAGCGGATAATCGAGACGGTCCGCGACAAGTGAACTCACCGTCGTATTTCCGCATCCGCTTTTTCCTGATATTGCGATTCTCATAGTTCTGTGAACTCCTATTCGACGTTTCTGACCTGTTCCCTGATATTCTCAAGCTGGTCCTTGAGTTCTACCACAAGATGATTTACCTCGGCAAGATTGCTTTTGCTTCCGATCGTGTTGATTTCCCGGTTCATCTCCTGGCAGAGAAAATCAAGCTTCTTACCGACGGCACCACCCTCTCCCATAATCACGGTAAAGGCACCAAGATGAGTTCTCAGACGAACGATCTCCTCCTGAATGGAATACTTCACCACCAGCAGTGCAACTTCCTGCAGTAAACGGCTCTCATCATAGTCCGTTACCCCGAGAATCTCCGTGACACGGGTTCTGAGCGACTCACTGAGTCTCTGTTCAAGAACCGATGCATACGAGGCAACCTGATTTGTCAGTTCCTCCATACGGTTTTGCAAGGAAATGATATGTTCCTGTGTCGCCTTCCCTTCTCGGCCACGGGAGGTGCTGAATTCATCAAGAACCTCCTCGAACAGGGTGAACAGGGGTTCCCGGTATACTTCTGCATGCTGCCTGTACACCTGATTGACTACACCCTCTATCGACGTGAAATCCTGCAGTGCGGGTTTATACGCGCTACCGGAAAGATCTGCTATTTCCCTATAGATCGCCTCATACGAAGTGACAAGGTTACGGTCCAGGTACAGTTCCACATCACTTGCGATTTTCTTGAGACGGACAGTGAGTTCGAACGAACCTCTCTGCGTACGCTCTCTAAGACGCTTTACCAGTTCCTGCTCATACATGGAAAGTGAAGGGGATATGTTCGCCTTGATATCCTGATAGCGGGAATTGTACGACTTCAGCTCTATCTGAAGCAGGTAACTCTCTTCCAGACGCTCTTTGGCACCATAGCCTGTCATACTGATCATCGTCAGACTCCCTTCTTTTCGAGCAGTTTGCAAATACCATAGGTATTTCCTGCGCCCATCGTAACGCACACGTCATCTTCGTGCAATACAGATAGAACAAGGCTTGTCATCTTTTCATCACTCTCCGCATACTGCCCCCCCGTTTGCAGACATAGACGCTCTGAGAGCTCTTTTACCTCATGGAGGCTCCCGTCCTTGCGGGCAGTGGAGGAAACCGGTGCGATGAACAGCACATCGCTCTCGCTGAGGGCGCTGACAAAATCATCCCACAGTGCCCTGGTGCGGCTGACGGTGTGAGGATAGAAACAGAGAACGATTCTTTTACCCGGATGAAGGAGGCGCAGCGAGCTGATCGAGGACCGTATCTCGCTCGGGTGATGCGCGTAATCGCTGTACAGATGCCACACGGCTGACCGGTCACTGAGACGCTCTACGCGTCCTTTGCAGCCTGCAAACCGCCCTGCAATGGTGACGGTCTTCATCCGATCCTCTCCCGTCACTGCAGAGACAGCAAGAGCGGCACCGATGGTATCCTCGATGAACCCGCTACCCACAAGAGTGGTGTATATCGGATACTCTTTTCCTGCCAGATGAACGGTCACCTGATGCTCATCGCCATAGGTGTCATAGCTGTAGGTCACCTCCCCCTCATCTCTGCCGTAAGTGAGAACGGTAAGATCCTGTCGGTTCTCACGTGTCCACAGAAGAAGAGCCCGGCAGAGGGGAGAGTTCATCGAGATGACGAGTGTTCCTGCAGGCGGCATGCGCTCAATCAGGGAGCGAAAGGAATCCTCCACCGCCTTTTCATTTTCATAGAAATCGACATGTTCCCACTCGATATTGGTAACAAGGAGAGTATCGATACTATAGGAGAGGAAATGTTTGCGGTATTCACAGGCTTCAAGGACGAGGTAATCATCCTCTTTTCGTACAGGAGAAGCACCGTTGTGTATCGGCCGGGCACCGTAGATTGCTCCATGGGTGATGTCGAGTTCCTTCAGAAGAAAATCGATACAGCCCGAAGCGGTACTCTTTCCGTGTGTTCCTGCCACAGCTATGGTGTGGTGCAAGGTTGAGAGCATCCCCAGATACTCATGATAACTCCACCTCGGCAGACCCAAGGATACGGAAGTGGTGAGAATCTGATGTTTTTCATGTGCACTCGAGTAGATGACGGCATCCCACTCTTGTGCCTTGAAACAAGAGGGATCGCTGTCGATTCTGATGTGGCTTCTCACCAGTTCGTCTTCAGACAGGAACCTCTCAGGCACATCCCATCCGGCTATCTGAACACCACGGTCACACAGATACAGGGCAAGAGAGGACATCCCTGTCCCCTTTATCCCTATCATGTAGATACGCTGTGCGCTTGAGGTATTCATCAGCGTCATTCCTGAAATCGAAAAAAAAGACTGCCACAGGGGACAGCCTTATACACGTGACAGGTTCTGTTACTTCGCATTCTGTGTCTTAGCATGACACTGCTTGCATACCTTAACCTTGTTCCCGTCGATCTCATGCTCATACATCACCTTGATCTCGGTGCGGTTACAGACGGGGCAGGTGCCTCTTGCGTTGTTGTGCTGGTCACGAATGCCGGCTCCTCTATGTGCTTTGGACATGTAAATTTCTCCTTACCAGATGGTGTTACCTACCAAAGACTATAGTGATGGTCTATGAACGTGTCAAGGCATCAACTCTCTCGCCAATAAGATCTCCTGTGTGAGAATGTTACACAGGATCAGAACATATAGGTGAGAGTCATGGCAACCTCCATCCGCTGATCACTGGAGGTGGCAGAGAACCAGAGAGCGGGAATCTGAAAGGCTGAGGAAAACAGAATATCCTGCAAGCGTGCACTCAGACCGAAGGTGGCAATTCCATTCCAGTTAAAACCGAAATAAGGACCGGGTAGCGGGCGACTTTCGCTGTACCCTGCCTGTATGGCTATGAACAGATCGTTCAGGAACTGCACCTTCAGTTCTCCTCCAAACCGTATCGCCCTGTGATCCTCATCGCCGATGTCGGTGAAATCGAATGATGTCGTCAGGACATATCGGCTTAACTGTATATCACTGTCATATTTTTCACTTGAGAAGGCAAAGCCGACCGACAGTTCATCCACCATCGCCTGAAGGTCATAGGTGATCTCATTCGTCTCGTTGTCATAACCGAACAGACTGTCTGTCAGGACTCCGAACGAGAAGTAGGGGTATGTTACCAGGAGCCCTGCTCCTGTCGAGAATGTCTGTTGCATCCCCGAAGGATAGTATCGTGAAAAATAGACTTGAGAAACATAATCGAGGAGAACATTGTCCTGATCCAGGACCACCGGTCTGTACAGGGTCGCCCCCCCCTCTGCATAGGCTCCCACCGCCAGAACATCATTGCCGAAAGCCAGATTGAGGCGGATCAGCGAGTTGTTGTACGCAGTGTAGGACACTCTGTTCTGTGCCGGGTCACTCTCCCTTTCTTCCATAGAGTAATCCAGTACCACCGAAAGAGCACTGAAGGGGGTGGCAAACGTGAAATCGAACTGATTCACCGGTTCATTGATGAATGGGAGCACCTCGAAGGCATCTGCATCAGGATGTGCGAAGCTATCCATGTAGCCGACGTCGATCGAAAACAGGGTCGGTGCCATCCTGAACAGGGCAGCCGGGTTCACCGTGAACGCATCCTCCGTATCGGAGAGAGCAAGACCGCTGTACCCCATGCCTGCCCATCTTACGGAAACCGGCAGACCGGCAGAAACTACGGAAGCAATCAACAGAAACAGCAGACTGATCCATCCCCGAAGGCTCTTCATAGGCTGTCTCCGCTGTGTGTGTTTTCCTGAGAAAGCAAAAAGAACCGCTTTAATTCACCACTGAGTGTCGTACGTGAGCTGAGCAACTGTTCATGGTCCTGATAGATCTGTCTCATGAGTGCGATTATATGATCAAACCGTTCTTTTTCATACCCATGTATGAAACGCAGGAGTGATATCAGCTTCTTCTCCATCTTCACCCGCTCATCAGATCTGAGTTTTGAGAAGGATGAAATGTACAGTTCCATGAGATATCCAAGGGCCTCTGAAGAATCGGGTATCACACGCTCGTTCAACCCCTGTGCCATCTGCGTGAGCTGTTGGAGTGTGTAGGTAGTATACTCCTCATAGGAGGGATGAGCCGCCATCAGAGAACCTTCGATGAAACTGAACCCGTCGATCCCGCCTTCTGCACCGCGGAACACTCGATCTCTCAGAGCTTCTATCTGTCGAACGCACTTGAGTTTCTCCAGAGCATCACCGGTACTCAGGTACTTCAGGGGAGCAGACCCTGCAATGAACAGCTGTTCGACATGAACTGTCCCCTTTGCCTGGCGTCCACCTTTCACCTGACGCGGCAGAACAGTGAGAGAGACGTTGGAATACTTCCTGTTCAACATTTCAAGGATCTGCTCAGTGCTCACCAGAGCGTTATCCGGGTAAGTGAGAATGAGACGTTGTGAGTCAACCGCATTGATAAGGGCATGGAAGGCACCGTAGGCATCCTTTCTTGAACAGAACGGAGAACGGCGATGTCTCCAGTCGCTTCGTATTCCCCCTTTGTCCACAAGCTGCCCCTCTGCATCGAGAAGGGTATCCACCTTCGGGTCACTGTACAGTGCTATCGTGTTGAGAAGATGGTAGGCACTACCGTACTGCTGATCGGATGAGGGTGGGTCAAGGAAACAGATATCACCTTCTGTTCTCTTGAGGAACGAGATCGCATCTTCGTTATGCACGAATCCCCGAGGATACCGTGAGTCAATCAGATAGGGGACTGTGAGGTTCAGCGGTTCGATGATTCTTGAACGAACAGGTTGAGAGGTCCCCGATCTGTAGAACCGCTTGTGGTAGCTCGTGTAGGTCCCGCTGACATTCGCTTTGACAGAGGCCTGATACAGCAGCGAGGAGAGTACTACCGCCTTCTCCGCCGTAGTGATCGCACCGGTGGTGTAGGAATTCTCGATCTCCTCCCTCACTGCATCGATGAACAGGGCATTCTCCCGTGTGAAGTAGAGTCGTTCCCTTCCCTCCTTCACATTCATTGCATCCTCAGGTGAATACAGTCGGGACAGATAAGCCGCCCCCTCGGCATAGCGGCTGTGAGAGGCATACAGTCCATGGAGATTGATAAACGAGTAGTAGGCATCTATCCCTCCCTGAGAGGGAAACATGGTTGACAGATCTTCCTGGCTGAGTGTCAGATACACGCTTGTGTTCACACAGGCGAAGGGCTCAATGTCGTTTGCCCACACAGTCAGTCCGAGGTCCCGTGCAGCTCTTGAGACGACTCCGCTTCCGGCAAAGGGATCGAGAAAATTCTGTGCACCTATCTCTTTCGCCTGCTGTGCAATCACCTCTTTGAGTACAGAAAGGACCTGCCGTTTCCCCCGGATGACCGAAAGGACCTGATCGCTCTCATATGAAGGGAATTTCACCTGCTCATGTCTTTGCTTCATTGTCGCACCTTGCCACCCTCTTCGTTCGATGGTAGTATCGCAATTGAAGGGGCAGGCATGAAAAGAGTATCAGTCTTACTCTCAAAAGACAAGACAGATCAGGTGTGTGAAAGGCGGGGCGAGGGTGATCCCCTCATCGGCAGTATCACCTATCATAGTGCCTCGGCAGAAAAACACACAGCATTCATCGCACTGAAAGGGACCCGCAGTGACGGTCACCTGTATATAGAACAAGCCATAGAGAACGGAGCCAATCTCATAATCCATTCCCGACATCTCAGCTCCTATCACAGGGATGTCACCTATCTGCAGTGTTCTCATCCGCAGCTCCTTGCAGCACAGATCGCCTACGACCTGCACGGTCCCTACCCTCAGCAGCTCATAGGAATCACCGGAACCGACGGAAAATCAAGCACAGCCGTGTTCCTGTACCGGTTTCTCACAGCCTCAGGAAAAAAATGCGGCCTTCTTTCCACCATATCAATCGATGACGGCAGCGGCTGTAGAGCCACTCCCTATCGGCAAAGCACTCCCGAACCTGAGGTCCTCTATCCATTCCTGTCCCGATGCTATCAGAACGGCCTGGACACCGTTGTCCTCGAGGCTACCTCTCATGCCCTCAGTCATCAGACTGGAAGACTGTACCCCCTTACCTTCTCACACGCTATCGTTCAGACCATCAGCAGCGAGCACCTCGATTTCCATCAGAGCCTCGAACAGTATGTTGATGACAAGATGAATCTGGTGAGACAGCTCAGAGAGAGAGGACATGTCATCTTTTCGACGGAAAACAGGTACTGCTCACAGATCAGGACAGCAATGAAGGGCTGTTCAGCAGCGCTTACCTACAGTGTTGATGCCGGCCACTCAGGTAGTACAGCACAGATGGTAAGTACCGGTGCGAGTCTGAATCAGCGTTCGTTCACTCTCACTTCGGCACATCAGAGCCTATCAGCCTCAACGGCCTTCGCTCCCCCCTTCTTTCTCGAGAACATCGCGGCTGCGGCAGTAACGGCACAGGACATCACAGGTAAGCCGCATGCTACTTTTCTCACTCCCCCTTCCCTCTGTGAGGCGATCGAGGGACGCTATCAGGTGGTCCCCTGTGGTGACAACCGGTTCATCATCATCGACTTCGCACATACACCGGATGCGTTCGAAAAACTGTTCAGCTTTATTCATTCGCTCGAGCCCTCTGTTCGTCTCATCGCTCTGTTCTCATCAGCCGGCAGAAGAGACAGAGGGAAACGCCTCCCGCTCGGATTAGCCGCAGGAAGGTTCTGCTCGCGCATATATCTTACCGAAGAGGACTCTCGGGATGAAGATGTCCACCAGATATGGGCCGACATCGAAGAGGGCATTTCCCGAAGCGGATTCGACGGGATCATCGAACGGATCGAGGAGAGGGAAACGGCGGTACGTACAGCGATCGGAGCCCTGAGAGGTGGCGAGGTCCTCCTGGTACTCGGCAAGGGCCATGAGAAAAGTATAGAACGATCTGAACTGACATATGCGTATAATGAGACGGAACTTGTCTATTCGATCGTGAATGAGGAGTCAAAGATATGAAACGGGTTGCCATCATCTATGGCGGAGTGGGCGAAGAACATGAGGTGTCCCTTCTGAGCGCACTGAGGGTCTACAGAGCTCTGGAGAGCTCCTATACACTGATTCCGATCTATCTTTCGGGCAGCGGGCACTTCTACCAGCAGAGTGCACCGACTGAGCATATGATGTGCGAAGAGGACCATAGCTCTTCTCTGCTCGTCAGAGCACCACATGGATTCTTCCATTCTGATCTCTCTCCCCTGAGCATTGATGTAGTCGTCCCTGTCATCCACGGAACAGGAGGAGAGGATGGGCTTCTTCAGGGATTCTTACGCATAACTGGTGTTCCCTGTATCGCCAGCGGGGTACTCCCGTCAGCCATCGGCATGCACAAGAGTATCGCGAAAACCCTTGCGGCATCCCATCAGGTACCCGTTCTTCCCTTCGCCCTTCTTACCCGCAAGGATATTGAACACTACCTGAACAGCACCCGTGTTTCGCTTCGAATCGGGGAGCTCCTTGGACACTCAGACCCCGCTGAACCTTCTTATGAGAATCTCTCACGTGCATTGAAAAGGCGCTTCGGAGATCACCTCATCATAAAACCCGATGACGAGGGATCCTCGATCGGAGTGAACGAACTCAACGCCTTTGATGCAGAACACCTGATTTCGGCACTCAGTGATGTTCTCAGCGTCAGTGACAGAGTACTCATCGAACCGTTCATGCCCGATCGTCTGGAGGTGGAGTGTTCTGTGGTTGAGGACGACGGATGGGTTGTAAGCACTCCGGTCATCATCGACAAGGGGGGAGAACCCCTCACCTACCACACGAAAT
>JAFGUP010000331.1 GCA_016938475.1 Sphaerochaetaceae bacterium
CACCTATACCGCATCCCGTCTGTGTTTTTTGAGCCAAGAGAATTGTCTCATCACACACACCGCAGGAACATACTCATATCATAAATCAGGGAAAGAGCACAAGGTCTTACTCACTATGCCCTTTCTGCTGTAATGGTACCATAACGGTACAAAAAACGGAACCTCTCAGGAGGTTCCGCAGGAAGGTTGTCAGCAAAGCATCAGATAAGATCATCAAGGCTGACTTCATCGATACCGATGGCAGCTCCGCTTGTGAACTTATCTGCTTCGTCAAGGTCTCCTGAAAGCATTCCGGTGATATCAATGTCATCAAGTCCGTCGATCGAATCAAGCTGAGTGAGGGCATTGTTGATGCTCTCCTCAATGAGTTTGCTGTCAGTACTGAAGGTCTCAGTGTACTTTTGAAGCTCCTCATTATGAGTCGAGAGGACATCGATCTCATCCTGCATTTCACCGATCTTCTTTTCCTGATTCCGGATCAGGACAGCTGCCTTGATAATGCGCTGCTCAAGCAGCTGAACTTTATCGAGGGTTGTCATCTACACCACCTCCTTGGGGTTTTGAAACCTCTCTCTTATGCGAGTACCTCTTTTACCTGAGAAACAAGCTTTGAGAAAGCGGCTTTGTCTTCAATAGCCATGTTGGAAAGTACTTTGCGGTTGATCTCGATGTTGGCGAGTTTGAGCCCATGCATGAACTGTGAGTAGTTGATACCCTCAGCCTGTACGCCGGCAGAGATACGTGCAATCCAGAGGGCCCTGAAGTCTCTCTTCTTGCGTCGTCTGTCTCGGTATGCATATTGTCCTGCTTTGGCCACAGCATCTTTGGCAATCCGGTAGTTGGTGCTTCTTCTTCCCCAGTACCCTTTAGCCTGATCGATAATCTTTTTTCTTCGGTTTTTATGTTTTGTTCCGTCTACTGCTCTTGGCATCGTCCATTCCTCCTAAAACTGATAGGGAAGCATAACTTTTACTTTCTTCGTTTCTGCTTCACTGAGAATACCGGTGTGTCTGAGATCTCTCTTCCTCTTGGTGCTCTTCTTGGTAAGAATGTGACGAAGACCCTGCTTCTTGTAGCGGACCTTCCCTGTTCCCGTGACCTTGTACCGCTTCGCAGCGGCTTTTCTTGTTTTCATTTTTGGCATGAGTTACCTCTTTTTCGCGACCACAGGGAACAAGTACCCCTGGGCCTGCGTGTTATTTTGTCATACCCGGATAGTATCCGGATAGCGACTATTTCTTTGATTTTGACGGAGAAAGAATCATTGACATCATTCTTCCCTCCATCTTTGCCTGTCTGTCGAGATTAAACCCGACTTCTTTTTCTTCAAGAAGGGCGAGAATGTTGTCAAGAACGACCTTGCCCAGTTCTGTATGAGCGAGTTCTCTACCTCTGAATCGAACTGATACCTTGACCTTGTTTCCCTCAGCAAGAAATTCTGATATAGCCTTCGTCTTGAACTCCATATCGTGGCGTTCAATCTTGGGCTGCATCCTGATTTCTTTGAGTTTTATAACGGTCTGATGCTTCTTCGCTTCCCGATTCCTTTTTTCCTGCTCATACCGGTACTTTCCGTAGTCGATAATCTTGCAGACGGGAGGGTTGGCATTCGGTGAAACCTCTACGAGGTCAAGTCCTGCTTCTTCAGCCATCTGCATGGCAGAAACAATAGACAATACCCCGGCCTGATTGCCGTCAGCGTCTATGAGCCGGACTTCTCGTGCTCGAATCTGCCGGTTTGTTCTCAATTCTTTACTAGGTTTAGCCAAGCTTTCTCCTTTTCCTTCTTTCTGAAACGTAAATTTTGGGTGTGCAGGAAAAGACCTGCGAGCACCACTATATCATACGCCCCCGTCTTACGTCAAAGGGGCGTGTCGATACCTGTGAGTATTTTCAGCTTCGTTGTGAATCAGGCGTTGCCTGCAGAGCCAAGAACGTTCTCGTTCTTGTGCATGTACATCTTCTTCAGCTCATCACGTGCAGGACCGATATACTTTCTCGGGTCGAATTCACCGGGCTTGTCGTGAAGAACCTTTCTGATAGCAGCAGTCATTGCAAGACGACCGTCACTGTCGATGTTGATTTTACACACTGCACTCTTCGATGCCTGTCTCAGCTGCTCCTCGGGGATACCGACCGAGTCTTTCAGTGCTCCGCCATTCTCATTGATCATCTTCACGTACTCCTGAGGTACACTGCTCGATCCGTGAAGGACGATGGGGAATCCGGGAAGCTGCTTTTCAATCTCAGCGAGGATGTCGAATCTGAGTGGGGGAGGAATGAGGATGCCATCTTCATTGCGTGTGCACTGTTCCGGTTTGAACTTGTTCGCACCGTGGCTTGTCCCGATGGAGATCGCAAGGGAATCAACGTTGGTCTTGCTGACGAAGTCAACGACTTCCTCGGGCTGTGTGTATGTCGATTCTTCAGCAACGACATCATCTTCGATGCCTGCAAGAACACCGAGTTCGCCTTCAACTGTCACATCGTGTGCATGTGCATACTCAACTACCTTCCTGGTAAGAGCGATGTTCTCATCATATGGAAGGTGTGAGCCGTCGATCATGACCGAGGAGAAACCGTTATCGATACATTCTTTACAGGTCTCGAACGAATCGCCGTGGTCAAGGTGGAGTGTGATGGGTATTTCGTACCCGAGCTCCTTGGCATATTCTGATGCACCCTTCGCCATGTTGCGAAGCAGGTTGATGTTTGCATAGTCTCGTGCTCCCCGTGATACCTGGAGGATAACGGGAGACTTGGTTGCAACACATGCCTGGATGATAGCCTGAAGCTGTTCAAGGTTGTTGAAGTTATATGCTGGAATGGCATATCCGCCCTTCACGGCCTTGGCAAACATCTCTTTCGTGTTTACAAGTCCTAGTTCTTTGTAAGAAATCATAATAGGTTTTCTCCTTCATATGTACTCGTGTACCTGTAACCTACAGTCAAACGC
>JAFGUP010000332.1 GCA_016938475.1 Sphaerochaetaceae bacterium
CAAGAATCACTGATTACAGTGAGGATGGTCTGGATGAAGAGACAGAGAGGGTATGCTGCGATATCGTCTCAAGAATGCTCTACATCCAAGCAGACCACGTGGTGTATCACCGACGCCCAAAGAGGGTAGGAAAGGAACAGCACACGTTGCAGGGGGAAGAGTCCTTGGAAGTGAAGGTCACCGAGAACGATTTGGTGTTTACGGTGGATCTGACAAAACGCATCGATACGGGCTTGTTCCTCGATCATAGCGAAACACGCATGATGGTCGGGCAGATGAGCAGTGGATGCAGGGTACTGAACCTATTCTCCTATACGGGATCGTTTTCGGTGTATGCTGCCCGAGGCGGAGCTGCGAGTGTAGAGTCGGTGGACCTGTCCAGTACGTATACTGCGTGGGCGCAAAAAAATCTTGCTGACAACGGATACATTCAGGCGATATACCCCTGTATTGCTGCCGATGCGTGGCACTATGTGGTGGAAGCCTGGGAGAAGGGTTTTGAGTATGACCTGATCATATTCGATCCCCCAAGTTTTTCGAACAGCAGAAAGATGGATCATGATTTTGATGTCCAAAGAGACTACCTGAGATGGATGAAGGTGCTCAATGCACTTTTGGCGAAGGATGGAAAGCTGGTGTTCTCCACTAATTTGGGAACATTCAGAATGGAAACTCAAGCAATTCGTGGGTTTGATATCGTGGAAATCACAGCACAGGTTGCAGCGCCTGGATTTACCCGCCGTCTAGGAACGGCGAGGACGTGGTTGCTGACCAAGCAACGAGATGTACGGATAACTGCAGCAGATCTGCGGACCGTTGGAACAAGAGCCGGCAGAGACCGGGATGAAGAATCATTGGAAGAACGAATGAAAAAAGTAGACAAGAAACAAGAAGAAATGAAAGAAGAAGACGTAATTGCAACCGAAGTAGTTGCAGAAGAAACCGCAGAAGCAGCGGCAGTTGTAGAAGAGACCGTACAGGAAGAACCCACAGTCATTGCAGAAGAGTCCATCGAGGACGCAGAAGAAGTTTCTGAAGTTGAGGAAGAAGACCTGGCCGAGCAAGACGAAGCAGACTTTGAAGAGGACGATGAAGAAGAACTCGACGAAGATGACGAGGCTGATCTTGACGAGGATGCTCCCTCAGCAGAAGCCAACGAGGTTGAGGATGACCTTTTGACCCTTCGTTGGGAAGATGATGATATTGCACCGATTGGTGAAGCATCCCAAAAAGAAGCTTCCAGCGAGGAACGTCCGAGAAGAGACCGGGATGATCGTGGCCATGGTCGTGATGATCGTCGTCCTTCTTATGGTGATCGTGGCGAGAGAAGAGGTTCTGGTGACAGAGCTGACCGTCCCTCCTATGGTGATCGTGGCGAGAGACGAAGCTATGGTGACAGAGCTGATCGTCCTTCCTATGGCGATCGTGGTGAGAGACGTCCGTTCGGTGACAGACCTGCACGTCCTTCCTACGGCGACCGTCCCGAGAGACGTCCGTTCGGTGACAGACCTGCACGTCCTTCCTACGGAGACCGTCCCGAGAGACGTCCGTTCGGTGACAGACCTGCACGTCCTTCCTACGGAGACC
>JAFGUP010000333.1 GCA_016938475.1 Sphaerochaetaceae bacterium
GAGGTCGAACCGGGCTCCCCCCGATGCACATGATTCGAACAGGATGTGCGGGAAAGCCTCCTGAAAGCGTCCAAGCAGTGTATACAGGCCGAGTATGTAGCGGTGGCTGAACTCTCCCTGGCGGCCAATCAGGTTCGCTGAGTGGAGGTCACTGAACGAACGGTTCATGTCCCATTTGATGTAGTCTACCTCCGCAACCTGCCACAGTGAACTGAGTGTATCGAACAGGTAGTCCTGAACATCTTTTCGTGAGAGGTCGAGGAGAAACTGATTGCGTGCCGGAGAAGGGTCTCTGCCGGGTATCGCGACCATCCAGTCTGGATGTTCTTCATAGAGGGTGCTCTTGGGGCAGACCATCTCAGGTTCGAACCAGAGGCCGAACAATAGCCCGAGGGCGTGAATCCTACGGGAGAAATGGGTGAGGCCCGCGGGGAATTTTCGGGGGTTGACCATCCAGTCTCCCAGACTTGTCGTATCGTCTTCACGCGCTCCGAACCACCCGTCATCCACAACGAACAGTTCGATACCTGCTTTGGCAGCTTCTTTTGCCATGCGATACAAAGAGGTCTCGTCAAAGTTGAAGTAGGTCGATTCCCAGGTGTTGAAGGCGATAGGACGCTGATGATAACGCCACTGTCCCCGTACAATATGGGAGTTCACGAAATGATGAAAGTTATGTCTGATGCCGTTGTGCCCTGAGGCCGAGAAGGTGAGGATCGCCTCCGGGGTATGGAACTTTTCCCCGCTTTCGAGGAGCCAGCGGAACGTTGCCGGGTTGATGCCTGACAGCATCCTCGTTTTTCCATACGGATTCATCTCTACAATACCGCTGTGGTCGCCGCTGTAGATCAGGTTGACTGCCCAGCACTCCCCACCCAATTCATCTGTTCCTTGCTTTGAAACCAGCAGCAGCGGGTTGTGGGTAGCCGAACTGAGTCCCCGTTTACTGTCATTGATCTGAATTCCCTCGGTTATCGGTCGCCGGTTTTTCCGTCGTTCTCTACCCCAGGCACCGTCGAAGGTGATAAGCTCGAGTCCTCTCTGACAGAAATCGAGCTGGGCCGACATGATACGTTCTATCGTGACCGGGGCGCTGCCGTTGTTTGTCAACGCGCTTTTTCGAACGATCACATCGGAGCTGTAAAAGGTTGTGTAGTAGAGTTCGAGGGTGAGGGAGGAGTGGACATCCTCTGTAACAATAATCAGAGTTTCTACCGATTCCTGCTCCGCCAGAGCCTCTGGAAGGGGGGTGAAGGAGCGTGGTTTTCCCTGGATGATACGGTGGTCACTGTAGCGGAAGTCGTGGGTGATGGATCCGTTCGTATCCCTGATCACGATAGAAGTCTCACGGTAATCTCCTTTACCGGGACTGCTTGTTTCGCTGCATATGTTGTTCAATGAATACGAAGGATGTTCATCGTCAAAGGCTGTTTCTGCAGGAAGAGGGATCGAATGTTTGTCGTATATGGGGTAGTACTGATCCTTCGCAGAGATCTTCTGGCCATAGTACAGATGCTCCAGGTGTCGTGTCTCATCCACTCTGAACACATAGCTGCTGCGTGCTGTCTGGAGTGTGAAATGGAGATTCTTCTCAACAATCATAGTGTCCCCTTTGTTCGTTTCTTCGCTGTTCTTCCTGTAACCATCATGGTACTATAATGGTTACAGTCAGTATAGCCTGATTTCTGCCTTTTTGGGATAAGGCGGAAGAGAGCACTACATTGGGGAGACGGTGAAGGTCATGGATGCCAAGCGAATTCAGATCTGGAAAAACAGACATGCCACAATGCTTTCGAATGAATCGATTCAGACGGTGATCGAAGACAAGGGCGGAATGGTACGTGAACTGAGCAATACGAATATCCATGGAGGACGTGTAAATGCACATCCACTCTACTATTTTGCTGGACATGGATATGATATTGCCCAGGATGTGAATCATGAGTTCTATCATGATGCAAACCTCCTCTATACCCTTGGAGGGAACTTCTTCTGTTTTCCGAACTTCGGCCCTGAGTCGACCGTTGACGGTGTCCGTTTTCCTCCTCACGGTTTCACAGCCAATGGTACGTGGAGTATAGTGAAGTATGGTACTGACGGAGATGTCGGAGCCTTATGGCTCCTGTCTGTCATGAGGGGCGTAGAACCCTACGCATACACAGCATACAAGATCGATATGATACTCCCGAATCATCCTGTGCTATACAGCAGCGTGACGATCGAGAACAATCAGGCCACCGATATTCTGACGAACGCAGCATGGCATAATACAGCCGGCCCTCCGTTCCTTGAGTCCGGCTGTGTGATCAATCTCTGTGCTGACAGGTTCTCTACGGTCGTTGCAGGTTCCGAGTTCGATGCGACCGGGAGGCTCGCTATGGGGCAGGAGTTCGATGATCTTTCCAGGGCGCCTCTGAGAACCGGCGGTACCTGCGACCTCAGAACGGTCTCGGGCATGATCGGCTACAGTGATTTCATTACAGGCGCTGTTCCTTCCAA
>JAFGUP010000334.1 GCA_016938475.1 Sphaerochaetaceae bacterium
AACACATCAGTCACTGTGTATCCTCCTTCACCTGTCAGTTCTCTTCATAATACGCTATTCCCAGTTTTGATGGGACATTGAAGGACCGCCTGCTGATTGTCAGGACGATGGTCAGCACATAGGGAAGGGCAATGAACAGTTCGTTCGGGAGTATCGTGGACGCATTGGACTGCATCAGGATGGCGAACGCCTCGGCAAGACCGAAGATAAGAGTTCCGATGAATGCCCCGATCGGATTCCAGTTTCCAAGGAAGCAGATAGCGAAGGCTATCCACCCCCGTCCTCCGATCATGTTCGTCGTGAACATACCCAGATAGCCGATCGAGTAGAAAGCCCCTGCGATGCCGCAGATGATCCCAGAGACCGAGACCGTGACGAACCGTACCCGTGATACGCTGATACCCGATACATCGACAGCTTCGGGATTCTCTCCGGTCGACCGTATCACCAGTCCCAGAGACGTCTTGTAGAGGATGAAGTAGCCCAGCGGGACGAGAAGATAGATAGAGTAGGTCAGTATGTTCTGTTCAAAGAATATCTGACCGATAAAGGGAATCCGGGACAGGAGCGGTATCGCTATCTTCTGCAGCGGTTCGACGGTCAGGGGGGAGAGGGGAACGCCGAAGACGACCCTCTGGAGGAATGAGCAGAGACCGAGGATCAGGATGTTGATCGCGGTTCCCGTTACAATCTGATGCTGTTTCAACGTTACAACGATATAGGCATAGAGCATCGCGACCAGCAGACCGGCAAGAGCGGCCCACAGCAGTCCCATGGCGAGGGAGCCTGTGATATACGCTGCAGTGAACCCTGCCCATGCCCCCATCAGGAAGATCCCTTCGATCGCTGTGACCATCACACCGGTCCGTTCTGAGAACACCTCTGACAAGGAGCCCAGGAGAAGGGGTGTGCTCATCATCATGGCTCTGGAAAACAGGTTTATCAACATTATATAGTCCCCTCTATCAGTAGTTTCTTATCTCTGCTCACTTCCCACTTCCTGCGGACATAGTAGGAGATGATGACGAACACCATGACGAACCCTTCCATCAGATTGATGATACTCGACGGTACGCCCGATAACTGACCCATGATCGTTCCTCCCACGTGGAGAGCCCCGAAGAGGATCGAGGCGAAGATGATACCGATGGGGTTTCCGTTGGCAAGTATCGCGATCCCGATACCCAGAGCGCCGATGGAGGGATTGAAGCCCTGCAGCAGCATGTGCTGTACTCCATTGACCTCTGTGACACCGGCAAGCCCCGCCAGGCCGCCGCTGATGATGAACGTGATGATGTAGATCCTTTCGGGATTGACTCCGCTCATCCTCGCTGCCTCCTTGTTCTGACCCACTGCTCTGATTCTGAAACCGAAGGTCGTTCGGTACAGGATCAGCCAGATGGTCACCGCAGCAAGTATCGCTAGAATGAACCCGAAGTGAAGACGGGTATGAGGAACGATCTTGAACAGCCAAGTGCTCCGTGCGAGAGTTTCGGTCTGAGGGTACTCCCCCTTGCTCTCCATAAGCACGGTTCTCAGCAGGTAGTTCATCAGGTTGAGAGCGACGTAGGTACTCATCATGCTGATCAGGAATTCGTTCGCCTTGAACTTTGCCTTGGACAGACCGATGAAGCCTCCCCACAGTCCGCTTGTTATGAAGGACAGGATGATCGCCAGGGGAATCGCAACAGGGGAGGGTATCAGAAGAGAGACGCTTACAGCGGTGATGGAGCCGATGTAGAACTGCCCCTGTGCTCCGATATTGAACAGGCTCGCCTTGAAGGTGAAGGCAAATGCCAGGGCAGTGAAGATCAGGGGAGTCGCCTTGACAAAGATCTCACCGATCGTATAGCCGTCACGGAACATGCTGGAAAACAGGAGGGCGAAGATCTGGATGGGATTCTTCTTCAGAAAGAGAATCATAAATCCGCTGAGGAGCAGCCCCAGCACCACAGCAAAGAAGTTCGTAATCAATATATCCCGGGTTTTCTTATCCATCATATCACTTCCTGGTGTGTATAGCCGGCCATCAGCAGACCGATCTTCTGACTGTCAAGCTCGCTGGTCCTGAATATTCCCTGGATCTCCCCCTTATAGAAGACCGCGACCCGGTCACAGAGGGCGAAGATCTCCGATAACTCGGTGGAGACCAGCATAATTGCCTTGTTGTTCTTCTTTTCTTTCAGTATTGCCGTATGGACGTTGTTGATCGCACCGAGATCGAGTCCTCTGGTCGGCTGGTCGAAGATGATGAAGTCCCCGCAGAATTCGACCTCTCTGCCGACAATGACCTTCTGCTGATTCCCTCCCGAGAGTTCCCGGGCCAGGGCACCGGGTCCCGATGCCTTCACATCGTAGTGTTTCAGAATACTGGATGTGGTCTCTGCAAGTTTTTTCCGGTTGACGACACCGTTCCTGTTCCAGGTGCTGAAATAGCTGGCTTTCAGCAGCATGTTCTCAGAAAGGCTCATGTCCATCACCATACCGTAGCGGTGCCTGTCGGAGGGAACATACCCCATACCCAGGGCTATCCTCTTTCTGATAGAGAGGTGAGTGATGTCCTGATCGTCAAGGTGAACCGAGCCCGAGGTGCTCTTCATGGCGCCGCAGAGGGTCATACAGAGCTCCAGCTGTCCGTTTCCTGAGACACCTGCGATACCGAAGATCTCGCCCTTGTGGATGTCGAAGGTGACATTCTTCAGCAGTGGAACTTCCCTTCGCGGTGCGACGGTGAGAGAGCGTACCGAAAGGCTGACCTTTCCCGGTTTTCCCGCGGCCTGTGCCGTATCGAGTTCTTGCATTGTATGTTCGATCATCATCCGTGAGAGTTCTCTCTCGTTCGTCTCCTCTTTCAGCACGTTGCCGTGGACCCTCCCGCTTCTCATCACGATGATCCTGTTGGCCACATGCATCACCTCCTTGAGTTTATGGGTGATGAATATGACGGCATTGCCTCTGCTGGAGTACTCCCTGACGAACTCCATCAGGGTATCGATCTCCTGGGGGGTGAGCACGGCGGTGGGTTCGTCCATGATCAGCAGATTGGCATCGAGGTAGAGGGACTTCAGTATCTCCACCTTCTGCTGCTCCCCTACCGTGAGGTCCTGTATCTTCTTACCCGCATCGACGTTGAATCCGTACCGGTCTGCCAGTCTCTGGATATCCTGTTGGGCCTTTTTCCAGTCTATTCTTCCCTTCGCGTTGCCGAGGATGATGTTCTCGGTGACCGTGTGGGCGGAAACGAGGGAGAAGTGCTGCTGTATCATCGAGATTCTATGGTGTATCGCGTCTCTCGGGGTCTTTATCGTGATCAGTTCTCCTTCCTTGTAGATCTGTCCTTCATCGGCCTGGTACAGGCCGTAGAGGATCTTCATGCAGGTGCTCTTGCCGGCACCGTTCTCGCCAAGGAGGGCAAGAACCTCTCCCCTCTCTACCGACAGGGAGACATCCTTGTTCGCGATGACCTTCGCGAAATATTTCGAGATGTTCCTAAGTTCAAAAAATGGTGTACTCATATCGTTTCCCTGAAAGGATACCATGTGGAATGCTCCTGGAGTAAGATACAGAGCGGGCCGGCCGGTGTGCCCGGCTGGTCCCAGGTCTCTGAGGACACAGTATCCCGACCTTGATCGGGATACTGTCTGGCATTGTTTTCTATTTGAACATTGATGGGAAATCAACCTCACCGGCGAGGGCACTCTCGATACCCTCTTCTACCCGTGTCTTGATCCCTTCATCGAACCCTGCAGGGTACACTGGTCTGAAGATCCCTTCAGCGATTCCTGCTTCGTGGACCTGTCCGCCCGTGAGAGTCCCTTCATAGAACTTCTCGACTGCCCAGGTGTAGAAGGACTGGAAATCGAAGATGACGGAGGCAACGACGGTTCCCGGTGCGATGTCGTTCTGGTTGCTTGAGAAACCGACGAACATCTTTCCTTTTTCCTTTGTCGCCTGGATGGCACCGAGGCCGACCTGGTTCGCATAGACGAACATGGTGTCAGCGCCGTTGTCGATCATCGTCTCGGCCATCTGCTTGCCGAGGGCGACGTCATCCCAGCTGTTCGCGTATGATCTGGTTGCAGAGGCATTCGCGATACCGCGCTCTTGTGCGATACTCACCGCGACTTCTTCATAGACGTCGAGCAGTTTCTCCATCGCCTCGTTTGGGAATCCGCCGATCGTGGCGAACTTTCCGTTCTCTGTCACTTCACCGGCGATCAGAGAGGCGATGTAGCTTGCTTCGAATTCCTTGGGGAAGATCGGAGAAACGTTCGAGTGATCGGCTCTGAAGCCGTTGACGACACAGAATGTCGTGTCGGGGTAGTCGGCTGCAACGCTGTTGGCTGCATCGTCGAACTGTGTCCCTGCGGCCATGATCAGGTCGTAACCCCGTTCGCTGTAGTTTCTGAAGGTCGACTCGTAATCCGAAGCCTGGACGTTCTCGATGTATTCCATCTTCGTGCCAAGCTGTTCATTACATGCTACGAGACCTGCATAGTTCGTCGCATTCCATGACTGATCGTTGATCGGTCCGGGAAGGATCAGGACGATCTTCAGATCGCCGATTGACTTCTCACCGCCCTCTGCCTGAGCCTCTTTGGACCCGGCGGCGAAGATCGAAGTAAGCACCAGGGTGCCGATCAGCACCATCGATAATACCTTTTTCATGTTCTCTCCTTGTACTTGAGTTTTGTTCTGCCATCCTCCAAAGCATATACCGTGCCAATAGGTGAAATTTTGACCATACCGGTTGCAGAGTATGCATATTTACAATTCCTGCATTGAGATTTCACCTATTATATACTACAGTTGTCCTAAAATAGGACAGTGTCTGTTCAGATTGTACTGTAAGTGTCAGGCCAGCAGGTACAGGAGAGAGAACGAATTTGGATATTCTATTCATCGATGATAACCACCAGCTGTTTCAAGTCCTCAAGGATAACTTTTCCTATGTAGGCCACTTCCTCTTCTATGCCGGGAACACGGAAAAAGCGTTTTCCGTCCTTGAGCAGGAAGATATTGATGTCATCCTGCTCGATGTGAAACTGGGCAATGAGAACGGGGTGGAAACGCTGGAGAAGCTGAAGGTATCCTTTCCCTGTATCCCCGTCATCATGATCACCGGGTATGCCACAGTGGAAGCCGCTGTCAGGGCGATGAAGCTCGGTGCCTTCGATTTTGTGAGCAAGCCGATCGATTTCAATACGCTGTGCACGATCATCGATTCCGCGACAGAGCAGGCCAACAAAAAGAAAGAACAGGAAGAATCCGGTGTCGAACTGGCCGGAGCTCACAATCAGATGCACAGCAGGAATGCCGAGTACTGCAGTGTCCTTCGCAGGGCGAAGCAGCTCGCCGCTTCCGATATCACCATACTGATCATCGGAGAGAATGGTACGGGAAAGGAAGGTCTGGCCGAATACATCTATAAGCATTCCAACAGAAGCGGGGAGAGTTTCATCAAGATCAACTGCGCCGCCTTTCCAGAAAGCCTTCTCGACAACGAACTGTTCGGCCATGAGAAGGGAGCCTACACCGGCGCCTCATCCGAATACCGCGGTGTCTTCGAGCAGGCGGACGGGGGAACTCTCCTGCTTGATGAGATCGGGGATATGCCCAGGACGCTGCAGGCGAAGATCCTCAGAGTACTTCAGAATCAGGAGGTCCGAAGAATAGGGGGGAACCAGACGAGGAAGATCAATGTGCGTTTCCTCGCCTCCACGAACAAAGATCTCCCTGCTATGGTCCAGGAAGGAACTTTCAGAGAGGATCTCTTCTACCGTCTCAACGGGGGACTGCTGCATATTCCCCCGCTGAGGAAGCGCAAGGAAGACCTTGAGGACCTCATCGACCGTCTCCTTCACACCATAGGAGAACACTCGGACGACGGGACAAAACATCTGTCTGAGGATGTGCTTTCCGTGTTCAGGAGCTATCACTGGCCGGGGAATATCAGGGAGCTGAAGAACGCACTTCTGTATGCATCGACCATCTGTCAGAATGATGAGATCATGCTTGAAGACCTTCCCCCGGGAATCGAGCTCAACGGACTGTACATGCAGAACTCTCTGAGCCCGGTGCAGCAGAAGGAGAAGGAGCTGATCCAGAATGTTCTGCTCAAGACCGGAAACAACAAGTCCGAGGCTGCGAAGTACCTGAATTTGAGCAGGAACACACTGTATCTGAAACTGAAGAAGTACGGGATAGCCTGATATGCAAGAGAAGCTCGTTGATATCAGAGACGTACGGCTCAACTACAACAAGGTGAGGGTCCTCAACCGTATCAACATCGGCTTCAACAGTAACAGCATTCACGCCCTGATCGGAGAGCACGGAGCAGGGAAGTCGAGTCTGGGACTCGTTCTCTGCGGACTGGCCACGCCCGATTCAGGGACGATTACACTGGACAAAGATGAGTACTCGCGCATCCAGACGAAGGTTGCAAAGAAGAAGGGAGTGAGGTTCGTGCACCAGAACCTGATGCTGAACCCCTATTTCAGTATCGCAGAGACACTGTTCTTCAACGATGACACGACACCGTTCTTCTCCCTCACGCTGAAAAGACACCTCAACACCATGGCCGAGAGATACCTCGAAGAACTCGGGATCACGATGGATGTGCAGCGCCTGGTCAAGGACCTCACACTCTCCGAGCGTGCTCTCATCGCCATCCTAGGAAAGATCAAGCATGATCCGAAGGTGCTCATCCTGGATGAATCGCTGGACAAGCTCTCACCCGAGTATTACCAGAAGCTCAAGACTGTCCTGAAGAAACTGAAAGCACAGGGATGCTGTATCATCATCATGACACACAAGATCGACTGGGCTTTCGACATCTCCGACAGGGTCTCCATCATACGGGACGGGATCAACATCCTCACCGAGGACATTCAGAGCATCGGAAGGATGCAGATCATCAAGATGGCCTATACACAGCTCTCCGAAACACCCGAGACAGTGGATCCCTCTGATTCCTTCTATCACCTGATCAAATACAATGAGGCTATACTCGAGAATCTCCCGGTCAATCTGATTATCCTGAACAACGAGGGCATCCTCAAACTGGCTAACAGATTCTTTGTGAACAACTTCAACGTCAACCTGAAGGATATGAATGATAAGCGGGGTGAGACATTGCTGAACAGAACAAGCGAAACCACCAAGCATGTGATTCTCGACCAGCTCTCACAGACCTCGGAGCAGACCACCTACCATCTGTCCCTCGACATCAACGGGGTGGAAGGCATCTACAACGTTCACTACTCACCGATCTATGACGGTCTTGAGAAGATCGGCTCGATGCTGATCTTCTATGACATCACCGAGTATGACTACCTGCAGCAGAACCATCACCTCTCCGAAAAGCTCTCATCGGTCGGGCTGTTGTCGGCAGGGGTGGCCCATGAGATCAATAACCCGCTGGACATCATCAGTAATTACCTTACCAACATCCGCTTCCGTTTCAATGACCCGGATCTTCTGACGATCGTGAACCAGCTGTCGAAGCAGGTGACCTACATCAATAAGATTGTCAGCAATCTCCAGAACTTTTCCAATCTCGAGAAGGTCTCCTCCGAAGATATCAACATCAATGACCTGGTGAAGGAGATGATCGACCTGTTGAGCGTCAATGCCAAGCTGAAGGATATCACGATCGACTTCATTGAGAAGGACAGGAACAACATCGTCTATATCAACGAGAATGAGTTCAAACAGGTTCTGCTGAACATCATCAAGAACAGTTTCGAGTCGATCCACAGGGACGGACATATCGATATCATCCTGGAGCGCAGCTGTGTGAACGAGGAACACTATCTTGATGTGCAGATCCTCGATACCGGAGAGGGGATTGATATCAGCAAAGACTACTTCACTCCCTTCTATTCGACGAAATCGCACAATGGCATGAACACAGGCCTTGGCCTGTCGCTCGTATACGGCATAGTCACGAAGTATCACGGGACGATATCGATCAAGAACCGAACGGATTCCACCGGGTGTGCTGTGAAGATGTCCTTCCCGCTTATCGAGTCCACTCAGCCGTGAAGACGCCTACCTTCCGGAAGACTATCATATCGGTGAGGACGATGCAGGGTGAGGGAGTACTTCTCTTTTCTCGAGCACAGGCTAAGCGGTTGCCTGCACGGGTTGACCGGTTCAAGACGGTTGCGCTGGATTTTGAGGGTGTTGAAATGATTGGACGGCTTTTGCGGATGAGGTGTTCAGAGTGTATCAGCAGGAACATGGAGATGTGCAGATTGAATCTCTGAACGCAAATCGCGTTACTCAAAAGATGATCGACCATGTCAGTCATACCTGACATGAATCAGACAAGCGTGGCGGGAGACACGGCAGTATGATTCGGTGTCCGGGTATACCGCGTTAGCGGGCGCACCTCCTGAGGGGAAGCCAGTGCCGTCCTGCAGAAGAACTCTGCACAATCAGGGAGTATGTGCTGTAACAGATGTTACTGTAACGTTGGTTGCAATAATGAAATTCCCTAGCAAGTGCTACAACATCTCTGTTCTCATCGGACAT
>JAFGUP010000335.1 GCA_016938475.1 Sphaerochaetaceae bacterium
ATCAACAGTCGTCTCATCATTGAAGCGCATTCAGAAAAGTCCTATGATTTCTTCCCTGGAGAGTGAGGAAATACAGGGTCTTCTCTCAGAACTTGAGGTGGAGTATAAGCAGACCGAGAATCTATCGTCTTTGGTTGCTGCAGGATCATACTCCTCTTACTGGTCTGAGGCGGGTATCGGAGTGAGAGCCGGAATCAAGGCTGATTTTTCTTATACTCAGGGGCTATCCATTCCCGGTGCCTTCGACTCAAGAAATCTCGTCATTCCCTACTTTGAAAGTGACATAGGGGATGTTCTGTCGGTCTATATGGATTTCGGGCTGAGTCTTGATCATATCGACCCGAGATTTGTCCTCCCGAATGATTTTGTGATCCCCACCGAGGCCCGCTATGATACCATAACCGATGCAGTCGGATCCTTTTTCTACGGCTCCTCCTATTCCCCTGAAATTGCTTTGCAGATGCTTGACGGCAATGTCCAGCTCCGGTATGCGGGAATTCAGCACGACTGGGGGGTAGGGCTGAATAATTTTATGCTTTCAGGTTCAGCACGATCCTTCCCGGCGGTGGAGACCTCTATCACCTTTGCCCCCTGGCTCAACTTTCAGTTTATTGCAGGAAGCCTCGGAAAGTTTTGGGATAAAGAGCTGAATAAATTATCCTACTTCAATCATGCGGTCTCTTCTGTGGATACCGGATATCTTGACGAGTACGTGTTCTCTGAGAGCATGCTCAACACAGCGTATGACAATAATTTTACTGCACAGCGTGTAGAAGTATCCTTACCGGGGAATATCTCTGTCGGTATCTATGAGTCTGTTCTCTACCGTAAGCGGTTCGAACTTGCCTACCTCAATCCTGTCTCAATCCTTATGTTTGAGCAGATCACGATGGGGGATTTTGACAACATGCTTGCAGGAATAGATCTGCAGTGGTATCTGCCGGGGGTAATGCGACTGTACGGTGCGTTCTCCACAACGGAGATGGATAAGATCAACCCTTCGGAGCTGTTTGTCGAACCCCGGAACATTATGGGATTTCAGGGTGGAGCTGACTTTGATGTTCCTCTCTTCTCGTTTGCAAAGCTGACGGTCCAGTATACCTATCTCAGTCCATTCTTCTACACCCACTATCCGGTGTATATCGACTATAATGATGATGGCGACATCGATGAGATATACCAGACACTTTACGTGAATGAAGGGGCCAACCTGGGCTATCCGCTGAGGCCTAACTCAGATGAACTGCTCCTCGCAGGGGATGTATCCCTCGGTGATTCCTGGAGCGTGCATGGATCGGTTAAGTATCAGAGGCGAAGCGGTCAGTACGGGTTCAATATGGATGAGTACATGATCTACAAGGCTGCCAATCAGGAGGCCTACGACGAAAAGGACTTCAGTGCACATCTTTTTCAGAAGAACCTTGGGATTGAATTGACTGTCTCAAAGCGTGTGAAATCACTTCCAGTAACATTCAGTGTCTCCTATCTCTACCATGGGCAGACTCAGAGGGATCTCACTCCTACCACATGGTGGGTCTACCCGGTATATGATGATATTGTCACTAGTCCGTCCAGCATGGATCCCCTTGATATAGGAGACGATGCTTACGTGAGTGAGACGAATGAAGC
>JAFGUP010000051.1 GCA_016938475.1 Sphaerochaetaceae bacterium
GGCCGTAGGCATGCTTCTCCCGGACATAGGGAGAGTTGTCGTAATCCCAGAACTCCTCAAGGAAGGGGATGAGCAGAATGGACTCTTTTTCTTCTTCCTGTGGAAGGGTAGCGTTTTCAGTGACAATCCCCTGATCAGTAAGAATATCGACAAGGCGATCCTTCTGCTTGTCAGTGAGTTCCATGGTGGATAGATAGTAGAGAATAGTTTGAAATTGAAGCCGATCCTGGATTGTTGTCTTTTCCTGATCTCTTCCGGTGAAGCCGTAGCGGAGCCATTCGTTGACTTTCACCAGGGCCTCGTTCCTGGAACGTTTACCAGTGCTGATGCCATGATCATAATTCTGGATCTCTTCATTCCAGAACTTCACGTAGAAGATCTTTCCCCTCATATACAAAGAAAACCGATGCATCCAAATCCTCCAGTCTGTGCTGTCTAGGTGACAGTACAGGTGTCAGTTATTTTGGTTACACCGGCTCTTCCGGGAGCAACATTCTGTAAATCCTTACAGAACAAGAAATTAATCTATAGCAGGGACAGGACTCGAACCTGCGACCTCCGGGTTATGAGCCCGACGAGCTGCCAACTGCTCTACCCTGCGACGACAAGAGGTACTATAGCGGAGTGTAGAAGAAGTGTCAATGGATGCCTGAAAAATAAGTAAAATGATTAGTTTGTGTCAAAATGACACATTATCTTCTGATATGGAAAAAAGTGTCTAATGTTTCTTGTGTAGAATGGACACAGAGTGCAAAGGCTTACGAGATGATTGTGTCAAAAAGTTACACTACATTAGGGTGTGAGCGAGTTGGGTAGTGATCGCAGTTGATGTGTTGCATTATGTAAAACACTATAATATAATAATATAAAAATAATATTACAAAAAATGTTTGTATTTGGCACGGCGTATGCAAATAGCTTTATGTCCTGGTAAGGACAGTAAAGAAAAACACAATATGTTATACGGAGGTGTAATATGAGATACGTAGTAAGAAGAACCCCATCAACAGGCAACGTCGTGAGAAATTTCGATTCGCTTTTCGACAGTTTCTGGAACAACTGGGGAGTACCCCAGACAAAGAGTCCCTCAGTGGATATCTGGGAAGATGAGAACGCGTATGTACTCGAGGCGGAACTCCCCGGGTACAGTGAAAAGGACATTGATGTTCATGTTGACAAACACGTTCTGAAGATATCTTCTATCACTGAAGCAGAGAAAGAGGAGAAAGAAGAGACCGTTTCACCGAATTACTTGATTAGAGAACGCTACTGCAGTTCTTTCGAACGCTCCTTCACTCTTCCGGACGGAGTTGATGAAGACAACATTGCAGGAGAATTCAAAAATGGTATTCTCACTCTCACCATTCCAAAGGTTCCTGCATCACAACCGAAGAAGATTGATGTGAAATTATCATAAGGAGAATATCCTGCGACCAACCTGATACACATCAGTTTTAAAGAAGGACGCCATATCGGCGTCCTTTTTACGGTTTCCCCTTATTATTCATCGTAACTGGTGTATACTGAACTCAGGACAACCAGCAGTTCCTGCATTGTTGCTCTCAGCAGGAGTTTTTCGGCAATAGCGTTTGCCTTTTTATGTATTTTCAGTATATTGAGATTATTGCTATCAAGAATCATTCTTATTTTAGGAGGAGTTATGGCTTATACAGAACCGTATGAAGTACTCGATGAGAAATCGAGAGAGATATCACGGGCGATCACGAGTCTTCGTGAGGAACTCGAAGCTGTAGACTGGTATAACCAGCGTGTTGCTGCCAGTTCAGATCAGTCGCTTCGTGAGGTGATGGCCCACAACAGAGATGAAGAAATCGAACACGCATGCATGACGATAGAATGGCTGAGAAGGAACATGGCCGGGTGGGATGAGGAACTCAAGACCTATCTGTTCACCGAAGGTTCTCTTCTCGACGCTGAAGAAGCAGGCGAGGGAGGGAGCTCATCTTCCACCGGTTCGTTATCGATCGGTTCCATGAAGAAGTAATCGGAGGTTACCTATGGATATACTCAAGAAAGAACTAGCACCACTGTCGACAAATGTCTGGCAGGAAATAGAAACCAGGGCGGCAGAAGTCCTTCTCTCCCGCCTTTCAGCCCGTAAAGCCGTTCATGTAGATGGTCCGAAAGGATGGGACTATACCAGTATCTCCGAGGGAAGACTCGATCTTTCCGGTGAGAACGGAGATGTGAGGACCGGTGTCTACCGTATATCACCACTCACTGAAGCGAGAGTGTCGTTCACTCTCAATCGGTGGGAACTTGACAATCTCAGTAGAGGTGCCCGGGATATAGATCTCAGTCCTCTTGAGGCAGCAGCAGCGAAGATTGCCGATTTTGAAGAGCAGGCAATCTATTCCGGGTACTCCTCAGGCGGCATAGTCGGCCTGCAGAAGGCAGCTTCCAACGAAGCGGTACCCTTCGGCAAAGACTCCTCTTCGATCATGGAAGGCGTGACCAGGGCGCTGATCACACTCCAGAAACAGAGTGTGGAAGGTCCCTTCACCCTCATCGTAGGAGAAGAAGCCTATCTCAGACTCTCCAAGGAAGTCGGTGGTTTCCCGCTTACTGAACGGATCGAGCGTCTCATAGGTGGGAAGGTCATTCAATCTCTTTCTCTTGAAGGAGCACTTCTCATTCCTCACGATAATGATAATCTTGAATTGACAGTCGGTCAGGATTTCTCGGTGGGGTATGAATCTCACACCTCAAAGGATGTGACTCTGTTCATCACCGAATCATTCATCTTCCGGGTCATTGATCCCACTCTCATCGTTCCCTTCTCTCTGTAGAGTGACCGGAGCAGCGTACACGGCAGCACCTCTTGATCGAGGTGCTGTCTTGCGATGTACCCATATTGCTACGAATGTGATTTTTCAGTAGAGTGTCGCTATATGGATAAAGCATCAGAACACAAGATGGGGAAGGCTCCGATCGTGCCTCTCCTGTTCTCTATGGGTGTGCCTATCATGATATCCATGATGGTGCAGGCTCTCTATAATGTCGTTGACTCGATCTTCATCTCCCGAACGGGAGAAGATGCCCTTACGGCCGTATCTCTGATCTTCCCGATACAGATCATCATCATCGCCTTCGCAGTCGGTACCGCTGTGGGAATGAACGCACTGCTGTCCCGCCGCCTGGGGGAGGGGAGACCTGAACAGGCAAGTGATGTGGCGATGACCGGGATCGTCCTGGCTTTCGCACTGGGCGTGATCATGGCTCTGTTCGGCCTGACGCTCCCTTTCTGGTTCATTCCGATGTTCACGAAGGATGCGGCTATCGTCTCCATGGGCAATACGTATGTACTGATCATCACGATCTTTTCGTTCGGTGTCTTCGGTCAGCTGATGGTGGAGAGAATCATGCAGGGAAGCGGGGACACGATCACTCCCATGTTTACGCAGATTCTCGGTGCCGTGATAAACATCGTCCTTGACCCGATACTGATCTTCGGGTACTTCGGGTTTCCCGCTCTTGGTGTCAAGGGTGCCGCTATCGCAACTGTGACGGCTCAGCTGATCGCTTTCTCTCTCGGCTTCATCCTCCTCAAGAGACGATCGAAGATCATCACGATAGCGTTCAGGAAATTCGTCTTCACCTGGAGAACTGTCAAGGATATCTATCAGGTGGGATTCTCCTCGATCATCATGCAGTCGATCGGGAGCCTGATGAGTGTGGGCATGAATGCGATCATGATCACCTTCAGTTCCACGGCAGTGGCCTTCTTCGGTGTCTACTTCAGGCTGCAGAGTTTCATCTTCATGCCTATCTTCGGTCTTGTCACCGCCATGATAAGTATCGTCGCTTTCAACTACGGGGCACGGGAAAAACAGCGGATCCTTGACACGGTACGGGTCACGGCTTTTATAGCTGTAGGTATCATGAGTGCAGGGACTCTTCTGTTTTTCTTCGGAGCCAGGCAGCTGCTCGGTCTCTTCGATGCCTCCGCCGAGCTTCTGGCGATCGGGGTTCCCGCGATGCGGATCATCAGTTTCCACTTCCCCGTCGCCGCAGTTGCCATCACCCTGAGCGTGTCCTTTCAAGGCCTCGGTAAGGGGGTGTATTCACTGGCCATATCGGTCATACGACAGCTGGTAGTACTCCTGCCTGCTGCCTATATCCTCTCCAGTGTCTGGGGACTGCACGCTACATGGTATGCATTCCTTCTCAGTGAGATGGCATCCATCACCACGGGTATCCTCTTCTTCAGAAGGATCTATGTGCAGAGAATCCTTCCCTTGTCCGAGCTTCCCGCCGTATCCCGGTAAAGGGGATACGGAGAGGGGCCTGGAGTCTAGTCGAACAGGATGACTGCAACGAACACGAGGGGTTCGTCCTCTTCGTTACGGATGGAGTGGCCTGCACCTCCACCGGTTATCACAAGGTCTCCTGCTTCCACTTCCTTTTCGCCATCGGCTTCAGTTACGATACCCTTTCCTGACTGTATCAGGTAGTACTCGGTCTCTTTGACATGATCATGGTAGCCGATAGAACAGCCCTTGCCCACCGTGAAGGTGGAGAACAGCCGCCCATGCGGCACCTCGTCCTTGCTCAGATGATGAACGGCTGTTATCAGCCCCTCGCCGCCCCTCATTCCTTCTGCCTTCACCTGCTCCATATCCGTACTCTTTCGAATCATAGTATTCCTTCCTCATGACATAATGTGATCACAAGTATACAGAATCTTGTCGATCAATACAAACCTCAGATTATTGTAAAATACAATGAAACTTGGTACTCTAGGTCGATCACGTTTAAAGAGTCTGTCACAGCTGATCGTATTAAACCTGATTCTGTGATCGATTCATACCACGAATGGGAGTAGGTGATGTTCACTATTTTAGACAAGAAGAGGCTTTCCCAGGAAGTGTTCCGCATGGAAATCGAGGCCCCGAAGATCGCACGAAACAGGAAGGCAGGGCAGTTCGTCATCCTTCAGCACGGTGGCGATCATGCCGAGAGAATACCACTTACAATAGCCGATGCGGACCCTGAGAAAGGATCGATAACAATAGTCTTCCAGGCGGTAGGAGAAGCTACCCACCACTTTGCGACCCTCCAGGTGGGCGATGCCATCCAGAACGTTCTCGGTCCCCTCGGTCAGCCGACCCACATCGAGAGATTCGGGAAAGTCGTCTGTGTCGGCGGTGGAGTCGGCGTCGCCCCTATGCACCCCATCGCTCAGGCGATGAAGGCTGCCGGCAATGACCTAACTATCATAATCGGTGCCCGCACGAAAGAGCTCGTCATCCTCGAAGAAGAGATGAAACGGATAACCGATGACCTTATCGTCGTCACCGATGACGGCTCGTATGGACGAAAGGCATTAGTGACCGAACCTCTCAAGGAGATCATGCAGAAAGAAACAGTTGACCTGGTAGTTGCGATCGGGCCGCCTGTCATGATGAAGTTCTGTACCCTGACCACCAGAGAATTCGAAGTACCTACCGTCGCATCACTCAACACCATCATGATAGACGGGACCGGTATGTGCGGAGGTTGTAGAGTGAGTGTCGGAGGCGAGACGAAGTTCGTCTGCGTCGACGGACCCGAGTTTGATGCCCACCAGGTTGATTGGGATAACCTCCTTCTTCGCCTTGGAACCTACAAACCGCAGGAGGCTGATGCCCACCACCGCTGTCATATCGGTCTTGATATAAAGGAAGGTGATGCCTGATGAGCCATGCAACTCGAGAACAGCTTGATACACGGGCCAGGGAGATCAGAGAAACTCTTGATCCTTCCACCATCACCCTCAAGGAACGCCTTCAGATACCACCGATGGATATGCCCTCCCAGCACCCCGATGAGAGGGTGTGCAACATGGAAGAGGTCGCGCTCGGTTACAGTGAGAACCAGGTAATCGTCGAAGCTCTCAGATGCCTTCAGTGTAAGAACGCCCCCTGTATAGCAGGCTGCCCGGTGAATATCGACATCCCGAAGTTCATCAGGGAAGCCGCCGAGGGCGATTTCGCCGCCTCGGTTGCCACCATCAAGGAAGCGAGTATGCTCCCTGCTATCTGCGGTCGTGTCTGCCCCCAGGAAAGTCAGTGTCAGCTCACCTGTACGGTTGGTAAATCACTGAAAAGTATCGATAAGGCCGTCAACATCGGAAGAATCGAACGATATGTCGCAGACTGGGAGACACGGAACAACAGGAGGAAGAACCCCTCTGTCGCAGAGGAGTCAGGAAAGAAGGTCGGTGTCGTCGGAAGCGGGCCGGCAAGCATGACAGCAGCTGCTGATCTGAGAAGGGCAGGGCATGAGGTGATCATGTTCGAGGCTCTCCATAAGGCTGGAGGTGTCCTGGTCTACGGTATCCCGGAGTTTCGCCTTCCCAAATCCATCGTCGAGGAGGAGTTCGCTTCTCTCGAGCAGATGGGCGTCAAGGTGGAACATAACTTCCTCGTTGGTAGGACTGCTCGTGTGGATGACCTTCTTGAAGAGGAGGGCTTTGATGCCCTGTTCATCGGTACCGGAGCGGGGCTGCCCAGATTCATGCACCTTGAAGGTGAGAATCTGATCGGAGTGTTCAGTGCTAATGAATACCTGACCCGAAGCAACCTCATGAAGGCCTATGAGCGCAATGTTGCCGGCACTCCCCTGTACGGCTCGAAGAAAGTAGCCGTCTTCGGAGGGGGGAACGTCGCGATGGATGCAGCCCGTACCGCGCGCCGCCTGGGAGCCGATGAAGTGACGATCGTGTACCGTCGCACCGAGGCAGAGATGCCTGCACGACGCGAAGAGGTCGCCCATGCACGTGAAGAGGGGATACGGTTTCTGATGCTGCATGCACCTCGAAAGATCGTGGGTGATGAGGCCGGTCGGGTCAGTGGTGTCGAACTGGTGACCTGTGAACTCGGCGAACCGGATGAATCGGGTAGAAGACGACCGGTCGAGATTCCCGGAAGTGAGGCGCTCCATAGCTTCGACACCGTGATAGTCGCCATAGGAAACGACTCGAACCCTCTTATCGAACGGACCACGAAAGGACTTCACGTGAACCGAAGGGGTAACATCATCGTTGATGAGGAGACCTGTAAGACCAGCATGGAAGGGGTCTATGCAGGTGGGGACATCGTCCTTGGTGCCGCGACCGTCATTCTGGCAATGGGGCAGGGACGCAAGGCGGCTGCCGCGATGAACGAGTACCTGAAGACCCTGGAGCGAACATGATAGGGATCGGGAAAGATACCACACTTATCTGCCACGTTGATTCTTTACAGAAGGAACAGGCGATCATAGAAGTGATTGATAAGTGTACCGTCTTCTCGACCCTCGAAGATATCGGTGCATTCAAGGATGTGGTCATTGAGCGGGAAAGGATCGAGACGACCGGTATCGGGCACGGTATCGGTATCGCTCACGGGAAAGTAGAGAATCTCGAAGTTGTCCAGGTAGGGCTCGGCCTCAGTGAGTGCGGGATAGAGTACGCTGCAAAGGATGACAAACCTGTGCACTTCCTTTTCGTCATTGCAAGCTCTCCCACCAGGCAGTTCGAGTACCTGAAGACATTGAGCACTCTCCTCAGGACTCTCAGAGCACCTGAGGTAAGGGAGGAACTGCTGAGTCTCGATGAACTATACCGGTGCGACCTGTCCCATCAGGGTACAACCCCCGGTACCATCGCCATGAGGGGTTTCGTCAAGACTCACTTCTCCTGGCTGTGGGAGGATGTGCTCCATCTCTGATCGTGCGTGATTCGCTATAGATGATATGTACCGGCAAGTCATGAGGTTCGCCCGGAACCGGATCGGTGATCTGGAGGTCAAAGGCAGCTGCCATGCGTACCGCCTCCATTCTCAGAGAGGAAAAGAATCGGTCATAATAGCCGGCCCCCCTTCCCAGCCGCATTCCCTGCGGGCTGAAGGCTCTTCCCGGTGTGAGGATGAGCACGTTCTTCCTGCCATTGAACACAAGCTCCTTGCAGGTGTCGGTCGGCTCTGAAACTTTCAGTGCTCCGGCTTTCAGGTGATTTCTCCATGAACTGTCCACACGTCGGAAGATCATGGTCCCCCTGGTGATCACCGGAAGGGCGACTTCCCTGGTATCGTTGACAGCCTGCTCTATCACGGCCGATATATCAACCTCATCAGCAAGCGGAACATACAGGAGGATCGTCTGTGAGTTTCTGTACTCTTCACTTGAAAGAATCTTCGAGCATATGATGGCCGATGCCTCCTGCCTGTACGAAGAGGTAAGGGTCGCGATCCTTCGCTGTATCTCGTTTCTCAGTTCCTGTTTTGTCATGCCAGAAAGTATACCCATAAAGCCGTGCACGCGACAATGAAAAGGATCAGCACCTGAGAGAGGAGGATCGGTTGGACAGCTACCTGATTTTCCGGGGAATACTGACGGCTCACTAGAGCGTCCTCAAGGCGTTCGATGTCGAGGAACATCCTGTTGAGAAGACTGTCAGTAAACGATGCCAGTGAGCGTATCGGGTGGCGTGTGAACTGCTCTCCCCGTGCTTTCCGTGCAGAAAGAATCGTCTGCGCAGTGTCGAGGAAGAGGGGTATCATCATCAAGGTGAGCTCAGTGATCGCTGCAACTTCCCTCACCACTTTTTTCCCGAAGGGAACGAACAGGAGGGAGACAGCTCTGCCGGCCTCATCGACCGGCGTGCTGTCCATGAGAAGGATGCTGAACAGGATCATACTGGTGAACATGCAGAGAGTCTTGAATGCACCTTCGATTGACTCGGTGGTAAAATACCGGCTGAGAGCGACAATGAGTATGATCAGGGAGAAATATCGCATTTCCTTCGTGTAGTGTACGAGCGGGACTCTGGTGGTCGCCGTGAGGGAAAGGGCGAACAGCAGTGACAGAGCAGAGAAGAGGGTTGACCCCTGAACGTTGAGCGTGCTCAGCAGGATGAGAAGGAGAATCTTGATGAGAGGATGAACCCTGTGCAGAAACCCACCCTGAGGGCGATAGTGGAAAATATTCATGTCAGCCAGCTCAGTTCACTGACCGGCAGAGCAGTCCCTCTGACCTGCGGGAGCCGGATTCCGTAGGCCTCAGACGACGGCAGAACTTCTTCACAGGTTCCCTGAAGAACGGTCTGCCCGTTGTCAAGGATCATCATACTGTCACAGTGTGCAGCGACCTTCTCCACCTCATGAGTTGCTATGATCAGTGTAGCACCACTTTTCTGAAGGGAGACGATAGATCTGAGTACCTGTCTTATCCCGGGATAGTCCAGATTGGCAAACGGTTCATCAAGAAATATCACCGAGGGCTTCATCACCATCACTCCCGCCAGAGCTACCCTGCGCTTCTCTCCTCCCGACAGCAGGGTGGGACGCATCTCAAGCAGATGGGTGATCTCGAGCTGATCTGCGACCTGTGAGATCCTTTGTTCGCACTCTTTCACTGGCACTTTCATATTGTTGAGGCCGAACAGGAGGTCTTTGCGAACACTCTGGGCCACGATCTGAAGGTCCGTATCCTGAAAGACAAGGGCCGTCAGTATAAGCCGTCTGCTCTTCTTTCGGGTTACATCCTCCCCGCCAATGATGATTGAACCCTCTGAGGGGCGAAGCAGTCCCTTCAGAGTTCTCAGCAGGAGGGACTTTCCTGAACCGTTTTTTCCGCTGAGAAGGAGAGTCTTTCCGGCCTCCAGGGAGAAGGTCACATCGTGAAATATGGTATGGTTCTTGTCGAGCGTGAGACTGAGGTTCTCGACCGAGATCATTCAGCCTCACCTCTTTGACCAAGATAGGTGTGCACCACGGGGAAGAATATAGGAAGAAGGAGAACAGCCGCTACGAGTTTCAGCAGGTCGCCTGCGATGAACGGAAGGAGGCCGATCGCGAGTGCCTCCTTGAAGGTCACCGAGAGCATCATCTGAAGAAACGGGATCCCGGTGACATAGACTGCTAAGGTCGATGCGACGGCACCAAGGATCAACGTGAGTGTCTCTCCCCTGCTCAATGTCTCCTTGCTGTTTGATCGCGCTGCGACAAGATCACTGATACTCCCGCTGAGCAGCGCCATGAACAGCAATCCTATCAGAAAGCCTCCGGTAGGGCCGCTGAAGTGGGCAAAGCCGCCACCTCCACCGCTGAAGACTGGCAGTCCCACAGCTCCGAGGACGAGGTAGAGTCCGACAGATGTGAGTGCTATTCGTTTGCCTGCCAGAAGTCCCGACAGGAGCACAAACAGGCTCTGCAGGGTGATGGGTACGGCCCCTATAGGGATCGCTACGTAGGAACCGACGATGATCAGTGCTGTGAACGCTGCTGTGAGAAGAATCTCCCTGAGTTGCATAGTGATACCTCCACGAATATCTGATTGTGTGATACCATGAAAACGGCTTGTTGTAAACATTGAAACAGAAATAAGTTTACCATTGTGAGGGTGCAGAATGACGACCAGAGAGCGAGTCTTGAAAATACTGAAGGACACGAGTCCCCTAGCTATATCAGGAGAGCAGATAGCCACAGAACTCGGCATGTCGAGGGCAGCTGTCTGGAAGGCAATAAACACCCTCCGGCACGGAGGTTTTCAGATCACCAGCAAGCCCTCTCAGGGCTATACCCTCATACAAAAGAGCTGTCGCCTCAGCGCCGAGGATATTTCTCTGAGTCTTTCCCCTCCCTGGCGGGAGCGTATCTCTCTGAACGTCCTTGAGACAGTAGACAGTACGAACCAGGAGGCGAAACGGCTTCTTGCCGATGGTGCAGGGGATCTTACGGTCATCCTCTCAAGCTGGCAGACCCACGGAAAGGGGCGGTTGGGAAGGACCTTTCACTCCCCGTCGGGATCGGGATTATATATGTCACTCATCGTGAGACGTGAACTCGATATGACCGACGCAATCCTCGTGACCTCTGCTGTGGCAGTAGCTGCACAGGAGACTTTCAGCACCTTCAGTGAACGGAAGATCGGGATAAAGTGGGTCAATGACCTTTACATAGAGGGAAAGAAAGTCGCCGGTATCCTCACCGAAGGTACCAGCAGCTTCGAGAGCGGGAAGATGGAGTCTCTGATCATCGGAATCGGAGTCAACCTCTATCCTCCTCAAGGGGGCTTTCCTGAGGAGATCCGCGATACAGCAACGACGCTCTTCGAGGAACCGACCCCTCAGGTGAATACCCTCGCAGCCTCACTCATCGAGCGTATCGCGGCTATTGTGGAGCATCTGCACGACCGGTCTGTCATGCAGCGGTACAGGAACCACTCAATTGTACTGGGCAGAATCGTGACAGTCTCACAGGGAAACACCACCTACAGTGCTATGGTAGACTCGATCAATGATGACGGGTCTCTCTCAGTCACCGATAACCAGCGTGAAAAACGGGTCCTGAACAGCGGTGAGATATCACTGAGGGTTGCTGAGTAGGGTAGATTCTCAGGACGGAAGAATGCAGATTTTCCATTTAGGATCTGACATGAAGCTATCTGTGAGTCAGTAAAGATACTTATCTTGTCTTCCTCCATATGAATGCCCTTTTAAAAATTTAACCTTTAATTTTGACAGATTGATATTCTGTGTTAGTATTCAAATGTGATTGAAATAA
>JAFGUP010000052.1 GCA_016938475.1 Sphaerochaetaceae bacterium
CTGAACACGAACGGTTGATGCTGCAGGGAACTTACGCTTCCGCCTGCGCTGCCCCTTGACGCTGGGTACAAAATCAGCTAGGTTGGTCCCATCATCATTTCATGGAGGTACATGTCTGGAATTCAGATATGCAGGTGCCATCCTGACGGGGTGGAACCAGAATCAGCTAAGGAAAATCTTCTTTCTGATTCTTGCAACATTTATAACCTACGTGACCGGTTCACAGGTGACCAGCTTATCAGACTTGTCAATCGATACTGCACTTTTTCGGGTGATGACGATACTTGTTGTGTCGATCCCGGTAGCACTATTCTTCGCATCCCGCCTCTCCGGTGCATTCTGCACCCTTTTACAGAGACCTTCTAAAGTTGAATTCACCCGTATCACACACGAGATTCTCTACCATGAAGAATTCCTGAAGCTCAGGGATTTTCACCATCATTCACATCATATCTATGACCACGTAGTGCGTGTAGCCTTTCTTTCCTACTCGGCAGCGAAGATACTCGGCCTTGACTATGTCTCGACTGCACGGGGAGGTCTGCTTCACGACTTCTTCCTCTATGACTGGCGAGAGAGGAAAGCTCTAGATGCGAACCGCTCCCAGCACGGGAAGGAACACCCTCATATAGCTCTTGCAAATGCAAGGAGACTGTTCTCCATCAATGAAAAGGAACAGGATATCATCGTAAAACACATGTTTCCCAAGGCGGGGTCGTTTTACAGGTATAGTGAGTCGTTCGTGGTAAGCACTATGGACAAGGTCTCTGCTCTATACGAATACTTTTCACATTTCAGAAGATCCTAGAAACCAGGTACGTACAAGGCATTCTCTGCGAGTCACTACAGGTTGACTCTCTGAAGTCTCTCCTGTACCGTGACTAAACGTACGCTATTCATTACGCCCAGAGAAACACCGAGCACAAGGAAGCACCTATGCAGAAGCCATACCATGATAACACGTTCATGGGAACACAACCTATTGGTTCACTCCTTATTCGGCTCTCGCTACCTGCGATGGTGGGGATGCTCGTTAATGCACTGTATAACTTTGTCGACACAATCTTCGTGGGTCAGTATGTAGGTCCCTACGGGATAGCAGCTCTCTCGATTGCCTTCCCGATTCAGATGCTCTTCGGAGCCTTCGCCCAGACCTTCGGCTATGGTGCCGCCTCGATCATCAGCAGACGTCTTGGCGAAAAACGGCCAGAGGATGCATCCGCCGCCGCAGGCAATGCTCTGATTGGAGCCTTCAGTATCACATTGGTGCTCGCTGTTTTAACCTACATCTTTCGTCGGCCGGTCATTCTCTTCTTCGGGGCGACCGAAGAGATACTGCCGTACACAGAGCAATACATCCGGGTCATTCTGATCGGGATCCCGTTTCTTTCGGTCAAGATGTGTTCAAGTGGTATTCTCAGAGCCGAGGGGCAGGCCAAAGCCTCCATGACCTTCATGATCATCGGAGCTGTGCTTAACACGATTCTCGACCCACTGCTGATTTTCGGTTTCAACATGGGTATCACAGGGGCGGCACTGGCAACAGTGATCTCCCAGGTTGTTGCCGTGACCCTTGTGGTGTACTACTTTGCCGTCGGGCGCAGTTCTCTACCCTTTTCCGTTTCCTCATTCTCTGTCCGCCTGCCGGTGATGAGTGATATCATCAGCCTCGGGTTCGCCACGTTCGTACGACAGTCGGGGACTTCCATGATGTCCACTCTTGTCAACAATCTGCTGCGTTTCTACGGCGGGTCACTGGTGATAGCCGCATACGGAATGATCATTCGGCTCATGATCTTCATCATGATGCCCATGTTCGGTCTCGTCCACGGTTTTCAGCCTATTGCAGGATACAATTACGGGGCAAGGAACTTTCAAAGGGTACGATCGGTCCTTGCAACAAGCGCCCTCATGGCAACTCTCTTCGCTTCGATGTGCTGGCTCTTCATCATGATCGTACCCACTCAGATCCTGTCAGTCTTTTCCCGTGATCCGGAGCTTCTGGCAATCGCATCCCCGGCATTGAAAATGGTGATGGCAGCTCTTCCTCTGGTCGGCTTGCAGATCATCGGTTCAACCCTTTTTCAGGCAGTGGGCAAACGCACTCCGGCAATCTTTCTCTCCCTCTCAAGACAGTTCGTCTTTCTCATTCCACTTCTTTTTCTCCTCTCGAGGGTATGGGGAATCGAGGGAGTCTGGATCAGTTTCCCGGTCGCTGACACCCTTGCTTCGCTGGTTACCGCAGTGTGGGTCGCCCGCGAGCTCAGGATACTGAGAACCTAGCAACACCTTCCACCTGGAACAATCACTTTATATGCACGTCTCACCATTGAATTCAGTCCAGGTTCCCATCAGTTTTCACACAACTCAAGCACCTGATTCATATTTCCTTCATACCTGAGTCGTACGCTGTTCATGAGAAAAGGACAGGAGAGAACCCGATGAAAGCACTGAAACCTGCGAAGATCATTAGATGGGCAGTGTGGTATGGCTGGTCACAGGATGTACGCTTCAGTATCCCATCTCAGGAAACAGTCGTGATCGCTCTTGTTGTCTCTGCCGGCAAGACTCAGTTCATCCCGGCCACGGGATTGCTTGCACTGCTCATGGTGACCTATATGCTCTGTGTTACTCAAGCACTGTACGAGGTGTACGGGCCAGTGTGGGACCATGATTTTCGCATCAT
This sequence comes from Sphaerochaetaceae bacterium, assembly GCA_016938475.1. Classification (GTDB taxonomy): domain Bacteria; phylum Spirochaetota; class Spirochaetia; order Sphaerochaetales; family Sphaerochaetaceae; genus SABI01. The sequence continues at coordinate 2,687 of JAFGUP010000052.1, forward strand.
CACCACAGATATCCTCACCCATCCCCTGTTTCTGATGCAGAAGAACTTTCTGCACCATACCACCAGCACCTATGATCACGTAGTACGTGTTGCCAGGGTGGCACACATGCTCGCCCGTCTGCTGTCACTCGACGCTGTCAGTACTGCACGGGGTGCCCTGCTGCATGATTTTTTTCTGTATGACTGGAGGGAGAGAACCCGAAGAGGTTTTGACCATATGAACTATCATGCCCAGATTGCACTGGACAACGCACGCACGGTGTTTTCTCTGACCTGCAAGGAGGAAGATATCATAGCGACTCACATGTATCCCCGATCAGGCAGGTTCTATCGATACCGCGAGTCAGCTCTTGTAAGCATGGTGGACAAGGGTGCTGCACTGTGGGAGTATCTGATTACACGTGAACAGGGTCGGGTTGGAAGCGTGAATGAGCAGTATTATTCACCATCCGGGCACCCGGTGCTCTGAACTTTCAGGTAGAAGTCCTGCTTGCCTCATACAAATTTAATCTTAATATCTATAAAAAGTTGTGCTATAGTGTAGTATCAATAAGAAAGAAACCTACCCTAGGAGGATCACTATGAGACAGCGTATTCTTTTTACACTCTTCATTGCACTTTTTGTCATACTCCTCACTTCATGCACATCAAGTGAGGCCTTGGAGATGATCGACCAGCTAAGAGTCGAACAGGACCAGAAACTGGAAGGTCTCTCATCACAGATGGACACGAATGATAATAAAATCCGCGCCATAGAAGCCCAGATAGACACTCTGCAACAAGAGATAAACGGGCTTGAGACCTCTCTTGCCGGTCTCCAGAAAGAGTTCGAGTTCACCTATAATACCATCAACGAATTCGTCACCTATGCGGGCTACGAGTCAAGTGAAGATTTCCTGTCTCTCGGGCGTGACATAGTGGGAGTAACAAGAAGGATCGATGAGTTCAATGCCCGTATCGACGGACTTCAGGAGCTCATGAGAGATTTTCTGACAAAATAGCAATCCTTCTTCGTCTATGATACTTGTAGATAGACTCTCTTTTCCCCTTCCTTTTGAGAGATATACAAAATGTGAGGGATTTTTCTGTACAAATCAGAAAAACGTCTGTACACTGATAGTCGACCAAAAAATC
>JAFGUP010000336.1 GCA_016938475.1 Sphaerochaetaceae bacterium
CAGCGGATTAAGAAGATTGCTTGTGGTTTTCGCAATCGAGAGAGGTTCAAAACGGCTATCCTGTTTCATCTGGGTAAGCTTGATTTTCCCCCTTCTCCCACACGATAGTCGGAAGCGCCGAAAAAAAATGATTGACATGAGGGTGATCATGCCTCACACTACACACATACGACGTATGATGTCGTATGTTAAAGGTGAGGAGTTGAGTTTTGAATCATAAGATAGCAGCCATTTACACAGGAGCAGCACTGGTCAAACCGTTGTCCGATATGCTCAAGGATGCCCTTAACGGGTATGAGGTGATGAATATTCTGGATGACAGTATGATCGCCGATATCATCAAGGCGGGTAAACTGACCAAAGAGGTGAGACGCCGTCTGTACGGGTACTACGAGATCGCCTGTGCCTCCGGTGCGGAACTGATTTTCAATACCTGTTCCTCTATCGGGGATGCGGTCTATACAGCCCGTGAGTTCATGCCTGTTCCCATCGTGAGGATAGACGAGGCTATGTGCCGCAAGGCTGTCGAACTGTCGGAATCTGTCGCGGTTCTCGCTACGGTTCCCACCACGCTCGACCCGACCCTCAGGCTCCTTCGCCTGTGTGCGCAGGAGAGCGGAAAGGAGATGCAGACCGTTTCGGCCCTGGCCGAGGGAGCCTTTGGAGCAATCACCGCCGGTGATGCAGAAACACATGACCGTCTTATCGCTGAAAAGGCGATGGAAGTCGCAGACTCCTGTGATGTCATCCTGCTCGCACAGGGATCGATGGCCCGCATGGAGCAGCCCCTGAGGGAACTGACCGGCAAACTCGTCCTCTCCTCACCGGCTCTCGGAATCGAGATGGTGAAACAGATGCTGGAGGAAACCAGATGAGTCACGATATAGCGTATCTAAAAGAGTGCGCACGGCAGATCCGCCGTGATGTGGTTGAGATGGTCTACCGCAGTAAGGATGGCCACCCATCGCCCTCCTTCTCCTCTGCCGATATCATAGCTTCTCTCTATTTCGAGGTGATGAACCTCGATCCTGCCAACCCTTCCTGGGAGGACAGAGACCGCTTTGTGCTCTCGAAGGGCCATGCCTGCCCCGCACTCTACGCGGCTCTTGCCCGCAGGGGCTACTTCCCTCCCGAGGAGCTCACCACCTTAAGAACTCTCAACTCACACCTTCAGGGGCATCCCTACCAGCCGAAGAC
>JAFGUP010000337.1 GCA_016938475.1 Sphaerochaetaceae bacterium
AGCAAAGAATCTACTCACCTTTTCCTCTTCTCATGCTCACGGAGATATCAAGTAATACTTGAAATCTCCGTAGTTATGTTGTGCCATTCACCTATGATCAAGCGACACCTTGAACCGGTTATCAGGCGGTTGATGGGGGACTGTCCCGCAGTTACTGTTTTCGGGTCCAGGCAATGTGGAAAAACGACGTTGGTACGTTCTATGTATCCTGATTTCTCCTATGCGAACTTAGAGGACTTGACGACCCGTCGCCTTGCACAGGAAGATCCCTATGAGTTCTTCACCCGGTATCGAGAACCGGTAATAATTGATGAGATTCAACGTGTGCCCGCTCTACTCACTCTGGTGCAGGTGAGAATCGATTCCCATACGAATATGGGGCAATACATCATTACCGGCAGTCAGCAGATCCGCTTACAGGATTCTGTCGCGCAGTCTCTTGCAGGTCGTACTGCTGTTGTACACCTTTTACCTGTATCTCTCACCGAATTGTCTGATGCAGGAATCGTCATGGATCGTGACGAGCAATTAGTCAGCGGTTATATGCCGTATCTTTTCGAACAGCCGGGCAGGTCTCCCTTAGACTATTATCGCAGCTACCTGACTACCTATGTTGAACGGGATGTCGCTTCTGTAGGGGCGGTCCATGATCTTTCACGGTTTACCGCGTTTTTAACGCTTCTCGCAGGGCGGTGCGGTCAATTGGTCAACAACGCGGCTATCAGTTCAGGGGTAGGGGTCAGCAGTACTACGATAGGCTCCTGGCTTTCGATCCTGCAGGCTTCCCATGTGATTCATCTTCTTAGACCCTGGTCTTCCTCCCGTACCAGTCAGGTTGTCAAAACCCCCCAAGGTCTATTTTTGTGATGTGGGTCTGGCTTCCTACCTGCTCAATATCGAGAACCCGGGACAGATGAATCGGGATCCGTTGATGGGTAATGTGTTTGAGAATATGGTGGTCATGGAAGCTCTGAAAGCACGCTATCATGCCGGGAAGGCAGATACCCTTTTTTTCTTCAGGAACAGCAATTCAGTTGAAGTGGATCTGCTCATATCCCGTCATCGTACCCTTGTCCCCTATGAGATACAAAGCGGTAAGACAGTCAATGACAGACATACCGGGAACCTGAGGAAGTTCATTACCCGTTATGCCGACTTTGTGTCCAGTCCAGGTGGGGTCATCTATAGTGGCGACTCGATCAGTTCGTTCAAGGGTTTCCTGTACCGAAATTTCCACGAATGTTCAGCACTGTTTGAGGATAAGGAACCAGTGTATACCGTATCAACTGAGTAGCATCCAGGCGAAGGGCATGAATCGTGAACTCTTAGTATTCTCAGGTGATGGTGAAAAGATGAGCCCTCAGTGAGCAGTATCGCCAGGAGCGATAGTGTGAATCAGATCAGAGTCTCGTATGGGGGCGTGAAGCGAGGGAAACAGATTATCCGGGTATGGCTGATTCATTCGACAGGAAGGTGAGCAGGGGGAGATGGATGATGCCCTCTCTCTCTCCTATCGCAATCTCATCATGTGAGATAACATACTTCGGGTAGTTATCTGTGATGGAATCGAATGCACCGAATTCTCTCTCGATCGTCTCTTCGCTCGCAAGAAGGTAGCAGGCCTGAATATAACAGGTCTTCCCATTTCTCTTTGCAATAAAATCGATCTTGCCTTTCTGAGTTTTCCCTATGAATACCTGATAGCCTCGTGCGAGCAGTTCATTGAAAACCAACGTCTCCGTGATGAGGCTGAATTCATCTTTTGCCCTGTTCCTTTTCAGATGAAAGAGCCCGAGGTCAACCACGTAGGCTTTTTCTTCAAACGAGAGAACCTTCTTCCCTCTGATATCATATCGCTGTATGCGGGAGACCACGTACGAATCTGTGCAGAAACGTATGTAATCATAGACAGTGGGAGCAGTAATGTTCACATGAATGTCTTTCATGGAGCGGGCGATGGAATTTCCTGAAAGCGTGAGTGATGAGGAGGCTACAAGGTATTCAAGAATACGGTCAAGGGTATGAGGAGAGGAGACGGGATGTCTCCCGATGATATCTTTGAGAACAATTGAATCGTAGAGATTCGAGAGGATCGCTTCTTTCATCTCATCTGTAGGAGCCTGAACGGTGAGGGGGAATCCTCCCCAACGCATATACTGTTCAAGAGAGCTTCTGTCCGTATGTTTCTTTGTGAACATACAAAACTCCCTGAATGTAAAGGGGAGCATCAGGAAGGATACGGTTCTTCCCGCAAGATGCGTGGCAAATTCACCGGAGAGAAGTCGTGAATTCGATCCGGTTATAAACATACTGACCTGGTGTGTTGTTCTGAACGAATTGATGACCCGCTCAAAGTCTTTGACATGTTGGATTTCATCAAAGAGCAGATACCAGGTATGGCTCGTATCGATATGATCGAGTACATAGGAATAGAGCTTTTCACCCTCAAGAAGGTTGCGATACGCATAATCTTCGAAGCTGATGTACAGGATATGAGATTCTGGAGTGCCTGTTTCTATCAGTTCCTGCTGAATCTGTCGGAGGAGTACAGATTTGCCGCACCGTCTGACCCCGGTGATTACTTTGATCATTTCATTGTGGTAGAAGGGGCTGATTTTATTCAGATAGAAGTCTCTTCTGATGATACTGCTGTCTGGAAGCATCGCATGTTCTCCTCATCCCGATTATACTATGCAGATTCCCGGAAAACAATAGAATTAAATGTATTTAATATGTTTGTTATATTATCTAATAGAATTAAATACGTTTACATTGATAGACTTTATGGAATCCCTTCACGCCAGCACCTGATATGCTGTGGAAAAAGATGACACTTTCTGTTCCTACTGCCTGAGGGAAGCAACACTCTCGCTTCCACTGCCGGATTATCAGGACACTATCCTTCCGACCGCTTTCAGAGTTATTCATCTTTTACTCCTTCTGCCTCCTTTGGTGTAGGAGAAGAAGTGTCCTGATCTTCCACAGCGGATCACTGAGACTGTTGGTTGGATGACTGAGGAGAAAGAAGATATTCCTGAACCCTTTGGATTAAAGAAATATAAGGGAAATCTGACTTTAAGAGTTCCCCCCGAGATTCACAAGAATCTAGCTATTAAATCAGCAGAGGAAGGTGTATCGCTTAACAAATATATTCTTTCACGTATTGCTCAATAGATCGTGTCAGCATGAAGGAAACCGGCAGCATCGTACTGACGAGCAATAAGGAACTTTCTCAGTGGCCTGAGTTATTTGGTGAAGATGATGCTCTTGAACGCACCATGTAAACTTTGTAAAGTGTAGATAACAAGGATCATGGCAGGTTTGGTTATGTTTCTTCGACTCTGGTTCAGACCGACTCCCAATGGTTCTTATTTCCCGACTATTACTGGTTCATTACTCCCGCCCCTGACACCTATACCATATTCACTACATTCAAAATCGTCAGCTGAAAATGTACCATCCCTCTCTGTAAAGAGAGGGCCTATATCTTGGTTTTGACACAATCCCTCATCAATTTCTTCTGCCAACTTTTGAATATATCTCCTAAAAGACGAGTTGATTTTTCCTTATCTGCTGCACTTTTATGAGGGAAAATAGCAGGGTGTAATTCACTTTCATGAGCGAATTAGTCTCGACATCTATCACAAAACTGGAGGAAATCCACCCCACCCATCCCTTTTCTCTTTTGTCTTTTGTCGTGATAATAAGCAAAGGAAAGGGGATCATGCATGAACAGAACCGAACAGCTGAAGAGGTCTCTCGTGATCAGTGATATAGACGGGACTCTGACCTATGGCGGTGAGCTCATCAGAGAGGAAGTGATCGACGCTGCCGGTACCTACATGAAACAGGGGAACCTGCTTGCCCTCTGCACGGGTCGTACGCTCTCGGGAGCCCGAGAGATTCATCACAGAATCGCTTCGAACGCTCCGTCGATCCTCTTCGGTGGTGCGGTTATCTATGATTTCCTTTCCCGGAAGCTTCTGTTCAAGGAGGTGCTTGATCCTGCCATAGGGCAGGTCATTCAGCAGATCCTCGAGTTCGACAGTGAGATCAGCGTTGCCGTATCGACTCTGGAAACCAACTACGTGCTGAGAACAAACAGTCTGTTCACGAAAAAGGCACTGAAAGGTGACAGAAACGGGGTGGTCACTGATACCATCCCTGCAGAGCCTCTTATCAAAGTACTCCTCAGCTCTTCACGACCCGAGGTCCTTGAACAGATGAAGCGTCAGTGTATCCCGCCCGGCCTGTTTCACGCAGAGTTTGCCAGCCGCCACTTCTTCGAGATCGTCTCGGCTTCAGTGAGCAAGGGAAAGGCGATCAGGAGACTGCTTTCCCTGATCCCTGACAGCTCTGAGCTCCACCTCATCGGAGCGGGGGATGCTCCGACCGACCTTTCCATGAAAGAGTCAGTCGATCTCTTCTGTGTCCCCCGCACAGCCCGTGAGGAAGTCCTTGCCAGTGCCGACACCATTATCCCCTCTGCAGAGGAAGGGGGCATGGTCACCGTGTTTCAGCGGTGAGAGCAGTGCGTAATAAAGGACGGGAAGGATGCATGTGAGTGTACTACATGGTACCTTTTTCCCATGATCTCTTGTGAATCTATACGATCGTCCTTCTATGGACTCTCTTCAGCAAAGGTGAGGAATGTGGGCTGGAACAGTTCCAACAGACATCAGTTTGGGATGTGATTATCAGAAGTACTGGTTCTGGAAACTGATGAGAGCATGAACAAGTGGAGTGCTTTCTGATGTTCGAACGTATGAATTTCTCATAACAACCGGAACAACATGAGAAACCATTTCAGGTCTCTATTGAAAGATTACGCCGTACATGTCTGAGTCCATACTTTTCATCTCGATGGTGTAGGCTTGTATTTCTGGTTGCCGCTCCTGAGTTTTTCAGGTATTGTTTTCACTATCAACCCCATCGATAGGCCTGGTTGAGGTGCTATTCTCTGAAATGTTCTTAAGCTTTTAAGCCTATTATTCTCAAGATTTCGATTCTGCTCAGGTTCCTTTCAGAAAAAGAATACGACGTGCTCTTTCGGGGGTGCAAAAGGGTATTGTGACACCTCTATCATTTCTTGAAATCAGGAACTCATCACTCCCTTGTCTTTTTCCTGCTATGGAACCGCATCTCTTTTTCCTGCAGGAAATAATCATGTGATATACAATAGGGAGTTTTCCTGTAAGACTCAGATTGATGTGCACTTCGCAGAGAAAGTGTTTGACAAATCAGAATCCATGACTGATACTTTGTAGTACAAACTACAAAGTAGAAAAGGAGAGAAGAAATGAAAAAACTATCTGCAATCGTTTTGTTCCTCTGTCTTGCTGCGATGCTCTTCGCTGCCGGTACTCAGGAAGCCGCTTCGATGCCGGCAGCCTGGGAGGCACAGGGTACTCCGCTGGCTGATGTCCGGATCCGTCAGGCTCTCAGGCTTGCAATCGACATGGAGACCATAGTTGATGAACTCTTCGAAGGAATGGCGCAGAGGGCGGTAGCGATGACCAGTCCAGGTTCCTGGCTCGCCGATGGACTCGATCCATACAGCTATGATCCTGAAAAGGCGAAGGCTCTTCTCGATGAAGCCGGTTGGCCTTCTGACTATACGCTCGATGTCGTGTACTACTATGGTGATCAGCAGACGGTAGACCTTATGGCGATCATTCAACAGTATTGGGCAACTGTAGGTGTGAAGTCCTCATTCAGAAAACTGGAAGGCGATCTTGCCGCACAGTTGTGGGTTCCTCCTGCCGACCGGAAAAACGGTCCTTCAGAAGTGAAGTGGGATCTTGCCTATGCTGCGGTGGCTGCGCTGAGTGAAAACGAATTCTATGATCGTTTCGAGAGCACGGCAAGTAATAACTCTTCCATACCCTGGCAGAGCGGCCTTGATGAGAAAGTACAGGCTACACGTGCTACAGCTGACGTAGAGCAGCAGAAAGCTGCTTTCAAGGCTCTTCAGAAAGAGATCAATGCACATATGTACAACATACCGCTCTACCACCAGCTCTCTTTCATCTATACAAGTGATGCACTCGATATTGCCGGCAGTACTCTCGGCAATGATCAGTTCAGTTTCGAAAAGCATATCCTTGACTGGAAAATCGACCGAGCTGACGGCATGCTGTATACCAATGGTGGTCCAATGGAGTTCTACGAAGCACCTGCCGTGAACCCCGGGTTGTACCTGTATCAGGAACTTCTCTTCGACAAACTGGTCAATGCGGATGCAAACTTGACTCCCACTGAAGGTATGCTTGCAAAGAATTATTCAGTGAGCCCGGACGGCATGCAGATCACCTTTGAACTGCGCGACGACGTAAAGTGGCATGATGGAAGAGCCTTCAGCGCGAAAGATGTTGTCTTCACTCTTGAGTACCTCATCAAGACACCCGGACTCAATGCCGTTGCACTGAACACGTTCAAGTCAATTGCTGGAGCGAAAGAATACCTCGATGGAAAGGCCTCATCCATCAGCGGAATCAAGGTGAACGGACAGACCGTCACTCTCACGTTCAGTACTCTCGATCCAAACGCTCTGCTGACCTTCAGCCAGTGGCCGATTCTTCCTGCTCACCTTCTTGCCGGAAGCAACCCGGTGACCCTTCAGCAGAACTCTTTCTGGCAGAAGCCGGTTGGAACAGGGCCCTACAAAGTGTCTCAGACCGTACTCGGTAACTATGCAATCCTGGAACGCAATGCAGCGTACTACCGGAGCGGGAATGGAAACGTCAAGAAGATCTTCATGCACGCAAGCAGCGAAAACGACAGCAATCTCGTGAAGAACGCAGAAAGCGGCCGAATCGACTACGCATGGAGCAAGAGTGTTGCCGATGCTCAGTCTATCGGTGCTATCGACAGTATGACAGTCAATCCTGTCAATATCCGATACACCCGAGTATTCTGGGTCAATCAGTACCCCCATTCTGCGAATATCAAGTAGTATGAATAACAGCTATGGCCCTGGTGGCCATAGCTGCTGTATTCACTCATCAAGGGGGTAGGTTCATGATACCGTTTATTATCCGGAAAGTGCTTGTACTCATTCCAATGCTCTTTGTCATCAGTTTTCTCATTTTTCTTGGTATAGAGCTGATGCCCGGGGATGCCGTTGATTTCATGATACCTCCTGATGCTCTTGCCACGATCAGTCAGGCAGAGCTGGATGTGCTTCGTGCCGAGCTCGGGCTTGATGACCCGTTCTTGGCACGCTATGGGAACTGGATCGGCCAGGTCATGAAAGGGGACTTCGGGTACAGTCTGCAAAGCGGGGTGTCGGTACGTGATCTGCTGGCCCAGAAGCTGCCGGCTACGATCGAACTCTCGCTTGCAGCTCTGGTGATTTCCACGCTGCTCGGCAGTCTGCTCGGGGTCGTTTCGGCATTGAATAAGGGGCGTCTGGGAGATCATGTGCTGACGGTCGCGGGAATGATCGGTGTGGCCATTCCGCAGTTTCTCTTCGGCCTCGTCATGATCGTCCTGTTCGTGTTCCAGATGGAGCTGCTGCCTGTGGGAGGGAGAATGACACCAGGGAATGAAGCCTTCTTCCAGAGACTCGATCATCTGATACTGCCGGCCATAGTTTTGGGCCTGTCGATGACTGCGGGAGTCATGCGCTACTCGCGGGCGAGTATGCTCGATTCACTGAGCAAGGAGTATATCAGGACAGCGAGAAGCAAGGGAATTCCCGAGTGGCGGGTCAATCTCATCCACGGTCTTCGGGTTGCCATGACCCCGGTGGCTGTTCTTATCGGTTTCCGTCTTCCCATACTCATCGGAGGCTCTGTTGTCATTGAACAGGTGTTCCAGTGGCCCGGGGTCGGACAGATGTTCGTTGCTGCTGTACGCAGTCAGAATACACCGGTCATCATGATGGTAGCCTTCTTCAGTGTGAGTATCGTTCTGACAGCCAGTATCCTTGTCGATATCGCCACAGCCCTGCTCGACCCTCGGGTCAAACTTTCGTAGGAGAGCCCATGTCTTCAAAATCATTACAGCGGAAGATGGACAGACTTCTGACGCTCGAAAACCAGGGAAAACTGAGAACCAGTACCATGAACCGCTCGGTGAGGAAACTCAGTGCCAACGTGCTGGCACTTGTGGGCCTTGCTCTGTTTCTCCTTATCCTGATGTCTTCCCTTGCCGCACCTCTCATCAGTTCGTATGAGCCTAATGCGATAGATCTCAAGCATCGTCTTTCACCGCCGGGTGAGGGGCATCTGCTGGGAACCGATCAGATCGGGCGCGATATCTTTACCCGTATTCTCTACGGAGGGAGGATATCCATGTTCGTCGGACTCGGTTCTGCCATCGGAGCAGCGCTGATAGGAGTATCACTCGGCACCTATGCCGGGTATACCCGCGGTGTCCTTGACTCAGCTGTCATGAAACTGAGCGAGATCATGATGAGCTTTCCCCAGATCATTCTCGTATCCATCCTCGTCACCATCGCAGGGCAAAGCCTCTGGAACCTCATTCTCATCTTTATCCTCACCGGCTGGCCGAGCATGTACCGCATGACCCGGTCTCAGATGCTGAGTATCAGGGAGCAGGAATATATTCAGGCCCTCCAGGCCTTCGGTATCGGCAGTGTCACCATCAGTTTCAAACACATGCTCCCCAACGCGATCGGCCCCATTTTTGTCAATATTACTCTCTCTACGGCTATGTTCATTCTCCAGGAGGCCGCTCTCAGCTTTCTGGGTCTGGGAGTGCCCCTGGAGCAGGCGACCTGGGGAAATATTCTCAACGTTGCCCAGGATCTCAATATCCTGCGAAATGCCTGGTGGGTGTGGCTTCCTGTCGGTGTGGTGATAACTCTCTTCGTTATGTCGGTCAACTTCATCGGCGACGGGCTGCGTGACGCTGCCGACCCGACACAGGTAGGATGATATGAAACAGGATACGATAGTCGAAGTCAAAGATCTGTGCGTGAATTTCTACACGAACCAGCGATGCAACAGGGCCCTGCGGAATGTATCGTTCTCAATACGGAAGGCCCGTACGCTCTGCATCGTAGGAGAATCAGGGTGTGGTAAGAGCGTCACAGCAAACTCTATCATGCAGCTCCTGCCCGATCTGGGGAGGATAGAATCAGGAACCATCACCTATCATGGGGAGGACGAGACCGTACACATCGAGAAACTGCCCCGTAACGGGCGGAAGATGCGCTCTCTCAGGGGAGAGCACATCGCCATGATCTTTCAGGATCCGATGACAGCTCTGAATCCTGTTTTTTCGGTAGGGTATCAGATAGAGGAGATGATCAGGGAACATCTCGAGCTTTCCCGTGCCCGTTCATCTGAGCATGCTGTGAAGCTGCTCAGGGATATGGGTGTACCTCTTCCTGAACAGCGGGTAAAGGAGTTTCCCCATCAGTATTCCGGTGGCATGCGCCAGCGTGCCATGATCGCCATGGCCATGGCCTGTGCTCCGAAGGTGCTCATCGCCGATGAGCCTACCACCGCTCTTGATGTGACGATACAGGCGCAGATTTTCGAGCTGATGCTTGCCCTGAAGGAGGAGAAGCAGATGGCGATACTTCTCATCACTCACGATATGGGAGTTGTCGCAGAGATGGCGGATGATGTTGCGGTCATGTACATGGGGAATATCGTGGAAAGCGGAACTGCTGAACAGGTCATGAGCTCCCCCTCTCATCCGTATACCCGTGCACTCCTTGATTCCATTCCGGTACTGGGAAGGGGGAAGGCACAGAATCTGGAGCCGATTCGGGGAACTACTCCCGATCCGTATAACCGGCCTGAGGGGTGTCAGTTCGAACCCCGCTGTGACTACGCTACAGAAATCTGCCGTCATCAGATGCCTCCTGAGGAATTCGTGGACACCTCAGCCGGTGATGATACGCCCCATATGGTCCGCTGCTTCAACTGCAAGGAGCTCACACATGTCTGATACCAGAGAAGTTCTGATGAAGGTCGAAGATCTCAAAACCTATTTCCCTGTCAGAAAAGGAGTGTTCAAACGAACCGTCGGGCATGTGAAGGCGCTTGACGGGGTTGATCTGGAGATCTATCGAGGAGAGACTCTCGGTATCGTGGGAGAGTCCGGCTGCGGCAAAACGACGCTCGGCAAGTCAGTATTGAGATTGCACAACCCGAATGGTGGAAAGGTCTTTTATGCGTTCCCTGACGGGATGAGGAATATCCTGGAACTGAAGGGCGGTGAACTTGACGAGGCTAGAAAACGTCTTCAGATCGTGTTTCAGGATCCCTATTCTTCTCTCAATCCTTCTTTCACCATCTTCGGTTCGTTTGATGACCCGCTCAGGAAATTCGGGGTGAAGTCGAAAAAGGAACGGCAGAGGATCGTTGAGAAGCTGTTGAGTGACGTGAATCTCCCGGGTGACTATATGATGCGCTACCCGAATGAATTCAGCGGAGGGCAGCGTCAGCGCATAGGTATCGCCCGTGCGCTGTCGGTCAACCCTGAGCTCATAGTCTGTGACGAGGCTGTTTCTGCACTGGATGTCTCGATCCAGGCTCAGGTGCTGAAACTGCTCAGGCAGCTGCAGAGCGAACGGAACCTTACCTATCTGTTTATCACCCATGATCTGTCAGTCGTTGAATATGTGGCAGACCGTATTGCTGTCATGTATCTCGGCAAGGTTGTTGAGCTGGCCGATACTGAAGAGCTGTTCATGCGTACCCTGCATCCCTATACGCAGGCGCTTCTGTCTGCCATTCCGATTGCCGATATCTCGAAAAAGAGGAAACGGATTCCTCTGCAGGGGGATGTCCCCAGTCCGGTGAATCCTCCTTCGGGATGCACATTCCATCCGCGGTGTGCGTTTGCCACAGAAAAATGTAGAGAGCTGTCACCGCAGCTGGAAACGTTCACGTTCGAAGGCAGGGAACACCACGTTCGCTGTCACTATGCTATGGATTTTGCTTCGAGGCCTCAGGGCTCTCACCAATCAATACAATGAAGCGAGGAGCTGTCACAATGAATGCACATGCAGATATCACGCACATCCGGGGGGTTATCCCTGCGATGTTCACCACGTTCGATGAATCGGAGAATCTTGATCTGGACAGAGCGCACATTCTTGTTGAACACCTGCTGGAATCGGGAGTCGACGGGTTGTACATCACAGGAAGTACCGGAGAAGGGTTTCTGATGGATGACGGGGAACGGAAGGCTTTTGCCGAGGCCGTTGTACGGATCGTGAACGGGAGGACCCCCGTTATCGTACATGTCGGGGCAATCGGCACAAAACGCTCGGTTGAGCTTGCACGGCACGCTAAGGATATCGGTGCTGATGCGATCAGTTCTGTGCCACCCTTCTACTATCAGTATGGGGATGATGAGATATACGGATACTACCGTGATATCTGCGAAGCCGCTGACCTGCCGATGATCATCTACAATATCTCTCTGGCAGGGATGATGAGTACCTCGCTCGTTCAGCGGATCGCTTCGATCGACCAGGTATGCGGTCTGAAGTTTACCGGTACACAGCACCATGAAATGGCACAGCTGAAACAGATTCTCGGTCCGGATTTCATGATCTACTCCGGGTGTGATGAGATGGCGACACAGGGTTTGCTTTCCGGTGCGGACGGTATCATCGGATCCTTCTACAACCTCATACCCGACACCTTCAGGGAGATATTCAGTCTCTGTCAGAAAGGGGACTATGGAAAAGCCTTCGAGATCCAGAAGATTGCCTCACGTTTTATCCTCCATCTGGTGAAGTACGGACACTTCGGTGTCATGAAACAGCTGATGAATGAGACCGGTGTTGATGTAGGTGTTGTCCGCAGGCCGTTCGTCCATCCTGATGCGGCTGTCATGCGCGAGATCTGGGACTTCATAGACTCGCTTGAAAAAGAGCATGGAGAGATCCATATGGACTTCACGAGACAGAGACACCGGGGGATTGATTGAACAAGAGAGTTCTTTGCGGTAAGGTAAGTTAAACGGCACTCTCAGGAACCTATACGATAACAGGCTGGTAGATGAAGAATTTAAAGAACAAGAAACTATATTTACAGGTGTACGAAGAACTGCGTGCCTATATCGTTCAGAACAACCTTCGGCCCGGTGACAAACTGCCTACCGAGATGGAGATGGCGAAAAACCTCGGCGTGTCGCGGAACGTGCTGAGGGAAGCTATCAAGACGCTGGAGATTATCGGTGTTGTCTCCAGTAAGCCCGGCTACGGCATCGTGGTGAACAGTTTTAACTCTAACTTTCTATCGAGCGTAATCTTTCTTAACCTCATTGCCGACGATATCGATCTTGTCAGTCAGTCTCAGCAGGTCAGGAAGGTGCTTGAGCTCGGGTTCGCCCGTCAGAGCTTTGAATCGATTGATGAAGGGCAGCTGAAGGAACTTGAAGCCATTCTCACAGCGATGCAGAGTGCTGATACCCATATCGATTTTTATACGCTCGATGCAGATTTCCACAAGATCATCCTTCGGAACATCAAGAATGATGTGCTGATCGCCTTCATAGACTCCGCATGGGCCTGTGACCGGTACTACCGCAGCAAGTTCATCGATGACGGCATTCTTCGGTACGAAAAGCACAAGAGAATCTACGATGCGCTTAAGGCCCGGGATTTTCCTGCCTTTCAGGAAGCGCTCATGTACCATTTCTCCTACAATTTCAAGGAATCCATCGGGGTCCGTGAGTAGTCTCTGCAGGAACAGAGACTTTCCTCTCTTCCCTGCATTCCCTGCGTATCAGGAGTATCCCTCCACGGTTCATCAGGAGGGTGTCTCCAGGCTGCACATAAGATACATTCTGGGAATATGGAACGGTCCTTTGAACAGGTTTCCCTTCAGGGAGGAGGAGAGGGTGTTGTCAGCATGCAGGTACCCGAACCACTCTCCCGGTTCTTCGTCGAAGAAGTAGGTGTGCACGTACTCATCCACCTGCCTGAACCTTTCGAGGTAGAGCTCCTGTCCTGTCAGTTCATAGGCAATCCAGTTTGCAACGGCAGC
>JAFGUP010000053.1 GCA_016938475.1 Sphaerochaetaceae bacterium
AACAAAAGGGCCGTTTTATCGCTCGTACGAGGATTCGATCTGGAGTTCTTTGCGATACTTGTTGACGGTCCTTCTGGCGATCGAAATGCCCTTTTCCTGAAGGATATTGGCTATTTTCTGGTCACTTAGAGCTTTACCCGTGGAGTTTTCACGGATGATCTCATCTATCATCTCTTTAACCGCCCGTTTAGATACTTCACCTGTCTGAGAGGCAGAACTCTGGAGGGAAGAACTGAACAGTTCCTTCATCGGGAAGATGCCGAAATCGGTATCGATATACTTACCGTTGACTGCTCTGCTGATAGTCGTTTCGTGGACACCTACATCACCGGCGATATCACGGTAGGTGAGAGGTTTGAGTCGGGATGGACCATGAAGGAAGAAATCATGTTGTTTCTCGAGGAGGATGATGCCAATCTTCCTGATAGTCTCATAGCGCATTTTGACGCTCGATTGAAGCTGAGATGCTCGTCTGAGGGCATCGCGGATATAGGAGTTAGTCTCTTTCTTCTGGTCAGGACCTGCCTCCTCTGCAAGCGAGGAGAATTCCTCATCGATGATGAGTTCGGGGAGATTGGCCGTGTTCATATGGAGTCGCAGCGAATTATCCTTTCTCTTGACACTCAGTTCGGGAACGATGTACTGGATATCGGCGGCATCGAAACCGCTTGCGGGGTAGGGGTCGAGTGTCCTGAGGTAGTCATAGAGCATGCTCACCTTCTGCTCGTCAGTATCGAGAGCCTTTGCTACCGCACGGTACTTCCCCTGTTTGAGTTTTTCAAGGTGATCACGCACCAGTGATGAGAAAAGATCAAGGTCTGTACCGGAGAGATTGTCATGCTGTGCCTGAAGAATCAGAGACTCTCTCACGTCACTTACGGCTATTCCTGAAGGATCGAGTGACTGTACCACCGTGAGTGCTTCATGGAGTTCTTTTTTTCTGGAGGGGGAAGTCAATTCCTCTACCGGGTTTCTGTGAAACCCGTTATGGTCCAGGTTGCTGATGATCAGTCTGCCAAGCTCGTAGATCTCTTCGGGTAGGGAGATACAGCCAAGTTGTTCGAGCAGATGATCCTGAAGAGATTCCGGGCTGGTGAGGGCCCCTTCAAGGAACATCCTGTTATTGTCACTTGCCGCCTGATCGAAGGTCCCAGAGGTGCGGATACCCATGGATCTGTCCGAGCCGTAACTGCTTGTATCACTGTAATCATCAGCTACTGTACCTCGTGTGGTAAAAGATGCGAGTCGTTCAATAGAGATGTTTTTTTCCGGGGGGATGATGAGAGCAGGGTTCTGTTCGATCTCTCCTCTGATTCTGTCCTGCAGCTCAAGATTATTCATTGCCAGCACTTCCAGGGTTTGGATCAGCTGCGGGGAAAGAACGAGTTGCTGTTTGAGTGACTGGTTAAGAGAGAGGTTGGTGTTCACAGGATGTCTCCCGTGGAGAAGTCTTCACCGAAGTAATGATTGATCGCTTCGGTGTTTTTCAGGAGAGCTTCCTTTGTTCCGGAAGCCAGGAGCTGGCCATGGTGAATGATATAGGATGTCTGTGTGATGCTGAGGGTGTCCCGTACATTATGGTCGGTGATGAGAACTCCTATCCCCTTCCTGGAAAGAGATGTGATCAGTGTCTTGATCTCATATATGGCTTTAGGATCTATGCCGGCAAAGGGTTCGTCGAGAAGGAGGAAGGTCGGGTTTCCTGCAAGGGCACGGGCGATCTCGGTTCGACGCCGTTCGCCGCCGCTCAATGTATAGCCTTTCTGGTTCATCACCTGTGTGATGCCGAATTCCTCCAGAAGGGAGTCTACGAGTTCTTTCTTCTGTATTGTGTTAAGGTCACTGCGTGTATCTGCAACAAGTGCTATATTGCCTTTTACACTCAGTTTTCTAAAAATCGAGGGTTCCTGAGGAAGGTAGCTGATTCCTTTTCGCGAACGTTTGTGCATAGGAAGGTGATGAATGTCTTCCCCGTAGAGGAAGATCCTGCCGCCGTCGGGGCGGATGAAGCCGACGATCATATAGAAGATTGTGGTTTTTCCAGCTCCGTTGGGTCCGAGAAGGCCAACAACCTCTCCCGGATTCATCGAAAATGAGACGCCGTTCACTACACACTTTTTACCGTAGTTCTTGGTGATTCCTGTGATCGTGAGTCCTTCAGCCATCGAGCGCTCCCTGGATATTTCCTGACATCTCGATCTCGTTCGTTTCAGTGTCGATAATGGTGATGTCTGCCTGATAGAGATTATCCTTATACGAGACTCTCGCATCTCCTGAGATGGTTATCAGACCTTCTTCGCTGTCGACCGTTATCGTGTTTCCTCTGGCTCGCATCACTCCTTCATCAGTGTTACGTGCGATGATGGCTGATACTTGAAGCCTCATCTGAGATGTCTTACTGTTGTAGTCCATATATCCAGCGCTGGCGATGAGTTCATGCGGGATGTCTTCCACTTCGACCCAGCCGTCTGCAATGAGGGCTCCTGTTTCCCGGTCGTAGGAGATATCGTTGGTAAAGATCGTGATGCCATGTTCCGCATCACGAATCGTGACCTTTCCACTGCCGGTGAGATAGCGGGAAGAGGGGCCGGACAGTTCGATCCTCTGTGCCTTGAGATTGATCGATCCTGCTTCGACTTCTGCTCCCTGAGTCAGTACGATGGCTTCACGTCCTTCGATCATCACAGCACGGGTGTATCCTCCCGAGAAGTTGATAGCATCATTAGCGTTCAGGTGAGAGAGACACACTACAAAAAGGAGGGTCGGGAGAATGAGTCTGTGGATGCTATTCCTCATAGGCTATGTATCCTTCCTTCAGGGTTGTGAACTCGAACAGTCTCTGATCGATATCTCCGGAAAACCCAAGCCCGGACAGTATACCACCTTTTCTATCGGTTAGTGTGGTTATCTCTCCATCCTCACTTGAAAGCAGTCGTTCTCTGCTGTCATAGGTAAGTGCTTCACCTGTGATGGTGAATTCACCTTCATTCACTGTGACGGTGAATCCATCAGAAAAACTGATCGTATCACTGGCAGTGTCAATCTTCAGCTGTCGGGCATTTCCCTCGAAAAGGAGGGTCCCCTCATGATCCTGCTGAATGAACGTTGCATCGATAAACTCAGCAAGGTCGTCCTTTTTCGTGATCTCGATACAGGCAGCTTCCACCTTGATCATCTCATTGTTCCCCTGAGAAATCTGATAGAAACCGCTGTTCAGGCGGATGTCCGGGAAGCTCTCTTCTGCCACGCTCTGACGGGCCTGTTCTTCCTGAAAGGTGCAGGCTGTCAGCATGAGTGAAAGCAGGACGATGAACAGAACAGAGCGATATTTCATCAGGTTACAATTCTTGTAATGGTAGGGGTGTATTCCCCTCCTTTTGTTTTCGAGAAGATCCTTCCGATGAGGAACCCGACTGCAATACCGATGATCCCGACTCCTATGTGAACGACCTCTTGAGAGGAAGGGAACAGGATTCTGCCGGTGTAATACCCGATCGGGAAGAGGATCAATGGGACCATCAAGGTTACGAAGCCGGCAAAGATGGTCTTAGCCGGGGGAAGAAAGAGTTCTACAGTGTCACCGACGTGGATATCGTTGTCTGTCGTATCCTTCGCTATAAAGGTCTTCCCTTTTGTTGAACACAGAGCCCCTGCTGAACAGCTTTTGCATGCTGATGATGAACAGGTCACTGAGATATGATTCTTATCTTTGATCGACACTACCTGGGCGATTTCATACATTATTGTGCGCCTCCTTGTACAGGATATTGAATTGGTTCTATCGAGACTGCTGTCCCGTTCTCGTCTATTTCCACAACCACTCCCTGAAGTTCAAGATTCCCCTCCCCATTCTGTGAGCGGGAAGGGATCTGGTCAATAAACCGCTTGATCTCCGGTTCTGCATCAAAGCCCCCGACTCCATCGACCGATCCGCACATCCCGTTGTCAGTGATGAAGGCAGTCCCTTTGGGGAGCAATCTCGCGTCACTCGTGAGGACTTTTGAATGAGTCCCGATGACGGCAGCCACCTTTCCATCCAGATGGAAGGCCATGGTTGACTCTTCGGCTGTAGTCGATGCATGAAACTGCAGGATGACAGCATCACATTCCTGAGAGAGTTTTGAAACAAGAGAGGTTGCATGGATGAACGGGTTGGTGACGGTGACCCGGTTGAACCCGGCAGTTCCGAGCAGTGTGATGAACCCGATGTTGATTTCACCGATCTTTATGGTCTTGTATCCTCGCCCGGGGGTTCCCGCCGGGAAGTTCGCTGGTCGGATCAGGCGTGAGATCTTCTGAATAGCCTCTACCATATCCTTCTTGTAATAGGTCTTCTCTCCGGTCGTGATAACATCTACTCCAGTTTTGAGGAGCTGTATCGCATGAGCTTGAGAGATTCCGAACCCGTTTGAGAGCCCTTCCCCGTTTGCGACGGTGAAATCCACTCTCTGCGCTTCTTTGAGGCCCGAAAGGCCTTTCTTTATGGCTGTCATTCCCGGTTTCCCTACGGTCTCACCAAGGAACAGTATTCGTGTGTTCATACTCTGTACTGTAGATGTCTTTGCAACCTTTTTCAAGTTTCTCGGCAGGGTATCTGTTCATGGAAAGAGGGAGATCCTAAAAAACAACGCTCCGAAAACAATTTCGGAGCGCGATATACCAAAAAAACGAGAGGTTTATATCAGAGAGCCTTCAGAGCCGCATCATAGTCCGGGTGATCGGTCACCTCGTGTACATACTCCACATATTCAACCTTGTTGTTTTCATCAAGGAGAAATATCGAGCGGGCAATCAGACCGACATTCGGAAGGTATGTTCCGAACGTGTCAGCGAAACTGCGGTCCTTATGGTCACTTACAGTAAGAACGTTCTCGATTCCGTGGGCACCGCACCAGCGTTTCTGTGCAAAGGGGAGGTCCATGGATACCGTGATCACTGTCACCTCGGGGTGTTTCACCGCTTCCTGATTGAATCGTCTCACCTCCGCATCACATACTGATGTGTCCAGAGAAGGGACTGCAACGATCAGTTTTCTTCCCTTCACTTCGCTGAGACGAAACTCGGAAAGATCATTCTTTACTGCTGAGAAATCAGCTATTGTATCACCTACATGTATTTCTGTTCCTGAAAGCTCTACCGGTGTTCCTGCAAATGTTACTTTCATATACTACCATCCTTATCTATTATGAATAAAAGGTACTGTTGTGCTATTCTATCGGCAACAGGTTTATTGACATTATCATGAAGTTCGCTATATTATCCATCTATCGCCCAGATGGCGGAATTGGTAGACGCGCTAGGTTCAGGTCCTAGTGTCCGTTAAGGACGTGCAAGTTCGAGTCTTGTTCTGGGCATAACTCATACGAGGGATCCGAAAGGGTCCCTATTATTATGCCCTCGTGCAGCATGAGCAGCAGCAGGTATGAGTGAATTGGTGCCGGATGAGAAAATACCCTACGTGTGTAAAAAACTAGAGGTCGACCATCGATGCGATATGCTAAATCAGGCTCAGAGGAACAATCCAGTTGTTTTTGTCTAAAGGAACAAGTCCTTTCGCCATGCAGATGACTGCCCCAGTTCCAAGAGTAAACCCGTTTTTCTCTAAAAGAGAGAAATGCCTTGTTGCATCCTTCTTTGGCGAAGAGCTCTTTTTGATCTCTATGGGGAAATATTGACCGTCCTGTTCAAGAATCAGATCAATTTCCCTCTTATCTTTATCTCTGTAGTGCAATAGGGGAGGATTCTTCCCTTGGTTCTGATATCCTTTGATGATCTCACTGATTACATACGTTTCAAATAGTGCACCTGACATAGCCCCTGCTTCCAGGCTCTCAGGCGACTGCCATCGAGTAAGATACGAACATAACCCGGTATCGAGAAAATAGAGATGTGGTGATTTAATCAGACGGTTTAACCTATTGCTGTGCAATGGTTCCAGAAGAACAACGATTCCTGAAGTCACTAAGATTGACAACCATTGTTTTATGGTGGGGATGGAAACACCAATATCTCTGGAAATATCGGAGAGATTCAGCATCTGACTTGTCCTGGCAGCTGTAGCGGTAAGGAATTTCAGGAAGAGCATCTCATCAGCAACTTGAGTCAGTTCCTTGATATCTCTCTGTATGTATGTGCCTACAAAGGAGCTGTAAAACAGTTCAGGTTCTATATCACGATCATATACTCCCGGCATCTGTCCCTTATAGATTCTCTCATATACCTCTTTCAGAGATTTAGATTGCCTGACTTTTGCTTTTGCAAGCAGCACTTTCGGGTCCGTGGAAAATGGTATCTCCTCATAGCCATCCATTTCAGCTGCGGAAAATCCCTGCATTCTCAATATACCGACTCTTCCCGCAAGGCTCTCACTGACATTCTTCATGAGGTGAAACATCTGCGAACCAGTCATCCAGATGTCTCCCATTCTCTTATGCTCATCTACATACATCTTAATGTGCTCCATGAGATGTGGAGCATATTGTATCTCGTCGATTATGACAGGAGGCTCGAATCTCTCAAGGAATAACCCTGGTTCATTGACGGCAAGACTTCTCGCCAAAGGATCATCCAGAGACACATAGGTTCTTTTTCCCGCTGCAAGGGTTCTCAACATCGTTGTCTTTCCGACTTGTCGCGGGCCTGTCACTAATACTGCAGGAAATTTTTCAGACATATATTCAACTGTTTTCTCAATACGTCTGTGCAGATACATTCCAAAACCTCGACTTTTATAAAGCGTTAGTTTATATTAGACGATTTTGTACGACAGTGTCAAATGGTATTTTCTCGGTCTTTACACACTGAATGTATCAGGATTGAAAGGTCCCGGATGAAGTATGCAACACCACGTGAACACGGTGTGGACGGATGCATGAAAAGAACATTCACATAGTCGGATAGTAACAACCAATTCAAAACGAGTGAAAAAACCCATAACAAAAGGGGCCTGAGGCTTAATACTGGTGGATACCCAAATCTGCCAGGTAAAGGAGAAATCATGTCC
>JAFGUP010000054.1 GCA_016938475.1 Sphaerochaetaceae bacterium
AGTTCGGCACTTCACTCCCTGTACCTCTTCTTACCGGTAATCCCGAGGGTATCCTTGAGGATGAGAGCAAACCTCCCGTGCTGGAAGACGGGAGCTGGAACAGGGCCGACTACAACACCGTTATCATGTTCGAAGACGGCCAGATAAAGAATACCTATAGGAAACAGCACCTGGTACCCTTCACAGAACACTTTCCGTATGAGAAACAGATGCCGTGGCTGTACAACCTTCTTCTGGCAAATGATTACAACTGGTGGGAGACCGGGTATGATCCCGTTGTCTTTACCACTGATGAAGGGGTGAACTTCTCGACACCGATTTGTTTTGAGGATGTCTTCGGCTACCTGACGGCAGGTTTCGTCAGAAATGGAGCCGATGTCATCGTCAACATGACCAATGACAGCTGGTCTGGGGCTGTGTCTGCAGAGATGCAGCACTTTGCCATGGCTGTATTCCGCTCAATTGAAACCCGTAAGAGCACTATTCGTGGAACAAATTCTGGTATCACAGCCATGATACTTCCCAGTGGCCGGTATGTGGATCCGATGGAGCCGTTCACAAAAGGCTGGAACATCTATGAAGTTCCCGTCTACGAATCAGGAGACGATACCCTATACACCCTCTATGATGACATACTGGCAAAGGGAGCTGTCCTTCTGTCCGCCGTACTTCTCTTAGCCCTTGCTCTTTCAAGAATCATTACACGTTATGGTAGGAAACCTCATGCATGACACCCCTTTGAATGCTTCCTTATTCATTGTCGGTACTGAAATCACCCGCGGAATTATTCAGGACCGACATGTCGCGACTATCACCAAGGAATTGACCCGTTTCGGCTTTCACGTCAAGAGAGTCCTTATTGTTCCCGACGATGATGAACTGAACAGAGAGTTCCTCTATGCACTCACGGATTCTTCACTGGTGATCGTCACCGGGGGACTCGGGCCGACCAGTGATGATATGACCCGCTCCATCATCGCATCGGCGGCAGGTGTCGAACTCGAGATCCACCCTGAGGCCTATAAGACTCTGTACGAGAGAATAGGCGAGAGGATAGGTGGCGCAAACCTGAGGCAGGTACAGATCCCACGCGGTTTTACAGTGATCAGGAATGACAACGGAACCGCTCCAGGGTTCTACGGTGACATACAGCAGGAAGGAAGAAAGGTCACAGTGTTCGCCCTTCCCGGACCCCCGAGAGAGCTTCATCCGATGCTTCATACCGATGTCCTTCCCGTTCTTGCCACCTTGAGCGGGACAGGCAATGTCCAACGGGACGAATATTCGATCTACTTGACCCCGGAATCAAAACTTGAAGAGGTTGTTGCATCTCACGCCTTCGAAGGACTGACCTGGGGAACCCGTGTTCAGGAATTCCGGATAAGTCTCTACCTCAGTGGAGGATCTCAGACTCAAAGAGACAACCTCGTACAGAAGATCGGCGAGAGCCTTGGCCCCCATCTGATCGAAAAAGGTGATGTCGAGATCATCGATCGTTTTGTCGAGCTGCTGAACACTGAGCACCTGGTGCTGTCAGCTGCCGAGTCCTGTACCGGGGGCCTGATAGGCAAGCTGCTCACCGACAGAAGCGGAAGCAGCTCCTATTTCGATTCCTCCTTCGTCACCTACTCGAACCGTGCTAAAGTCGCTATGCTCGGCGTGCAAGGCTCTACACTGGACAGGTATGGTGCAGTGTCAGAGCAGACGGTACTGGCGATGGCTCAGGGGGCCTTGAAACACTCTTCAAGCGATCTTGCAATCGCGGTAAGCGGGATTGCCGGTCCCGATGGAGGGACACCGGACAAGCCGGTAGGGACCTTATGGTTCTCCTTTGCCTCGAAGCAGAGGGCACCTTCTGCCGTGCGTCTGACATTCACCACCTATGGGCGTGCTTCTGTGCGAAGACGTGGTGCACTTGCAGCAATTTTCCTTGCTTACTTGTATCTGAGCGGTAAAGAGTTGCTTGACATAGTTGACAAGTGGCAATATATTTAGAACATCCTAAGGGGATACCCCATATCTGCACACAGAACGTTCGATTCCCTGTAAACCACTCAACGAACATCACCAATCAATAGGTATTTGTGCAAGCAGAGTATCCTTTTTCAACGAAACAATCGTTTGGAGTTAATTAATGACATCAGAGTATGACAATGGGCCGCAGCTGTTTGACGTGGACACCCAGGAAGCACCACCATCGGAGTCGGTAAAACCGGCAAAGCGTGTTGTGGTGAAGAAGAATGCCGAGGCAGTACCTTCGGCCGATGCGGAGAGTTCACCGTCTTCCAATGATACACAGACTGCTGTGCAGACGCCGCCCACTCCCCCAAAAAGACGAGGCCGTCCTCCCAAGACAGCAAAGAAGGAAACGGAAGTCAAGAAGGAAGAGCCAAAGCCCTCCGCTACAGATACAGTTGTGAGCACACAGGGTAAACAGAAGGCGGATCAGAAGAGTGATCCCTCATCCTATTCCGATTCTCAGGCGGTGACGGAAGCACCTGAAAAGAGAAGTACGCCAGAGAAACCTGGTAAGAGCGAAGATGCAGGTCGATCCGAGAATTCCGAACGGCAGGAAAACAAATCCTCCTCAAGACAGAACAACAATTCGATGAATTCTGCGAACCGCAGACAGGGTCGGCAGAAAAATACCGGAAGACAGAAAAATTCCAACACGAATAATAACAATAATTTCCAGAAGAACAGAAAGAACAACCGAATCTCTCAGGAGAGCAATGTAGTTGAAATCTTCGTTCCCGATCCTGCTGTTCCCTCAATCACGGTGAACGACCTTTCGGTCCTTACCCTTCCGGAAATGCGCAGGAGAGCAAAAGACTTCGGTCTGAGCGACAGCGACATACTGGATTACAAGAAACAGGATCTGATTGTTGAGATTCTTAAAGCACATGCCCAGGCAGGCGGAGTCATCATGGCCTACGGAGCTCTCGAGATTCTACCCGATGGATACGGCTTTCTTCGTTCTCCGCACAACAACTACCTGAGTGGGACCGAGGATATCTATATTTCGATCAGTCAGGTGAAAAGCCTCTCTCTGAAGACAGGTGATACTGTGCGCTGCCAGATCCGCCCTCCCAAGGATGCAGAGCGTTACTTTGCGATGATTCGCGTCGAAAGTATCAATTTCGACCCCCCCGAAGCATCACGGATCCGTGCTGCCTTTGATTCCCTGACTCCCCTGTATCCCGATTCCCGACTCAACCTCGAAACAGAAGATCCCGATATCTCAACTCGAATCATCAACCTGTTCGCTCCGATCGGAAAGGGGCAGAGATCCCTGATCGTTGCTCCGCCCCGAGCCGGTAAGACGATCCTGATGCAGAAAATCGCCAATGCGATCACAACCAATCATCCGGAAGTCTATCTGATGGTGCTGCTGATTGATGAACGACCCGAAGAGGTCACCGATATGAGAAGAACCGTTAAGGGAGAAGTGATTGCTTCTACCTTCGATGAACAGGCTTCCCGCCACGTGACAGTGGCCGAGATGGTGATTGAAAAGGCGAAACGTCTTGTCGAGCACAAACGGGATGTTGTGATACTCCTGGATAATATCACCCGTCTTGCCCGTGCCTATAACCAGACCGTACCCGCCAGCGGTAAGATTCTCAGCGGAGGAGTTGACTCCAATGCCCTTCACCGACCCAAGAGATTCCTCGGTGCAGCACGAAATATCGAACACGGAGGTTCGTTGACAATCATCGCTAATGCTCTCATCGAAACGGGCAGTCGGATGGATGAAGTGATCTTCGAAGAATTCAAAGGTACCGGAAACAACGAAATTGTTCTCGACCGGCGGATGGCTGAACGAAGACTCTATCCTGCGATCAATATCAAGAAGAGTGGAACCCGTCGTGAAGACCTTCTCCTTGCAGAAGATGAGAACATGAAGATCTGGGCATTGAGAAATGCGATTAATCCCATGGAAGATCTCGAGATGACTCAGTTCCTTGTTGACAAAATGAAGAAAACCAAGAATAATGAGGCGTTTCTACGTTCGATGAACACATCGATGATGTAGAACGGCTGGCAATGAAAGCAATCCTCTGTCAAGGCACCGACCGTAGCAGGGGATACCAGATAAGATGTGGAGGAAGAAGTATGAAAGAGGGTATCCATCCCAAGTATGAACTGACAACCGTGACCTGTGCCTGCGGGAACACGTTCGAGACAAAATCGACAAGCAAGAAGCTTGATGTAGAAATCTGCAGCGCCTGTCACCCGTTCTTTACCGGTACTCAGAAGCTCGTTGACACCACTGGACGTGTTGAACGGTTCAAGAAGAAGTACGGTATCTCTGATAAATAATAGTAGTCATATTGAAAGAGACTGGAAGGGACTGTTGTCGTATCATGGCGGTAGTCTCTTTTTTTATTGCATTCATTGGTGGGGTAAAATAAAATAGAGTCAACAAGGAAGCTATGAACGAGTTGTTAGATCTGCA
Source organism: Sphaerochaetaceae bacterium (assembly GCA_016938475.1). GTDB lineage: Bacteria > Spirochaetota > Spirochaetia > Sphaerochaetales > Sphaerochaetaceae > SABI01. The sequence continues at coordinate 4,460 of JAFGUP010000054.1, forward strand.
TAGGAAAGAGTATGGTACGTCTCCATCGGTCGCTGTGCACCTGCCAGGGGTGTACACAATCGTGGGTGAGTATGCCAATTTCTGTTCAGGCTATTCGATGTATGCCTCGAGCACACGAATGCTGTACACCACCTGTTCCCGTAGGAAGGACCAGTCAGTGAGAGCGTTCCTGTCTCCCCTCGAAGAGCGCAAGCGGGTAAACCTTCTCAACCTGAAATACCGAAGGGAGGACCGTTGGGCAAACTATATCAAGGGAGTCCTTTCGATCTTCAATCTCAGAGGATATCAACCGAAGGGATTCAGTATCTCCTTTTCCGGAGATGTTCTGACCCATGAATCTCAGACTCTGCGCTGTTCTATGGCCCTTTCGGTCGCCCTTGCCTGTAACGAACTCTTTGATTTCGGTCTCAGTTATGAAGACTGTGCTCACATAGCTTATACCGCTATCACCCAGTTCGTCGGTGAGCCGGCCAGGATAGGACGCTTCCTTGCGATGCTCAATGTCAGAGACAATACCTATCTCTTTTTTGATGTACAGCATCTCAGCATCGAATATATCCCGATCGAACAGGATTCTTCGGTGGCGACACTGCTTATTGAAAGCAAGATAAGCCCCCAGGCGTTCAAGGAAGAGGCGGAGCTACGTCGGGTGGAGTGCACACAGGCCTTTGAAGCAATTGCTGAATCTCTCCCGAGAAAAAATCTGAGAGACCTTGAAAGTGATGAGGAGAAGGAACTGACCGAGAACCTTGGTGAGGATGAAAAACGTCTTGTCTCCTACGTGCTCTCGGAATCCAAACTTGCTCTTGAGGCGAAAAACTACCTTACCCAGCACCTGTATCCCCAGTACGGCAAGGTGCTCTCCAGGATCCAGATCGGACTTCGTGACGGCTTTGAGATAAGTTGTCCCGAAATAGACTGGCTCACCAAACGCTCTTCCGAGACGATGCAGTCCTACGGGGCAGTAATGATCGCAGGAGGGGATGTAGGTTCTCTCATTGTCCTTATTGAAGAAGATGCGATTTCCTCGTATGCTGAGCGCATGGAGGAGTACGAGCATATCTTCGGTTTCCGCCCTGAAGTGAAACGCTTTTTCCCGAGAGGAGAGCTGAAGATCGTACGAATGTTGCATGAAGATACTTCTGACGAATGATGATGGCTACCAGGCAGACGGCATACAGATTCTCGAAGAGGTCCTGAATGAGGCTGGTCATGAAGTGTGGGTATGTGCTCCGAGTGAGGAACGCAGTGCCTTCTCTCATGCCATGACACTGAAGGGAAAAATTAAGATACACCGGTACGGAAAGCGCCACTATCACTGCAGTGGGACCCCTGCGGATGCGATACTGTACGGTCTTGCAGCGAGGGTGATCCCGATCATACCCGATATGGTTATCAGCGGTATCAACAGAGGGTACAATGCATCGACCGATATCCTGTACTCGGGAACCGTGGGAGCTGCAAGTGAAGCTGCTCTGAGAGGTTATCCGTCCATTGCCGTCTCTGCACGTCTTCACGCTCACGGCGATACGAGTCCCTACCTGAGAGCCGCAGAATTTCTTGCAGACCATCTCGAACGGTTCCGTCCTCTGTGTACTTCACAGGTCCTGCTCAATATAAACGTTCCGCCGATTGATAATGGCAGGTGGAAGGTTGGCAGAATCGGAGAACTTAAGTATCTTGATGTTGTAGAGCGGCATGCAGGGGATAGGAATACCAGTTTTGATGCGGATCAGACACACATAGGACTTGCCTATCAGGATGAACAGACCTTCTCTGCAGAGTATTCACTGAAAAGTGATGAGCCTCCTGTGTTTGATGATACGTACAGCGAAGCTGACTACACCCTGCTTTCTTCGAAGTATATCAGTGTCACTGCGGTGAAGGTTCACCCTGTTGAAGATACAGCTACTTCTATGGTATTACAGGAGATGGTGGAGAAGTTGGAGAATTAGTGTTGATGTTTGGAAAAAAGACCTGGGAGAATACATGTAACCGCTGCGGTCTCTGCTGTCACGAGAAAGTGATAGCAGGGGATACTGTTGTGTACGACCTCTCAGCTCCCTGTCCCCATTACGATCCCTCCACCCATCAGTGTCGGATCTACAACGACCGGCTTCGCCTCCATCAGGAGTGTATACGGGTCACCCGCTTCACTGCGATGTTCTCATCCTATCTCCCTGAGACCTGTGGCTACGTGCTCGAAGCCAAGAGGCTCCACCTCCGCTTTGCACCAAAACGCAAGATATACTTTGCCCGTTCTCACACGGAAGGGGATGATGAGAGCGACTCTCTGAAATCACAGCCAGCTTTATAATGGGGAAGAGGGAAGATATCTGTCTTTCCATCTTCTGTGATGTCATAATTCAAGAGAGTACATATACATGAAAACTGTCTATTTAGATAATAATGCAACAACCCCGCTTGCGCCTGAGGTTATAGAGGCGATGTTCGCCACAACCGACCTGTACGGCAATGCATCGAGTATGCACACTGCGGGAAGGGCGGCATCAGAGGCGCTTGAACGTGCCAGAATTGCCGTGAGCGAGATGATCAACGCCTCCAGTGGTTCGTTGATATTCACCAGCGGAGGATCCGAGTCGGACAATGCCGTGTTCTACACAGCCAAGTCCCTAATAGATGAGGGCTCACAGCGGAACAGAATCCTCGTGAGCACTGTCGAGCACCCTGCTGTCATCGAAACAGTGGAAGCACTGAGCAGCCAGGGATACCGCATCGACTATATACCCGTAGATGCCTATGGAGAGGTTCTGCCTGAGACACTGGAGAGGCTCATTGATGAGACAGTTCTTCTTGTGTCAGTGATGAGCGCCAACAATGAGACCGGCACGGTTATGAACATCGGCGAACTGACCCGGATCGCTCACCGGGCGGGAGCACTGATGCATACCGATGCAGTGCAGGCCATCGGGAAGATTCCTGTGGATGTGCACTCCTGGGATGTCGATTATCTGAGCCTTTCGGGTCACAAGTTCTATGGACCCAAGGGAGTGGGTGCACTGTACATCAAGAATGGTGTTCCCTTCAGGACCTTTGTCAAGGGAGGCCATCAGGAAGATGGTCTGAGGGCGGGGACCTACAACACCATGTCGATCATCGGTATGGGGGAAGCTGCCCGTATCGTGATGGAGAGACTGGATGAAGATAGCGATCGTGAGTGGAAATTGCGAGAGAAGCTGAGGAAGGGAATCGAAGAGACAATTCCTCAGACACACGTCAACGGACACCCTGAACACTGTCTTCCCGGCACACTCAACATCTCGTTTCCTCAGGCAGAGGGCGAATCGATTCTTCTCTACCTCGATTTTGAGGGGATATCTGTCTCTACCGGGAGCGCCTGTGCCACCGGGTCACTCGAGCCCTCGCCGGTCCTGCTTGCCGCAGGCCTCGATGTGGAACTTGCTCACGGATCGATCCGCTTCAGTATCGGACGATATACGAGTGAAGAGGATATCGATTACGTCATAGAAAAATTATCGCCTATCATCAAGCGGATAAGGGAGATTTCAACACGATGAGTACACAAAATTCACCCGCATGGGTATACACTGATACAGTAAAAGACCATTTCATGAATCCTAAGAACCTCTGGACTGATGATTCATACCAGCCAGACGGGGAGGGGATGGTCGGTTCCATGGCTTGCGGCGATCAGATGCGAGTCGGGATCACCGTCAAGGATGACAGAATCGAGACTCTCAAATGGCAGACCTACGGATGTGCCAGTGCAATAGCCAGTACCTCGATGATGAGTGAGATGGCCATCGGAATGACCCTTAAAGAGGCCTATAACCTTACACCGGAGAGTATCACCGACCACCTCGGAGGACTGCCTCAACACAAATTTCACTGTTCTGTTCTTGGTGACAAGGCTCTGAGAGCTGCCATTGACAACTATCTTGAGCGGCAGGACAAACCCAACCCGTACAAGGCTTCGGTGGCCAAGATTATCTGTGAGTGTAAGGGTATCACCGATCAGAGAATCGAAGAACTGGTGAAGAATAAAGAAGCTACAACACTTGATGAACTGCGCGACATCACACAGTTCGGTACCGTGTGCGGAAAGTGTCGGTTCAAGGTCCAGCAGCTGTTTGACGAGTACAAACACATCTACAACGTCTGAGAATCAATCAGCACCCCTCATGGAACTCACTGCCCCCGATGAACTCTCTCAAGAGTGATTCGGGTGGAACCATCATCGGATTGATAGGATAGATATTTTCCAGAAATGCAATGAGGCGCCGGGCAGTCGGATACGCCTCGCTTGCATCAGGTTTTACTGTTTTGAGAAGCGGTTCAGCAAACCCTTTGAGGACGGCCAGTTCGTATTCCAGAGCTGAGTTGATCATGACATCGGCTTTGTTCTGATAGGGGAATATATGTCTGCTTTCCCCCCGCTCCACCAGCGGCCACATTTCGAGTGTCTGCTGTGCACTCGTTCCCCGGTACCGATGGTCTCTCACAATTCTTCGCAATATTCTGTTATCTGTGGTGCTTACCCTGTTGTGGTCATCGAGATTCAGCTGTGTAAGGGCTGAGATATAGACCCTGAAGGTGGTGGTGCTCTCTATATCGGGAGCAAGTGAAGGATTGAGTCCATGGATTCCTTCGATCAGAAGGATCGTGTCCTCTCGGAGCGTGATGGCAGGCTGATCGTAGTGTCGTGTTCCTCCTTCGGTGAAATCGAAGCGGGGCGGTTGTATTGTCCTTCCGGCGTACAGGGCTGCCAGATTCTCTCTGAACAGATCGAGGTCAAGTGCCTCAAGGGCTTCGAGGTCGATGTTCCCCTGTTCATCACGTGGGACTTTATCTTTTGAAAAATAGTAGTTATCGAGTGAGATCTGGATGGGATTGTATCCGAGCAGTCTCAACTGCAGGGCCAACCGCATCGTGAATGTCGTTTTTCCTGAAGAGGAAGGACCGGCGATGAACACCACTTTGACCCGTTTTCTCCCTGCTATCTCTTCGGCGATCGAACTAATCTTCCTCTGCTGCAGATTCTCGTTCATCCTGATGAAGGTTCTGATCTGATCAGAACCGCAGATATCGTTCATGGCACCGATGCAGTCCACCTTGAGGATAGTTCCCCACTCTTTCGTTTCCTTGAATACCGAGAACAGGAGTGGATTGTCTCGAAATGGGGGCATGTTCGTGTACGAGGAACTGAGAGGATACCGAAGGAGAAGCCCACGATCCCCGTAGGGACGCAGTTCCCACAGGGGTGTCAGTGAGGAGTTAGAAAGAAGAGGTTCGAAGGAGATATCAAGAAAGTCACCGCAGGCATAGAGTGGAATAGTCGGGTCGTTGCGATAATCGAGGAGTTTTTTGGTTGCCTTGAAGCCGATCTTCTCGAAGTATTCATGGGCTTGTTCATATGCTGCGATATAGAGGCGAATCGGGAGAGAGGATTCAATGAAGACCCGCATCTGTGTCTCCAGAGTTTTGATATCTTCACCCGATAGTTCCTCACTATCCTCATAGGAGAAGTAGAAGCCGTTGCCCAGAGAGTGGCCGATGACCAGACGCCTTTCAGGAAAGAGTGTGTGACTTGCAAAGGCAAGAAGGTAGCTGATCGTATGCCTGTACATTCTCTTGCCTATCGAGGAGAACATACGGACCGGTTCACCCGTACCGTCTGTCACCAGAGATTGGGAGAGACTCATCACCTCGTTGTTTACCTGCAAAGCTATCACAGGATCCTTTTCATAGGGGTAGCCGACCCGTTCGTCCTGTGCGTAGTCACTGAGAAACTCACCGGCTGTTATTCCCTGTTGTATCTTGTATTCACGCCCTTCATAGGTCAGTGTGATGATATGTTCTTCGAATTCCTTCATTTTTTCCGGTCTGTTCATGGTTTCTCCTCAAGTGACCTCATAGCCCCAGTAGATACTCTCTACCCAATGGATAATGCTCTGAAGATCTATGTCGGGAAGTGTCAGTGCAGTCTCAACACTGGTATAGGTCATCTCAGCGATACGGGCAAGATCCGTCAGGGAGAGGTTCGTATGATTGAACGGTGCTCTCGATATGGCATGCAGGGTCTTCGGAATATCCTGTATGTGAGAGGAAAGCACCTTGTCATACATATCAAGCATCTGATCAACCATTTCAGTGGTTTGAGCGGCTATGTATGCAGGCAGAGCATGATTGATATTTTTCACCATCTGAGGAAATACCAGAACCGAGCTCTGTTCTCTGTGCAGGTCACTTATCGAGGTGACTGCTCGCACGCATGCATCAATAAGCCCGGGAGGATAGCTGTTCTGTGCTGAAGCGATCAGATGAGAACAGAGGGCTATGAGTTCTCTGGATTCTTCTGCACTTCGGGTCTGAACCGCACTGGCAGCATGACAGGTGTACAGAGAATGAGCTTCCAACAGGAGTTGCCATGCAAAGGAGTCTCTTGGAACGCGGGTGAACATGTCATAGATGGTTGTCAGAAGGGATGCGACATCTATGGCCACCACCAGTGGTGGCCTGTTTCTGAGAAGTTTCTCATCGATGATCATGAGTGAGGGGATCAGTCTGCTGTCGTAGTGGTATGAGTCATCGGATTCAAGGAAACGACCTGTGAGAGAACGGGTCGAGCTGTAGGTTGTCGGAATCAAAACCACTTCGAACGGGATTCTCCGTGGCCTCTCATAGAGATGCACGAGAGCCTGTTTTACCCTGTCGGTAGTCACCTCATCACCGATGATGATCAATACATCACAGGTGGCTCCTGTGAGGGCTTTGTGAGAAAGTGAACTTCTGACAGTCTTGACAGGAAGAACCTGTTCCGGCGTGTCCCAGATGACCAGAGGTTGTGACCAGCCTTGTTCCCCTATCCACTGAGACAGCTGCTCGGTAACGCCGCTGACAGCTGTATACGAGCTTGAACCATAGGAAGTTGTGAGTGTTTCACGGTATCTCATCGATCCTCCTCACTGAGATATCTGAAGAAGGCGCTCAGCTGCTTATCTATCCTTCCTTCACAGAGGATCTGTTCAAGGTTGCCCGTGAGCAGCCGAAGGGTTGTCTCCTTCTCCTGAAAGCTTATCCCTTCCTTCCAGAAGATCACCCAGGATTCTATGTCAGGCTCTGAAAGATAGTGAGTGATCCGGGTGTAGATATCACTGTACTCCTCGCGGATATAGCGAACGAGGGGAAGAAGAAGCATCCCTGCACTGTCGAATATCGTGAACGGATAGACGGTGAGGTGATTCATCAGAGATATGATCGGATTAGCTCTGCGGTTCCTCCCCATATCTATCGTCACAGGAAGAATCGTTGTTGTCAGATAGCTCGCCAGCTTTCTCGAATCAGTAAGTTCTTTTTGAACACGTATCGCCCTGGTCAGGATGAATCGTGCATCAACGGTGATCATCGGGTCATATGGTTCTGTGAGGGAGGCAAGCAGATAGAAGAGCGAGAGACTCATGAGCTGCTTGATCTCTGTTTCTCTCATTCGTCCTGCAAGAGATTCATCGATTAGCATCAGAGAGACCTCGTAAGGAGCTTCGATGAGCTGTGAAGGAGAGATCTGCCCAGAAGGAATAAGAATCAGCGGCAGATCCAGAGAGTGGTTGGTGAGCATGTCATGGGCGACTCTGAGTTCCTCGGTACACCCGAATACGACCATTGCATCAATGTCTTCCCCTGTTCCCTGTTTCACCAGAGCAGCTACATGAGATTTCATGGATGGCCGTATGATCCATTCTGGATTTCTTATTCCCAGATTATCCAGATGGGTCCCAAGAGTTGTAAGAGAGCCGATTCCAGCGACAATCCTCCTCCTTCCTGTCTGATAGGCACGGTTGGTGTTCATCGTTCTCCTCCTTTCTTCTGTAGGCTGACAAGAACGAATTGTATCCAGTAGCGGCCGGCACGGGGTATTGAAGCAATCGACCTGTCACCTGTGATGGACCGCATCTTCTTTGAGCGGTACAGCCAGTGGACCAGATGGCGCGTGAGAGAAGGATCTCCTTCTGACGCCAGATAGTTCTGCGCATACAGGTCATGCAGAGGGAGGGTATTCCTGCGGTAGAATGCGGGCAGGATGATACCCCCCCTCAGTGCCTCATTCTTATTGCAGATGACCAGACGCCGTTTGGCCTTGATGAATCTCACACAGAGAGTGACAGTCTCCTGTGAGTCTTCATACGAGAGAAAAAATGCTTCTCCCTCTGTCAGGAACAGCAGATCGGATGAGGAATCAGGGTCCATAGTAGTAATGCACTGCAGATGGCGGGCAAGGAGTTCAAGACTTCCTTTCCCCCATCGTTGTTGTAAAAAGGTATTCATCACAGGCAGTATTGTACTCTTTCACCAGAGGGTGAGCAAGATGAAAGATTGACGAACGGTGCTTTCACGGGATACTGTGAATATAGGGAGGAGGTGAAGATGGAGAAAAAACGACCTGCACTGCAGTATCTGCTTATCGATCTGGCCAGGGAACAGTGGAAGGTCCTCTCGCTGGGGGAAGAGACCTCACGGCAGCTTCTCGCAGGAGCCGGAGTGGCAATCGAACTCTTCGCAAGACACAGAGAGGATGCCGAAGGTGTGATAGCTTCACCCATCGTCTTCTCGAATGGTCTGCTCAGTGAGTTGAACACAGCAAGCCACTGTCACCTTACCATCGCATCGATTTCTCCTCTCTCAGGGGCAGTTCGTATATCTGGCGGCATGAGTCGTTTCCCCTCTCTTCTTTCCAGTTGTGGTTTTCATTCCATCGTTCTCGTCGGAGCGGCTCGGCGGCAGATGCTCATCCGCATTGATGAGCAGGGAGTCACCTTCACAGCAAGTGAACATTTGATAGAGAAACGTATCAGCGAATCATTGAAGATCCTGAACCTCACAAAGGATCAGAGTGCACTGCTGATCGGACCCGCCGGGGAAAGGGAAGTTCCCTACGCTTCGGTTATGAGTGACCTTTCTGCCATCGACAGAGAGGGCTTCGGTGCTGTCCTCGGCATGAAGAGGATCAAGGGGATCATCATCAGTGGTGGCAGTTACAGCTACACGGCAGGTACTCGCGAGCAGACTCTGAAAGATCTGTCGGACCTTGAGGCCGCCATCACATCAAGTTACATAGCCCGGATCGCTCACGATGAAAGTCTCATGTATCCTGTGCGGATTTCTATGGAGAAGGGAGCTGCCTCTGTCCGTCATGGATCGGGACGGTATGATCCGAGGATGAAGCATCTGTGCTTCAGCGAACACCCGCAGGTGTACAGTGTTGATGAACGAGGCCGGATACAGTATCAGGGGGCAGGTCGGCCTATCCCCGTCAATGCTCTGATGCTGCTTGCCTTCGGCTCGAATATCGGAAACTATGACCCGTCTCTTGCCATGCAGTTCGTTTCAACGGCACTGGAATCAGGGTTGGATCCTCTCAGCACAGCTCGTGTGGTCTCCTGGTGCATGGAGGCCTCCCACCGGGGAGTGTGCAGCGACTTCGGCGTTACCTACCGGGATTTTTCTTCAGTCGAGGATCTTATAGATCAGATAGCTAAGAGCCCTGCGGGTTCTGTTCTCTCAAGAGGGACAACAGGCCTTGGAGAGCGGTATGAGGCTTCGCAGTTTATGACCGGCATCAACGGGAAGGAGACGCTTCCGGTTGACCCGAGAGGAGCCTACGGACAGGCTCTTGTCATGGCTCTTGGCTACGATTACCTGCTTCCCAGTGAGTTTCACACTCCTGAAGCCCATACGAAAAAGATTCAGGGAAAGGGTAAGGAGGTGTTGGAAAGCGAGCTTCTCTACCTGCTTTCCACTGCCTTCGGCCTCTCGGATTACCAGCTGTTTGCTCTGAAAGTGAAGAAAGGACGAAAACTGAGCACCCGGGGATCAGGGATGGAGATCCTTCAGGAGCTGATCAGTCGTCTGTATGGTGTGACCTATGATGAAGAGAGTCTGATGAACGTTGCCATCAGGACTCTTATGAACTATGAAAAGGTGAGCGGTCGATTCGCTGACTCTATTCATGTGCCTCTCCAATGGTTGATTGATGTATCAAGCAACCTGAATGACGAATCAACTGTTCCCTTTACCAGGATCTATGAAGAGTATCTTCATGAGAGGGAACTGTTGGTGGTGGAGTATGCCAAAGAGGTATAGGATACTGTTGCTTCTTGCATTGTTACTATACTGTGGCAGTCTTGCCTTTGCACGCCTTCTGGACTTCTCCTTCATCGGTCTCAATGATGCTATGACAGTGGGCCTTGTTCAGAATGCGGATGACCTGCGCTCATATGGAGCTGTATTGACCACACGATTCTCCCCGGGTCTCACTGCACGAGTAGAGGCGGCAGGTCTCACGATGAGGTCGTCTGTCACAGATAGTTCCAGAAGTCGCTATGATGAACTTATTGTTGAAACGGGATGGACCCATACTCTCTCCTTTCCAGGTAAATCCTACGATATGACCTATGAACTTTCTGCCCTGCTCGGACTGACTCTCGCAGGGAACCTCGGGTTTCAGACCATCCAGAATACATGGCACGAGATGAACGGTATCCCTCTTGTGTTTCTTCCCTACTGTCAGGATGATTCCATCGGTCTGTATCCAAGGATCTCTCAGAGCCAGAGGCTGAGAACCCACTTTCCGGTACCCTGGTTCTCTCGGGCATCTTTCGATCTTGCTCTCGAACAGCGCTTCGATTATTCGGTGGGGTACGGGTTCGATCTAGCCCTTGAGACTTCGATCGGACAGAGAGTTTCCTCTTCGCAGAACCTCTCTCTCGGCCTGGGCTTTGCATACTCAGGGGCTTTTGATGAAGTGCTGCTTCATGAGATGATTGCATTGAGTGAGTCAGGAATCTATCTCCACCTCAACGGCAGGATGGGGCTTGTCGATCTTCTGTTTCGTGCTTACCTGTCAAGCGGGAGAGGATGGGGAGGTATCGGTTTTCGCTTCGGTGAAAACATAGAATCAGAGGCCGATCTACCACAGAACTACGCACTCTCTCTCAGTCTGACAGTCCCTGAAAAGGCAATGACGCTGTCTGTGGTATATCATCTGGGTGATTACCTGAGTCTTTTCTTTACCAATAGTTTCGATGATTATATTCTCGATATCACGGTGAATATGCGACAGAACATCTCCTGGTGGAAAGGGGGGATACGGTATAGTATCGGGCGAGTACACAACTGGATTGTTTCGCCCTTTGTGTCAATGGCTTCCGGGGTGAGACGAATATCGGTCTTTAAGAATGATTCTGTCAGTGCTGAACGGGTACGTGAGTTCGATTCGATAACTCCGCTGGTAAACACTGAGATCGGATGCCTGGTATTCAGTGACTCACGCTTTCAGATGCAGGGAGTCTCCTATGCGATAGAGTGCGCCGCGGGATTCTCCTATTCCCCGTCTGCTCATCTGATTGACGCTGTACAGACCTACAGTCTTGAGTATGTGCAGACACTAGAGTGGTATGTGAGGATCGGAATCTCGATGGGTAGTGCCTTATAGTTCGAGGTACATCGGTTCTATGGGTGTTCCCAAGTCGACACGTTTGATGGTGATAGCATGCTCTTCTATGATGGCGTAGCTCTCGGGGAAGCCGTTTCGTGAGGAGGTTACCGATCCGGGATTGAGGATATACGGCTCTCCTCTGCTTTTTCCCAGCACCGGGACGTGGGTATGACCGCAGATAAAGATGTCGCTATCCGTGAGAGGTATCGACAGCTGTGACCAGGAATCATAATAGTCTCCATGGGTGATACCTATAGTTCGTCCGAAGGCAGTGATGCTGGTGTACATAAGAGGCACAGTCATGCCCGCATTCATAAATACCCAGGAGGGATCTACATTGCCACGTACCTGAGTGATAGAGTCACCCAGCGAATAGAACATATCGATGTGGTTCCCGAGTAGGGTGAAGCCCATATCACCGGCGAAGATGATCTGATCGGCACCTTCTTCCTGTACAAGGTGTGAGACTCTCTTGAGCTGTGCGACGTTCCCGTGAAGATCGGAGAACACAAAGATTTTTTTCACCATGGTGAAAGAATAATACGAAGGTGTACCACTTTTTTCAAGTGTAAAATACCTCCCTTGTGTCATAATCACTCTCTGCCATGGTTGGTGATTAACCGTTTGCTGCAGGTGGATTACCATTGCTCAGGCGATCTGAATGAATTAGAATTATAGCAAAGGGGAGGACTCCGATGAAGAAGGAAGTATTCACGTGTTCGGATGGAAAGGATCTTGTGTACAGGGTATGGACACCCCAGGATGGACATATCCTGTTCACCGTACACATTCTTCATGGTATGGCAGAGCATTCATTGCGATACGACCGGTTTGCCGGCTATCTGAACACACTCGGTGCGGCAGTGTATGCTCAGGACCACCGTGGTCACGGGCAGAGCGCAGAGGAGGGTGAACTTGGCTATTTCGCATCGAAGGATGGATGGTCCCGTGTCGTTCTCGACTCACTCGAGATCTCCCGGATGATCGGGGACATACATAGTGAGGTGCCTCATTTCCTGTTTGGTCACTCGATGGGGTCCTTTATCGCACGTTCTCTCATGATAGATAATTCACACCTCTATGATGGAGTGATCCTCAGTGGAACGGCAGGTGATAAGGGACTTCTGGCCAGAGCAGGACGGCTGATCGCCGTGATGAAAAGCAGGTTCAACGGCGGCAGGCGACCCGATCCGCTTCTTGATAACCTCAGCTTCGGCTCGTTCGCAAAGCACTTTCCCGACCGGAAGACTGATTTTGACTGGCTCAGCAGAGATGAGGAGGAAGTCAGAAAATACAACGATGATCCCCTGTGCGGGTTCATCTGCACCAGCCGGTTCTTTGTTGATCTTCTTGACGGAATTGCCCTTTCGAATGATGAATCGAAAGCCTCCCTCATACGAGCTGACCTGCCTCTCTTTCTGATCAGCGGAGAGGATGATCCGGTGGGCGATTTCGGCAAAGGAGTCAAAAAGGTCTATGAGCTGTATCAGAAGGCAGGGATAAGAGACCTGAGAATGAATCTGGTGCTCAAAGGACGGCACGAGCTCTTGAATGAAACGAACTATCGTGATATCTATGCGACGATAGGAACCTGGCTCACTGAGCATGTGTTGAAGGAGAGATAAGTACTCGAGGTGAAGCATCCCACTACCTGGAAAAAGACAGTTGAAGTTCTCATTGCCAAATACAGGAAGGACCAGACTCCGATTCTTGCTTCCGGTATTGTCTATAATACTCTGATCAGTGTCATTCCCTTCTTCTCCTTTCTTGTCACGTTTCTCACACTCTTTGATGTATTGCAGCCGTTCTATGAATCTCTCACAGCATTGTTCGTGTCTATCTTCGGTAATTCTGCAGGCAACGACCTGATACGGCTCGTCGCGCGGTACAGCGGAAACGCGACAAGCCTCGGTATTGTCGGTCTGATATCCTTCGGCTTCACCAGTCTTCTGCTGATGAACAAGGTCTATTCGGTGGTAAATCATATCTACGATGCGAATCTGCACAAAGAGAGTATGATGAAGCGCACCGGGACCCTTGTCACGGCATTGCTGCTCGGTGTGATACTCATTGCCTCCTTTGTCGGTGTCAAGTCGGTCTTTAGTTCCTTTGTCATCAACCTGCTTGAATGGGAATTCTACTCGCAGATCGTTCAGGTCTTTCTGCAGCACGTTCTTCCCTGGCTCATCGCATGGGTATTCGTTTTCTCTCTCCTGAAGCTGGCACCGAAATCAAAGGTGTTCACTTCGAGTGCAGGTATCGGAGCGACAGTCGCCACTGTCGGTATGCTGATAACCAATACCATTTTTTCTGCAATCGTAAACTCTCTGTTCTCTCTCAGCGTCATCTACGGCTCCTTCGCTGTTGTCTTCATCTTCCTTCTCTGGATATATGTGATCTGGCTTGTGATACTGTTCGGATCACAGGTAAGCTATGTACACCAGTACCGTCCCGAAGCGAAGATGCTCAGTCACCCTGTGTCACCAGCAGAGCAGCTTGCGGGGGGGATCAATGTGATGATGGTCATCGGCTCCCACTTCAGAGATGGAAAAGGTGAGACGAAGGTAAGGGAGATCAGTGAGAGGCTTCTGATGAATGAGAAACAGTTGTTCGAGATACTCAACACGCTCGAACAGAATAACTATATCATCGCAACGAGTCCTCTGCACGCATCATATATCCCTGCACGCCCTCTTGAGGATCTGAAAGTGAGAGATATAGCGGAAGACCTGTTCGGCGAGGTCTTTCTCGAACAGAATGTGGACACAGCCGGTAATGCCGTGACCAGCCAGGTTCATGATAAAGGGATCAAGACGCTGGGCAACCTGAGTATCGCACATCTGCTGGAGCGTGTATGATGGGGAAGAGGAGAAGACAGCCATGAGTAAAACCTATAGGGAAATCGACAGCACCCTATACCCTATGATGCCGGATATTCATGATATCAAGGAAGGTTCAGGGTATTATCTATTCAGAGAGGAACAGATGAAGGGGTACCTGTGTGTCAATCCTCGACCCGTCCACTCAGACGGATATCTGCTGTTTCCCTATGCGCTGATCATCTTTGATGATACCGACCGTCATATATTCTCCGCAGTCATCGAGCAGACTGACTACAGGATGCTCAGCGCTCTGACAAGAACTCCGCTCAAAGAGTTGACCGGAGGTCACAGGAGGCCTACTTCTCCCCCTGAGCTTGCCCTGTATAGTGCAGTCGGCGGGCATGAAGTGTTTCAGGTGGTACAAGAGCCCTACACAGAGGAGGAGGCTGTCAACCTTCTGCTTGAGGTGGTCCTTGATGTTCTCGATTCCCTGAGTGATCCCGAGTTTGTAGGCACCTCGCACACACACCGGTAAGTGAGAGACTGTGGCCTACCACTGAAACCGACAGTTCCTTCTCATACCCTGCAATAAGCTCATCTATACGGCAGGTTCCCAGATCAATGAACTGGTGACATTCGATGCAGTGGAACCAGTGATGATGGTCACAGGTTCCGTCTGTACGGTGATGGACGGCCGAATAGTACCGTTCTGTACCATGCTCTGAGCAGGTCAGAGGGAACGAGTCGCAGTATTCGTGTGCTTCAAGATAATGAAGTGTCCGATAGACGGTCACACTGTTCATCTCGATCGTCTTTCGCTGTTCGATATCCTGTGCACTTAAAGGTACTTCAGAGGAGGTGAGGATATCGAGGATATGTTTACGTGCGCGAGTCATCTTTCTTTCTCCTGCGTGAGGCGACTGCTGAGAATGCCAGGAAGACTGCACCACTCAGGAGTACGACAGTAGCCCCTGTGGGGATATCGAGCTGCCAGCCGATTACCAGCCCTCCGGCACTGAACACGGCAGAGTAAAGGGTCGCAAGACCCATCATCGTCAGCATGTTCTTCGCACTGAACCCTGCTGTTCCGCTCGGAAGGGTGAGCATCGCTATCACCATGACGATTCCGACAAAGGTCTGCAGAAGAACAATTGCCACTGCCGTGATGATAAGTATCAGGATGAAGACCAGCTGAGAGTTTATCCCTCTGACTCTGGCGAACTCCTCATCAAAGCTGGTCGCTTCGATCTGCGGGTAGAATTTCCACAACAGAATCAGAATCACGACATCAAGAAAGGCTAGAAGTATCAAATCACTGGAACCGATCAGCAGGATGTTACCGAACAGGTAACTCAACGGATCTGCGTAGGTGGGACTCTTTGCCATGCTGACCACTCCGATACTCATTCCGATCGCCCAGATCGCATTGATCACCGTATCTTCCCGCTGTTTCGCCTTGAGTGCAACGAATGCGATGATCAGTGCTGCGATGACTGCAAATATCAGGGCTCCTGCTATCGGGGGCAGCGAGACGATATTTCTGGAAGAGAGCAGTATTGCAATTCCGATGCCACCGAGAACAGCATGGGAAATTGCTCCTGCAAGACTTCCTATCCTGCGGACGGTAATCACGGTTCCCAGTACTCCGAACAGGATGCTTGAAAGAAGTCCTGCAATCAGTGCATTGCGGACAAACGGCATAGAAGGACTCATAAGCGCACTTAGGAAATCAGTCATCTGTTGCCTCCTGCAGTGCATCACAGGTATGATCCAGTTCTTTTTCGTGAAGGACTTTCGCCTTTTTCATATGACCGATTCCTTCCTCTACGATGGTCAGAGGATGCTGCACCACTTTCCCGATATGGCCCTCACACCCTTTATCACCGGCACACAGAACCCTGTCGGTGAGAACTGAAACATAGGAGGTGTCGTGGGTGACGATCAATACCGTCACCTTACCCTTTATCCGCTCAAGTGCATCATAGAAATTCCTCTCACTCTGTGCATCCATGTTAGCAGTGGGTTCGTCCATAAGGAGTAGTGAGGGGTTGCCTGCGAGGGCGCGAGCGACAAGAACTCTCCTGCGCTGACCCCCGCTCAATGCGTTGAAGGGTCGCTTTTCCAGGTGTTCGATGTCCATAAGTCTGAGAGCATCCATAACCTGGTCTCTGTCCTCAGATGAATAGCGTGACTGCCATGTGCCGAGCCTGCCCATCCTCACCACCTCAAAGACGCTGATCGGGAAGGAGAAGTCATACTTTGCATACTGTGGTACATATCCGATACGATTACGCGTTTCCTCTACCGGTCTGTTGAACAGTGAGATGGCTCCTCTCATAGGTGTCTCGAGTCCGAGGATGAGACGGAGGATGGTGGATTTACCTGCACCGTTGGGACCTACCAGAGCAATGAACTCACCCTCATGAACATGAAATGAGGTGGATGTGAGTACCTCCACTCCCGGGTAGGAAAAACTTACCTGGTCGAATTTCAGCACAACTGTCCTGTGCTCCGTTGTATGCATATACATCTCCCTTTACAAAGAGTCCTTGAGAGCATCTCCCATTCTTCGAATATTCTCGAGCCAGTCATAGGCAAGAGGATTCAGGGCGACAACAGATCCCCCGATGGCATCAGCAACGCTCTCAGCTGCCGAAGTCGGAAACTGTTCCTGGACGAATACGGTTTTGATCCCATCTTCGACAGCTTCGTTGATGATCGACGAAAGTACACGAGCTGTAGGTTCCTTTCCTCCGGTCTCGATAGCCTCCTGATCAAGACCGAACTCATCAAGGAAGTAACCGAAAGCAGGGTGGAAAACGAGTACTGTCTCTCCCTCCAGATAGGCAAGGTCAGCCCTGAGGCTCTCGAAGCTCTCATTGATCTCTGTCAGATATGCAGCCGCGTTCTGTTCATAGACAGCTGCGTTGGCCGGGTCATGCCTCTTCATGGCCTGAAGAGCATGGTCGATGAACTGAATATAGGGTTCTCTGCCGAGCCATGTATGCTGATCACGACCTTCTTCGGGACCCTCTGCATCATGCTCTTTTTCGTCATGGTCATGATCCTCAAGAGTGCGGAAGGTGACTCCTTCTGTACCGTCAATGATATTCAGATCGGGATAGAGTTCTGCGATCTTGTCTTCCAGGGCATGTTCGAACTCCGTGCCGCTGAGGAGCCAGAGGTCGGCCTGAGAAAGTTCACTCATCTGCCGAGGTGTCGGCTCATAGGCGTGAGGTGACTGCCCCGGCCCCACCAGAACGACCGAACTGGCCAGTCCTCCCGATATCCTGTCTACTGCAGCCTGATGAGGCAGAATGGAAACGGCTACAGTCAGTTGAGGCTGTTCAGGCTGTTCTTTCACTCCCTGCCCCGAGAGGGGAAGGGTCAGAGAAACCAGTAGTACAGCAATGACCGTTATATGTGTGTATGTGTTTCGTATCATGCACTGAATATACAGCTGCCTGCCAGAAAATGCAAGTCATTTGCATTTTCTTTTACGCCTTTCTGTCAATCTGTTCCCTGAGGAAGGTCACTGATGCGGTAATGATCTCACCGAGTACCACAAGGTCGATATCATCGAGGTGATTCACATACAGACATGCTTTTCCCATCCTGTGTCTGCCGAGTCTGTACAGCCGCTCTTCGATGCCGCTCTCTCCGGTTGCCGTGTAGAGGCTGAAACCGCTCTTGCGGGGAGAAAAACCGAAAAGAAACGATCTTCCCGAGTGGCCGCTTGCGTACCGGTAGGAGTATTCACCGAACCCGATGATATTCCCCTTCCATAACACAGCTTCCTCTCCTGTGATGTCTCTGATCAGATTAAGGAGAGTGTAGGCCTCCTGTCGCTTCTTCTTGTTCTCGATTCCTTCGAGGAAATCGAGAACAGAGATCTCAGTGGGAAGTGTCTTCTGTTCGTACATCGCATCCTCCTGACCGCTGTAGCTTAGTACAGGATGGAAGACCTGTCATCCCGTCAGGTCAGCTTATCAGAAAGAATATCCTTTGCTTCCTGTACGGTCAGGACCTTCCCGGCTGATACGACAGAACCATCGACTACCAGAGCAGGCAGACTCATCACGCCATAGGCCATGATCTGATCATATTCGCGCACATGATCGACTTCCGTTTCCTTGCCGAGCTCCTGCAGAGCTTTGACGGTTGCCCCTTCGAGTTTGTTGCACCGTGCACAGCCGCTACCGAGGATTTTTACCCTGCGATCTGTCTGTTGTGTCTCCTGTATCGTCTTCTTGCTGAATAGGCCCATTGATTTCTCCTGATTGATGAATTTCCCCTTACAGGAAGAGGAATTGTAGTGAGTTGAACAGATATCCCACGAGGATGATACCTGTGATACATACGGTAATGAAAAGGAACAGAAGACGCGGTTTGATAGCCTTTCTGAGCAGTATCATCGAAGGGAGAGAGAGTGTCGTGACTGACATCATGAAAGCCAGAACGGTTCCAAGCATGGCCCCCTTTGAGAGAAGTGCTTCCGCTATCGGTATAGCACCGAAGATATCCCCATACATAGGTGTGCCCACTAATGTGGCAAGAGGCACAGACAGAGGATTGCTGTCTCCGAGAATGGTCGCTATGAGGGACTGCGGAATCCAGTTGTGAATCACCGCCCCTATGGCCACTCCGATCAGGATATAGGGAAAAACCTTCTGCAGGGTGCTGCTCATCTGATCGAGTGCGAACCGGAATCTATCTCGTCGAGTCAGCTGCGGCACTTCAATGTCGATTCCCTGTGCCTTCATGATAAACTCTTCAACCTGATCTTCCATGTGCATTCTGCCAATCAGCGTTCCTCCGGCAACAGCTATGATCAGACCGGTCACAACATACACGATGGCAACCTTCGCCCCGAAGATACTCATGAGGATCACAAGAGAGCCCAGATCCACCATTGGAGAGCTGATCAGGAAACTGAAGGTGACTGAAAGAGGAATACGGGCCGAAGTGAAACCGATAAAAAGGGGGATTGAAGAACAGGAGCAGAAGGGAGTGACTGTTCCCAGCAGAGCTGCCATGATGCGGGCAGAGATGCCATTGAATCGCCCGAGTATCCGCCGTGATCGTTCGGGAGGGAAGTAGCTTTGTATGTAGCTTATGAGAAATATCAGAAAACACAGAAGAAGCGTGATCTTGATGACGTCATAGATGAAGAAGTGAAGTGCATGCACCCATCTGCTGGTCATGTCGAGGGACAAGGAGGCCAGAAGGTGTTCAACAGACTCATACAGCCATCTCATACCGAGAATCTGATTCTGCAGGACGTTCCATGCTGTCATTATCATAGAGTACCTCTCTGCACGACAGAGCAGCATGTGGCACCGAAGGATACCCTGTTCACCTGAGTGAGCCTGGTTACCAGTTCGATGGCTGCACGGCTTCCCGTTTCATCGATATGGTAATAGGTCCACTTCCCGTTAGGTCTGGTTCCGACAATACCGGAAGCTGTGAGGATCTTCATATGGTAGGAGAGGGATGATTGATTGATCGAAAGATATTCAAGCAGCTTGCACGCACATTTTTCTCCATCTCGGAGCAGTTCCAGGATTTTCAGGCGTTGTTCGTCACCTAAAGCTTTGAATAGTAATGCGTTCTGGGAGTGATCGGACACAGCAGGCCTTCCTCATATCGAAAAGTTTCGATATGAAATATAGCTGATACATCGATAAGTGTCAATATGAGACAGGATGGAAGGATTACAACTTGTCAGCTTCGTTAAGGAGTCTTCTATGCAGGTCCCTGTATCCGCTCGGAGTACAGTAGGCAAGCTTCTGCATCACTGTGGTGAAATAGTTACTCGAAGAGAACCCTGCGTCGAGTGCAATCTGTGAAATGGAATAGTCCGTTCGTACAAGCATCTTTTTCGCATATTCAAGTTTCTTGATCGTGATGTAGTTTGCCGGGGTAATGCCTACCTCGTCCTTGAACTTGATCTTGAAACGTGAGAGGGAATA